>JAXJQQ010000079.1:0-3693 GCA_036311065.1 Acutalibacteraceae bacterium | reverse complement strand
TAATGAAAGTATTAGTTACAGGTGTTGCAGGACAGCTTGGACATGACGTTATGAATGAGCTTGCAAAGCGTGGATATGACGGTATCGGTTCGGATATTGCAGAAAGCTATGCAGGTGTACAGGACGGCACAGCGGTAACGTCAATGCCGTATGTCAGGCTTGATATTACAGAAGAAGCTGCTGTTAAAAAGACAATTTCCGAAATAAATCCTGATGTTGTTGTTCATTGTGCAGCATGGACAGCGGTAGACGCTGCCGAGGACGAAGAAAACAAAGATAAAGTATTTGCGATTAATGTAAACGGTACAAGGTTTATTGCCGAAAGCTGTAAAAGCATAGCTGCTAAAATGGTATACATTTCTACCGACTATGTTTTTGACGGTCAGGGAACAGCGCCATGGACCGCTGACTGTAAAGATTATGCTCCTCTCAATGTTTACGGTAAAACAAAGCTTGAGGGTGAGCTGGCTGTAAGCCGTACGCTTGATAATTACTTCATAGTGAGAATAGCGTGGGTATTTGGTGTAAACGGCAATAACTTTATAAAAACAATGCTTAATGTTGGCAAAAAATTTGATACTCTCAAGGTGGTAAATGACCAGATAGGCACACCGACCTATACATACGATTTATCAAGATTGCTTGTCGATATGTGTGAAACAGATAAGTATGGCTATTATCACGCTACAAACGAGGGCGGATATATCAGCTGGTATGATTTTGCTTGTGAGATTTTTAAGCAGGCGGGATATACAACAAAGGTAAATCCTGTTACAACTGAGGAATACGGGATTTCAAAAGCAAAAAGACCTTTTAATTCAAGGCTTGATAAAAGCAAGCTTTCAGAAAACGGTTTTGAATTATTACCAACCTGGAAGGACGCTTTACAGAGGTATTTGAAAGAAATTGAATATTAATTGACTGAGCCGGTATTATAAATATCGGCTTGATAATATGCAATAAAATAATAGGAAAGGGAAAGGGAAAACTATGGGACAGATTAAAGTTACAAAAGCACCAATCGAGGGACTTTATGTTATAGAACCGACAGTACATGGTGACAGCCGTGGGTATTTTATGGAAACCTATAATCAAAACGATATGCATGAGGCAGGACTTGATATGGTATTTGTTCAGGATAATCAGAGTATGAGTACCAAGGGCGTTCTGCGTGGACTTCATTTTCAAAAGCAGTACCCGCAGGGCAAGCTTGTTCGTGTAATTAAGGGAAGAGTATTCGATGTTGCTGTTGACCTAAGAAAAGACAGCGAAACCTACGGTAAATGGTTCGGCGTTGAGCTTACAGAAGAAAATAAAAAACAGTTCTATATTTCAGAGGGCTTTGCTCACGGATTTCTTGTATTAAGTGATGAAGCTGAGTTTTGCTACAAGGTAACAGATTTTTATCATCCGGGTGACGAAGGCGGTCTTGCCTGGAATGACCCTGAAATAGGCATTGAGTGGCCGCAGCTTGTCGGTGAGTATAAAGGCAATGCAGATTCAGAGGGATACACTGTTGACGGCACGCCTCTTAATCTTTCAGATAAAGATAAAAAGTGGCTTGGATTGAAAGATACATTTAAGTTTTAATTAGTTTCAGGTGAATTTCAATTATGCAGACTAAAATCAGGGTATTACATATTGCACAGGCCGCAGGCGGTGTTGACAGATATTTGCGATCACTTTTGAAGTATTTTGATCGTGAAAAATTTGAAAACATACTTTTATGCTCATATGATTTTAAAAAAGATGATTATGATGGAATAACCGATGATTTCATTCAGATTAATATGCAGCGTGAAATCAGTGCCAAGCACGACCTTTCTTCCGTCAGACAGGTAAGAAAAGTTATTAAATCACTTAAACCCGATGTTGTTTATATGCATTCAAGTAAGGCAGGAGCTATCGGAAGAATAGCTGACCTTGGCATTAGTAATATCAAAATTTACAATCCGCATGGTTGGGCATTCAATATGGATTGCGGTAAAAAAAAGCAGGCAATGTATCGCATTATTGAAAAGATGCTTGCTCTGTTTACCACGCAATTTGTTTGTATTTCAGAGGCAGAAAAAGAATCGGCTGTTCGAAATAAAATTGCAAATGCCAAAAAGTTTAATGTTATTCTGAACGGAATAGACATTGAAAATTGCAATAAACAGCTTAATAACGGAATTTCAAGAGAAAAAATCGGTATACCCGAGGGTGCCTTTGTAATAGGTCAGGTTGGCAGAATTTCAAAGCAAAAATCCCCTGATGTATTTATCAGAGCCGCCGCAAAAATCAAAAAGTCTATACCAAATGCGTACTTTGTGCTTGTCGGTGACGGCGATATGAAAGACGAGATTTTGCAGTACGCTGAGGAAAACGGTCTTGCTGATTCGTTAAAAATTACAGGCTGGGTTGAAAATCCTCTTAGCTATGCAACGACATTTGATACAGCCTTATTGCTTTCACGCTGGGAGGGCTTCGGTCTTGTGCTGCCTGAGTATATGCTTGCACAAAAGCCTATTGTAGCGTGTGAAACGGACGCCATTCCCACTTTGATTGACAACAGAGTAAACGGTCTGCTTGTACCGGTTGAGTCGTCTCAGGCTGTTTGTGATGCCGTTACGGAGCTTTATAATAATTCTCAGCTCAGAACAAAGCTTATTGAAAACGGCAAAAAAGCAGTATATGAAAAATTTGACGCACAGCGAGTATCGGATGAGCATAAGACGATGATTAACAACATACTCGGAGGAAAAAATGGCTGATAAAAAAATTGCTATAATGACTTGGCTGTATAACGGCAACTACGGTACATTATTACAGGCATATGCATTGCATACTTTTGTGAAAAATGAAGGCTATGAGGTTGAAAACATTAATTACATAAGCTCATTGAAAACAAAGCTGAAAAACTGGCTTGTAAACAGAAATTCGCCTGCTCTTGTTGTTTATAGAATCAAGGAAAAGTTTTTCAAAAAAGACTCTGTTGCAAACGAAAAAAAGAATGAAAATTTTTCTGATTTTTTAAACTCAAATATTAAGCTTACCGAGCTTGTTTCATCACCCGAAGAGCTTGGAAAGTTTGGCAATAGTTATGATGCCTTCATTTGCGGAAGTGATCAGATATGGTCGCCGTATCTGATGAATCCGCCCTATTTCTTGTCATTTGTTCCCGATAACAAACCTAAGATAGCATATGCTCCAAGCTTTGGTATAACTTCCACTTCTGCTAAAAAAGAAAAGATAATATGCGACCTTGTAAAAAGATTTGATTATGTTTCAGTAAGAGAAAAACAAGGTAGTGACTTTCTAAAAAGAATAACCGGTAAAGACTATCCTGTTATGGTTGATCCCACGATGCTTTTGGAGAGAAAAGATTGGGAAAAATGCATTAGTGACCGCATCGAAAAGGAAAAATACATTTTCTGCTATATGCTTACCTACAATGCAAAATATGTCAATGTCGTAAAAGAATATGCTGATAAAAACAAGCTAAAAGTCATTTTGATTAAAAATGATACAGGCTTTGAGAATACAGGCTTTACAGTCGTTGAAGACGCAGGCCCTCAGCAATGGCTTAATTATATTAAGTATGCAGAGAACGTGTTTACCGATTCATTTCACGGTGCAATTTTTTCTATTATTTTTCATAAGGAGCTTGTACTTTTCAAAAGATTTTCCGATAAAATCAGAACTTCTCAGAAT
>JAXJQQ010000078.1:0-13178 GCA_036311065.1 Acutalibacteraceae bacterium | reverse complement strand
TGAACAAACTGAGCCAAAATAAAGCTTTTTGCTTTATTTTGGGTTACCCGAAGGCGTACAATGGTACGTCGAGAGGCGAAGTTTGTTTATAGCATAAACCGCAAAAACGTAGTTTTTGCAATTATTGTTTGTTTTTTATGCTTTAAAGGGCTTATTTGGATTAAATAATCCTCAGAAGCACTTTATTTATCACGGTTTATGCGGTCCGCACTTTTTTTACAGCCCCTTCTATATTCCGAGCTCTTTTATTTTATCTCTCAGCTTCTGAAAATCCTCCAGAGCTGCAGGCTTGTTGCTTTCATTTCTTAAAAGGGCCGAAGGATGGAAGGTCCCCATAAACAGAATACCGCCCTTTTCAATAAACTGTCCGTGCTGAGCGGTCACCCTGAAATCGGGGGATATAAGCTTCTGTGCAGCAATTCTGCCAAGGCAGACAATAATTTTAGGTCTTATTATTTTTACTTGCTCACGAAGCCACCTTATGCAGATGTCCTGCTCCTCGGGCTTCGGGTCGCGGTTGTGGGGAGGACGGCATTTTACAATATTTGCAATATAAATGTTATCTTTTCTGTCAAGGTCAATCAGCTCAAGGTATTTATCAAGTAACTGACCGCTTTTGCCAACAAAGGGCTCACCCTCAATATCCTCCTGTTCACCGGGACCTTCACCTACAAACATAACCTTGGTTTTTGTGTTGCCTACACCAAAAACCACCTGACGGGCACCGGCTCGAAGACCGCAGTCATTACAGTTGAGACATTCATTTTTTAAGCTTTCCATTTATCCGACCTCCTTTTTTATGTTTTGTTACACTTATTTTACCACAAATTTATATTTTTTCAATTTCATTGTTGAATTTAATTCCGATATGTTGTAAAATGAGTCTAATATAAATATATTTTAATTAATATTGGAGGAACGTTAAAATGAACAGACCCGTTTTAGTTGAAACATCAGCAAGACATATCCATGTAAGCCGCAGAGTGCTCGACATCCTTTTTGGTGAAGGCTATGAGCTTACAAAGAAAAAGGACCTTTCTCAGCCCGGTCAGTACGCTTGTGAAGAAAGAGTTCAGGTAATCGGACCCAAGGGCAGCTTCCCCGGTGTATCAATCCTCGGTCCCGTACGTCCCGAAACACAGGTTGAGCTTTCAGCAGGTGATGCACGTTCAATCGGTGTTAAGGCTCCTATACGTGAAAGCGGCGACCTTGAAGGTAGTGGCGGCTGTAAGCTCATAGGTCCCAAAGGCGAGGTTGAACTTAATGACGGTGTTATTATTGCAAAAAGACATATCCATATGACTCCTGCTGATGCAGAAAAATACGGCCTTTGCGACAAGCAGATTGTTGACGTTAAGGTTGTGTCTGATGGCCGTGCTCTCACCTTCGGTGATGTTATAGTAAGAGTCAGCCCCTCATATGCCCTTGCAATGCACATAGACACTGACGAAAGCAATGCAGCGTCATGTGTACCCGGTATGGAAGGCGACATTATCTGATTTTAAACTTTTCGGGGCTGTTCGCTTTTTAGGCGGACAGCCTTTTTGTTTTATTGAAAGGAGGTTTTTATATGAAGAAGATACTGAAAAGACTTGCAGTGGCTCTCGTTATCGTTGCCCTCATAGGTATTTCTGCCTATATCGGTATATCCCTTAATTATGAAAACCTCTTTTCTGAAGAAACTACAACTCAAACCACGGCTGCAACAACTGTGCCCACAACCCAGGCACTGCCACAGCCGGTAACAACAAAGCCTCCTGCAGTAACAGAATCGCCGGTTATTGACTTTTCAGATTTTTCAATTATAGATATCTGCCCTCTGTCTCTTGCAAGCGGCTCGTGGGATGTTGCTCACTGTCAGGGTATAGCCGTAGATATGAAAAAGGAATATATATATTACTCATATACACATACCCTTGTAAAATGCGACTTCAAGGGTAACGTTATAGGAACAATAACGGGAATCAAGGGGCATCTGGGTGATCTATGCTTTAACGAAGAGGACGGAAAGGTTTACTCCTCACTCAATCCGCCGGGTAAAAAGGCCCTTTATGTTGCAATAATTGATGTGGATAATCTTGATGAAATCGGTCTTAATGCCGTAAAAAGCGGTCTTATCCGAACGGTTCATCTCAGGGATGCTTATGCCGATTTCAGAGCAAAGGTTACCGTAAATGAAAAGGAATACAGAAGAAGATACGGTGTTACGGGTCTTGACGGAATAACCTTCGGCCCTTCCTTTGACAGCGGAAAAGGCAATTACCTTACCGTTGCCTGCGGAATTTATTCCCAGCCTGAAAGGCCTGACAACAATTATCAGGTGCTTTTGCAATATGATGTCAGAACCTGGTGGAAAATTTATTCTGAGCCCCTTTCATATAAAACCTACCATAAATCAGGTCCTGCCTGTGACGGAAAATATTTCCTTTACACAGGCAACACACATTTCGGCGTTCAGACAATGACCTATTTTGATGAGATGAATCTATGGCTTCTTAATGTTTATCCCACTAAAAAAAGTGAATTCAGAAAATATACTCTTTTTACAATTGACGGTGATATAAGACCCGTTGAGCAAGAGCTGGTCGGTCAGCCTGAGCCTGACGTGCAGAAGGTGCTGTCCCTTTACCGAGATGGGGACTATGACAGTAAAAACGATATTTACGGCTGGTATTCAAAAAAAGGAAGCCTCGGAATTGATTATATAGGTGACTGCTTGTTTTATATAATCCACCCGTTTGAAACATGGTATGAAACACAGACCGCTGTGGCATATTTATATGTGTGGGACAGCTCCCAAAGCTCACCCTTCACCATTGCGGCGGGAATTGATGAAGATTACAAAATAACAAAAAAGAGTGCAATAACAAGCTGAAGGAGAAAGAAATGAATAACAACTTTTTTGCTATGCACAGCAGAATGAAATATATTAACCGTTGGGCACTTATGCGTAACACAAGGGAAGAAAACATCAGCGAGCACAGCGGTGATGTGGCTGTTATTGCCCACGCCTTGTGTGTTCTGGGTAATATCCGCTTCGGAAAAAGCCTCAACGCTGAAAGAGCTGCTTTTTTAGGCCTTTACCACGATATGCCGGAGATTATAACAGGCGATATGCCGACTCCCGTAAAATACCACAGCGAGGAAATGAAAAAGGCATACGCCCGTGTTGAGGATATGGCAAGTGAAAAGCTTCTTTCAATGCTGCCTGAGGATATGAAGGAATATTACGAGAGTGCTTTTTTCAAAAAAGAAGAGGATGAATATCTTTGGAAAATTGTAAAGGCAGCCGATAAAATCTCTGCACTTATAAAGTGTATTGAAGAAAAAAAGGCAGGCAATCTTGAATTTTCAAAGGCTCTTGAAAGCACACAGAAATCAATTGAAGGCATGAATTTACCCGAGGCTGATGAGTTTGTACGTGAGTTTGTTCCCGGATTTTACCTCAGCCTTGATGAACAGAATATTTAATGTGCACGGGTTGAATATTAAGAATTTTATTGACAAAAATTATGTTAGATGGTAAATTATATCCAAGGCTATGCCACTGAATTTTTTTAAAGGAGATTTTATTATGGAACTTAAAGGCTCAAAAACCGAAAGAAATCTTATGGAAGCTTTTGCCGGTGAATCACAGGCAAGAAACAAGTACACATACTTTGCATCAGTTGCAAAAAAAGAAGGCTATCAGCAGATAGCAGCTATTTTTGAAGCTACCGCAAATAACGAAAAGGAACATGCAAAAATGTGGTTCAAGGCTCTCGGCGAGCTTGGCAACACAGCAGAAAATCTTGCAGCTGCAGCCGCAGGCGAAAACTACGAATGGACAGATATGTATGCTACCTTCGCAAAGGAAGCTGAAGAAGAAGGCTTTACAGAGCTTGCAGCAAAGTTCAGAATGGTTGCAGAAATTGAAAAGAGCCACGAAGAAAGATATCGTGCACTTCTTTCAAACGTTGAAATGCAGAAGGTATTTGAAAAGAGCGAGGAAACAATGTGGGAATGCCGTAACTGCGGTCACCTTGTAATGGGTAAGAAGGCTCCCGAAATCTGCCCCGTATGTGCTCATCCTCAGAGCTATTTTGAAGTAAGAAAAGAAAATTATTAATAAAAATAAAAAAGGCTGTGAAAACAGCCTTTTTTATTTTGCATTCTACCCGCTTATCATTCTTGTTTCAATGTACGTTTTTTGCAATGTCTTTTTTCATTTTGCTTCCGATATTTTGACATTATATCTATTATATGTTAAACTATAATAGATTAATTGTTTAAAGGAGGTTACAGTATGGAGCTTATAACCGCAGCTTCAAGATATATTCTTCCTGCCGTTACCTTTATTCTTCTTACAAAATGCATTATGACTCTGCTTTTCGGTCACCCGAAGGAGAAAATATACGGCTACATAATCGATATGAAAACAGGAGAAAAATATGCCCTTAATATGTGGGAAACCTCAATAGGCAGAAGTAACTCCTGCGACATAACCGTAACATACAATACGGTTTCCCGTTCCCATGCCGTAATTTCAAGAAGAATTGACGGCTGGTACGTCTATGATCTTAACTCAAAATCGGGAATAAAGATAAACGGAGTTATGTGCGAGAAAAAGACAACAGTGAATAACGGCGATATAATATCCTTAAGCAATATGCATTTCCGCTTTGAGGTCGTTGACGATCCCGTTCAGCCCGTAGGTAAGAAAAAGAAGAAGGGCAATAAAACGTCTGCCTCTGCTGAGATACCGCATATACAGAAAAATCACCGCTCTGCCGCCTCACAAGGCTATGAAGAAGATTTTATCTCCGAACAGGAATTTTACAGCGACTACCACCACACTCATGCGGAGCCTGCTAAAAAATCTGCTCCCGATGCCGGTGGCAATGCTCACACATCAAAATCCTCATATACAATTGAAACACCGCAACAGCCGCCCAAAAGAAGGGTTTACTATCAGCCGAGGCTTATTAATAAGGACAGCGGTGAGGTGTATATCCTTTGCGGTAATGAGGTTTCAATCGGCTCAGGTATGAAGTGCGATATAAGACTCCGCAGCCGAGAAATTGCCCGTATGCAGGCACTTTTAGTGCTTTATGAGGACGGCTGGGCAATTCAGAATGAGGCACCGGGCGGCGGCACCTTCCTGAATACACATAAGGTCACCACACCTCAGCTTCTTTTTGACGGTGATATAATTGCACTTGGTGACGAAAGACTTTACTATAAAACTAACAGATAAGGAGGAATGAACAATGGCAAACAAGCTTTCTGCAAGAGAAAAGCTAAGAAGAAAATACCGTTATGTTGACCGTTCCTTCATCCTTTTTCTTTTAACCTTGTTTCAGGTTGTATCCTTCACTCCCGTAATTCTGGCTGACGGTGAGATACATTTCAAGGTCACCTTTATGCTTTTAGGCTATATTCTTTTTGAGTGGCTTTATGTTTCCTTTATGCATACGGTGATGAAGAAAATCAACTTTGAGCTTGAGTTCATAGCCTTTTTCCTCAGCGGTATCGGTCTTTGCCTTTCGGCAAGCGTTAACGAGAACAGCATGTTAAAGCAGCTTATTACCGTTATCGGCGGTGTTGTAGTTTACGATATACTGCTGTGGTACCTTAAGGATGTTAAAAGAGTTATGGCAATAAGACCCTTTCTTATGGTCTTCACACTTCTTTTCTTTGCAGGCTCCTTCCTTTATATTTATAAATTCGTGGGTGCAATCAACGGTGCGTATAACTGGATTTCAATTAAAGGTATTACCTTGCAACCGTCAGAGTTTGTTAAAATTGCCTTCGTTTTCGTCGGTGCCGCAACTCTGGATAAGCTTCTGACATCTAAAAATATTTATCTTTATATTCTTTTTGCCATGGGATGTATCGGCATTCTTTTCCTTATGAAGGACTTCGGTACAGCACTGATTTTCTTCTTCACCTTCATTGTTATTGCGTTTATGCGATCAGGTGATGTGCGTTCAATCATATTCATCTGTGTTGCGGCTTTAATCGGTGCGGTGCTCATTCTTTATTTCCGACCTCACGTTATGGCTCGCTTTGAAGCCTACCGCCATGTATGGGAGGATGCCTACGGCAGAGGCTATCAGCAGACGAGAGTGCTTATGTATTCCGTCAGCGGCGGTCTGCAGGGACTCGGCATCGGCAACGGCAAGCTCCGTCACGTTTATGCTTCAACCACTGACCTTGTTTACGGTATGATTTGCGAGGAGCTTGGTCTTCTTATCGCTATTGCAATTGTTATCGCTTTTGCATTTATAGCAATTTACGCTGTGAAGAGCTCAAAGAGTGCTCCTTCAACCTTTTATTCAATTTCAGCCTGCTCTGCGGCTGCTATGATTCTTTTTCAGACCTGCCTTAATATTTTCGGCATCACCGATCTTCTGCCACTTACAGGCGTTACTCTGCCCTTTATAAGTCAGGGCGGTTCGAGTATGGTGTGCTGTTGGGCACTGTTTGCCTTTATAAAAGCGGCGGATATCAGAGCATATCCTAAAATGTACAAGACATAAGGAGGTAAAAAAATGAGAAACACAACAAAAAGAACATACATCATTCTCTTTCTCATCGGTGCCTTCTTTATAGGTCTTGGTATAATGATTTATACCTTCGTTACAAACGGTGACAGCTGGGTCGCTCACAGAGCCAACAGCCACATTTATTCAAACGGTGAGCTGACCGTTGCAGGTACAATATATGACCGTGACGGAAAAATTCTTGTTTCCACACAGAACGGAAAAAGAGTTTTTAACGATGATTCATCCGTGAGAAAAGCCACCCTTCACGTTGTGGGTGACAGCGGTGGATACATTGCAACGGGTGTTCAGAATCTTTACCGTTCAAACCTCGTCGGCTACAATTTTGTTGACGGCATTTACAACACCCTTACCGATGCAGAGGGCTGTGACATAAAGCTTACTATAGATGCGGATGTCAGCAAGGCGGCATATCAGGCGCTGAACGGCAGAAAGGGTACCGTTACTGTTTATAACTATAAAACAGGCGAAACAATCTGTATGGTTTCAGCTCCTACCTATGACCCGAAATATAAGCCCTCAAACGATGAGCTGAACTCTTCAAAATATGAAGGCGTTTACCTGAACCGTGCTCTTTCAGGTGTTTTTACTCCCGGCTCAACCTTTAAAATTGTAACCACCATTGCGGCAATCGAAAATCTGCCCGACCTTTATTCAAAAAAATTTAAATGCAACGGCAAATACGAAACAGGCGCAGGTGAGGTTATATGTAACGGTGTTCACGGAACAGTCAACCTTGAAAGAGGCCTCAATGTTTCCTGCAACTGTGTTTTTGCTCAGCTTGCCAATGAGGTAGGCAAGGATGTTATGACACAGACAATGCGTGACCTTGGCTTTACAAAAAAGGTGACTGTCAGCAAGGCGACTACCGTTCGAAGCTCCTTTGATGTTTCAAAAAGCACAAAGCTTGACCTTGGATGGGCAGGTATCGGTCAGTACACAACCCTTATCAATCCCTGCCAGATGCTTATGCTTATGGGAGCCATAGCCAACGACGGCATCGCAATGACACCTTATGTTGTTGAAGAATCCTCAGAGATTATGGACGTAAAGAACAAGCAGAACACAGCTGTCAAGCTTTCAGCCGAGACTGCAAACAAGGTGAAAAAGCTTATGCGCTCCAATGTTAAAAATTATTACGGTGACAGCAGATTACCGAATCTTGAAATGTGCGGAAAAACGGGTACTGCCGAGGTAAAGGGAGAAAAAAGCCACGCCTGGTTTGTTGGCTTTTCGCAGAAAGCAGACCTTCCTTATGCAATTGTTGTTTGTATACAGAACGGTGGCTGGGGCTTCAATGAAGCTGTTCCCGTTGCTAATAAGACTATGCAGGCGGTTCTCTCCAATGTTAAATAAAACAAAAAAACTGTCGTAGAGCAATTTGTTCTACGGCAGTTTTTTGTTGACAATTTAAGTGTGTTATGTTAGTATTATAAAAAAATAAGGTTGCCACCGGGTAACGGAATGCATTGCATTCCCTTGTGTATCGTTAGGTCTTTGAAGATACACACCGGGGGTGTTTTGTTTTTTTTAGGAGGTTTTATGAAGCTTAAAATCAAAATTTTCAATCTTTCAAAAATTGAAGCAGCTCTGCTGTTAACATCGGTTGCAGCAGCCGTAGCTTCATTTGTTCTTTCGGGCGCAGAGGATATTCTTACTCTTATTGCATCCGTTATAGGTGCCTTTGCACTGATTTTTGTTGCAAAGGGTTATGTTATCGGGCAGATTCTAACCGTTGTGTTTGCTTTGTTTTACGGTGTTATTTCTTTCAACTTCAGATACTACGGAGAAATGATAACCTATCTTTGCATGTCTGCTCCTGCGGCAATTGCCGCTGTTGTTTCCTGGTTAAAGCATCCTTATAAGGCAACGGGGCAGGTCAGGGTGCATAATCTTACAGGAAAAGAAATCTCACTTGTTTCTTTATCAGCAATATTGATAACGGTTATATTTTATTTTATCCTTGAATATTTCAACACCCGTAGCCTGTTATTAAGCACTGTTTCCGTTACCACAAGTTATATCGCATCCTGCCTTACCTTTTTCAGAAGCCCATACTACGCAATAGCTTACAGCTGTAACGATATTATTCTTATAATTCTATGGATACTTGCATCAAAAGAGGATCCGTCTTATCTTCCTATGATAATATGCTTTGTAGCTTTTCTTTTTAATGATCTTTACGGTTTTTATAATTGGCAGAAAATGAAAACAACTCAGAAGCAATAATATAATTGGCAGCTGCTTCAAAAAGCAACTGCCACTTTGTTGTTTATTCAACGGGCTTATAATGTCTCAGATTAGAGTCAATGAAAAGTGCACCGATGTCAAGGGCGTGGAAAAGAGTTCCGTCTTCCATGGGAAGCACGGTGATACCCTCACCTTCACCGCCGAAGTTTTTGATAATGGAGTATTCATACATAATTCGGTCAAAATACTTTACGATATTTCCGCTTTCAAGGTCGATTTTGTAAACTGCCCTTGTTTTATCGTTGGTTGCAGCGTACATATATCCCTGATACATCTCTGCGCCCTGAATCTCATCAACGGTACCCGTAAGCTCTACAGTTTCCACATACTCAAGAGTTTCAAGGTCATAGCAGTAGAATTCCTTTGTATCGTCGCATTCACCGATATAGAAAACTCCTCTTTCGCCGTCACAGCACACCCAGGGACAGCCGTGGGACATCATTTCAGTGCTGAAAACGACCTTTTTTCCTGTAAATTCAAGAGTTTCGGCATCGTAAACCGCTACTATGGGATAATCGTAATCGTCTCCGTCTTCAACGCCTGCATAGATATATCCGTTATAATAGCTGATACCGCCGATATGGTCGGCATTGTATTGTTCAAGCTCTTCAAGGGCGTTTGTATTCTTACAAACAGTTTTTTCTGTTTCAATGTCAACCTTTACAAGACCGCCGTTGCCGCTGAAGTACCAGTATTCACCGTCGGTTGTAACACCCTGACTTCTTGAAAAGGTTTCAAAGCCGACTACTCTGGAAGCTGACTCAAAGGGATAAATATCACCGTTGAAAAGTGCGTTTATGTTTGCTGTAAGAGTGAAAAGCAATGCGAGAATTGTTGAAATAATTTTTGTTGCTGATTCCATAATATTTCCTCCTGAATTTTTATCAAATCTATAGTAGCATAACTTGGAAGATTTTTCAACAGAAATAAAGATTAAAAAACCGTCGCAACCGCGACGGTTTTTCTGACTACTGACTACTAACTATTGACTACTAACTACTGACTACTAAAAAACGCATTTACCGAAACCGGTAAATGCGTTTTTTATCACTGAGCTACGCCGGGTCTGCCGCAGCATTTTTTGTATTTCTTTCCGCTTCCGCAGGGACAGGGATCATTTACGCCAACCTTCTTTTTATCGTTACGGACTGTTCTGCCCTTTTCACTTCCGTCGCCTGAGCCCGTAGCTGAGGTAACCTTTGCAACCTGCTCACGCTTAACCTCTTCGTCGGTCTTGAACTGAGCGGAAAGCACAACCTTAACCGTATCGTCACGGATTGATGAGGTCATTTCGTCGAACATATCAAAGCTGAGCTCTCTGAATGCGATTACGGGGTCCTTCTGACCGTAGGCAAGAAGACCTACGCTGCGCTTAAGCTCATCCATAGCGTCAATATAATCCATCCATTTAAGGTCAACATTACGAAGGAGCATTGCTCTTTCAATTTCGCGCATAGCCTCTTCGCCGTACTTTTCTTCTCTTTCATCGTGAAGGGCGTGGGCTCTTTCGGTGAGCATTTCATATATTTCGTCAGCCTTCATCTTCTCGTCGGATGTGAAATCATCCTCAGTTGTAAGCCAGCCGAGATATTTTTCGCGAAGTGAGCCGAGATGCCATTCATCGTAAGGAATATTTGACGGACAGAAGAATTCAACGGTGTCGCCAATGGAGTCGTCAATCATCTTTGTGATAACGGGCTTCATATCCTCACCCTTGAGCACCTTGTCACGCTGACCGTAAATAATCTCTCTCTGACGGTTCATAACGTCGTCGAATGCAAGAACGTTTCTTCTCACGGCAAAGTTATTGCCCTCAACCTTCTTCTGTGCGGACTCAACCTGCTTTGTAATCATACCCACTTCAATGGGCATATCGTTGTCCACAGGAAGGGTGTTCATAATATTATACATTCTGTCACCGCCGAAAAGACGGAGAAGGTCGTCCTGCATTGAAAGGTAGAAACGGCTTTCACCGGGGTCGCCCTGACGGCCTGAACGTCCGCGGAGCTGATTGTCAATTCGTCTTGAATCGTGGCGCTCTGTACCGATGATGAAAAGACCGCCGGCTTCTCTTACCTGCTGAGCCTCAGAGGCAATTTCAGCTTTGTATTTTGCTTCAAGCTCCTTGAATTTCTGTCGTGCTTCGATAATATCCTCATTATCTGTGTCACCGAAGGCGGTAGCCTCAGCAATAAGCTCTTCAGGATATTCAAGCTTTCTCATTTCACTCTTGGCAAGGAATTCGGCATTACCGCCAAGCATAATATCGGTGCCTCGGCCTGCCATATTGGTAGCGATTGTAACAGCACCTAATTTACCTGCCTGAGCTACGATTTCAGCTTCCTTTTCGTGGTGCTTAGCATTAAGAACGTTATGCTTTATACCTCTTTTTTTAAGTGCGGCAGAAAGCTTTTCACTCTTTTCAATTGAAATTGTACCAACGAGTACGGGCTGTCCCTTTTCGTGGCATTTGAGAATCTGTTCAATAATTGCATTGAACTTGAACTGCTCTGTCTGATAAATAACATCGTAATTGTCAACTCTTGCAAGAGGCTTATTGGTGGGAATTTCAACAGCGTCAAGAGAATAGATTTCTCTGAATTCGTTAACCTCTGTCATGGCAGTACCGGTCATACCGGAAAGCTTTTTGTAAAGACGGAAATAGTTCTGGAAGGTAATTGTTGCAAGGGTTTTGTTTTCTCTTGCAATTTTAACGTTTTCCTTGGCTTCAATTGCCTGATGAAGACCGTCATTATAGCGTCTGCCTATCATAATACGACCCGTAAATTCGTCAACAATAAGCACCTGACCGTCTTTTACAACATAGTCGATATCCCTTGTCATAACGCCGTGGGCTCTTATGGCAATATTGATATGGTGGGAAAGGGTAAGATGCTCGGGATCTGAAAGGTTTTCAACATTGAAGAAGCGTTCAGCCTTCTGAATACCGCTTTTTGTAAGGTTGGCACTTTTAGCCTTTTCGTCAATGATATAGTCGGCACCTGTTTCCTTTGCAACATCCTCAAGGTTGACCTTTGAATCGGTTTCTGCAATTTTATAGCACTTAAGAGTTTTTACAAAGGCATTTGCAATTGCATAAAGCTCGGAGGACTGGCCGCCCATACCTGAAATAATAAGGGGTGTTCTGGCTTCGTCAATAAGGATTGAGTCAACCTCGTCAACGATGGCGAAGTTATGGCCTCTCTGTACCTTCTGGTCAATATACTGCACCATATTGTCACGCAGGTAGTCAAAGCCCATTTCGTTGTTTGTGCCGTAGGTGATGTCTGCCTTGTAGGCTTCACGGCGTTCTTCGGTATCAAGTCCGTTTACAATAAGGCCTACTGTAAGACCGAGGAAGCGGTAAACCTTGCCCATCCATTCACTGTCTCGGCGTGCAAGGTAATCGTTAACCGTAACAATGTGAACACCGTCACCGCTCAAAGCGTTAAGGTAAGCGGGAAGGGTTGCAACAAGGGTTTTACCTTCACCTGTTTTCATTTCTGCAATTCTGCCCTGATGAAGGACCATACCGCCCATAATCTGCACGGGGAAGTGCTTCATACCGAGAACACGCCAGGATGCCTCACGGCAAGTGGCAAATGCTTCGGGAAGGATGGAATCAAGGCTTTCGCCATTTGCGATTCGTTCCTTGAATTCGGGAGTTTTTGCTTTAAGCTCTGCATCCGTTAATTTTGAGTATTCCTCTTCAAGAGAGAGCACCTTATCAACGGTAGGCTTTATTCTTTTAATTTCCTTGGTGGAATAATCACCGAAAAGCTTTTTAAGTAAGCCCATTTATATCACCTCATAGTTTTATTTTGAGATTGTTGTTTATGTGTATAATCATCTAATTATAGCACAAAACAAAATGTGTTGCAACACACTTAGGGCAATAAGTGCAAATTGTTTGAAGTTCAGTTACGTGTCCGGGTTGTTTTCCGTGTAGTTTTTACCTAAAGCTTAATTAAACTTTTAAATGTATTTTTTTCTAAAACTCCGTACGCTCATGCCGCTCGGGCACTGACTTTGGCACATTCGAGCGCCAAAGTAAGCAAAGCGCCCTTTTTGGCGTCGGCCGGGGCGTCCGCCGCATTTTGGCAGATAAAACTGAATTGTTCTACCTTCGGAATTTACAGTTATTCAGTGTAATTTTATATTGTACTGAAGGATAAAAGCATAATTCCGTAAGAAATTACAAGCTGACTTTTACAAAGCGTAAACCCGAAGACTGTGCATTACTGCTTGATAATGCTTTCCCCCAGCCTTTTCGGCATCCGTCGGGGAAGAATATTTGCTGTCTCCTGAGCGGCGGCGATTGGGGGCGGGGCATAAAACGAAAGCAATGGGAAAGCCCGTTTGAAAACGGGGTGTTATCAAGCC
>JAXJQQ010000077.1:0-4838 GCA_036311065.1 Acutalibacteraceae bacterium | reverse complement strand
AGGCTGAAATTGCTGAAAACAAGATTTTCGTTGGTCTTGTTCAGGGTCGTCTTGCAAAGCAGGTTAAGGAAGTTTGCCTTCTTGAACAGACCTTCGTTCGTTCAGACCTTTTCGAAGGCGATGTTAACGGCTACATCAACTCAGTAGCTAAGGCTCTTGGCGCAGATATCAAGCTCTCAAGCTTTGTTCGTTTTGCAAAGGGCGAAGGCATTGAAAAGAAGGTTGACGATTTCGCAGCAGAAATCGCTTCAATGGTTAAATAATTAACTTATGAATATTTAAAAGGTGTACCGAATGGTGCACCTTTTTTATGTGTAATTATACAATGTAATTCTTAATAAAGTTAATAAATATACATAAAACTATTGACATTTATTCATAAAAATGTATAATTAACAATATTGTATGCATTTTTAAATAAGAAGGTATTCCCATGAAAAAAGTATTTATTGACGGTCAGGCAGGTACAACAGGTCTTCAGCTGAAAAATAAATTATTAAATCATCCTGAAGTTACGCTGCTTGAAATTGAAAGCGATAAGCGTAAGGATATACAGGAAAGAAAAAAGCTGATGAATGAAAGCGATGTTGTTTTTCTTTGCCTTCCTGATGAAGCTGCAAAAGAGGCAGTGAAGCTTATTGATAACCCGGATACGGTTGTAATTGATGCTTCCACGGCACACAGAACAAACGAAGAATGGACTTACGGCTTCCCTGAGCTGTCCGCTGAACACTTTAATAAAATTAAAAATTCAAAAAGGATAGCTAATCCCGGTTGCCATGCTACGGGCTTTATATCAATAATATATCCTCTTGTATCAGGCGGAATTATGCCGAAGAACTATCCCGTAACGGCTCACAGTATAACGGGCTACAGCGGCGGCGGAAATAAAATGATAGGGGAGTATGAAAACGAAAACAGAGAGTATTTTTACAAAAGCCCCCGTCAGTACGGTCTTTCACAGAATCACAAGCACCTTCCCGAAATGGTAAAGGTAACGGGCCTTGAAGTAAACCCCGTTTTTAACCCCATTGTTGCCGATTATTACTGCGGAATGGCAGTATCTGTGCCGATTTTTACTGATTTATTGAAGGTGAAAATGTCAGTATATGACCTTAAAAGATATTTTATTGAATTTTATAAAAACAGTAAATTTATTACTGTGCACAGCGGTCCCGAAAGCGGATTTCTTCCTGCAACGGGTCTTGAAGGCACAAACAACTTAAGAATTTACATCTGCGGAAATGATGAAAGAGTTACAATAACAGCCGTGTTTGATAACCTCGGCAAGGGTGCTTCATCTGCCGCAATTGAAAATATGAACATAGCTATGGGCTTTGATGAAGCCGCTGGCTTATAAGGAGAATTGATATGGAATTTATAAACGGCGGCGTTACTGCCGCAAAGGGCTTTACTGCATCGGGTATTCATTGCGGAATAAGAAAGAATACCTCAAAAAAAGACCTTGCAATGATTAAAAGCGATGTTAAATGCACTGCTGCAGCAGTTTATACACAGAACAAGGTTTACGGTGCACCGATTACAGTAACAAAAAACAACCTTGCTGACGGCTTTGCTCAGGCTGTAATTGTAAACAGCGGTAATGCCAATACCTGCAACAGTGACGGTGTGCAGAAAGCTGAAATGATGTGCAATATAGCGTCAGAAGCACTTGGTGTAGCAGCCGATGATGTTATTGTTGCTTCAACGGGCGTTATCGGTATGACACTTGATATTACACCGATTGAAGCTTCGGCAAAGGCACTGGCAGACAGTATGAATTATAACGGCGGCCACGATGCGGCTGAGGCTATTATGACCACAGATACCGTGTCAAAGGAATGTGCGGTACAGCTTGACCTTATGGGTAAAACCGTTACAATCGGTGCCTGCTGTAAGGGATCGGGAATGATTCACCCCAATATGGCAACTATGCTTTGCTTTATTACAACTGACTGTGCAATCAGCTCCGCTATGCTTCAGAAGGCACTCAGCTCAGTTGTTTGTGATACCTTTAATATGATTTCCGTTGACGGTGACACCTCAACAAACGATATGGTGTGCATTATGGCAAACGGTATGGCTGAAAATGACCTCATAGACTCCGAAAATGACTGCTATAAGGCTTTTTGTGATGCACTGATGTCAGTTTCGGTTAAAATGTCAAAGCTCATTGCAGGTGACGGTGAAGGTGCACAGAGACTTCTTGAATGTACCGTAAACGGTGCCCCGACGGTTAAAATTGCAAAGGACATCTCAAAGAGCATTATCTGTTCTTCGCTTGTTAAAACTGCAATGTTCGGTGCAGATGCCAACTGGGGCAGAATACTCTGTGCTATCGGATACACTGAGGGTGAGTTTGCGGTTGATACAATTGATGTGTACTTATCCTCCTGCAAGGGTACCGTAAAGGTGTGCGAAAAAGGCTACGGAATTGAGTTTTCTGAAGAAATTGCAAAGGAAATTCTTCTTCAGGACGAAATAAGCCTTCTTGTTGAAATGAATCAGGGTGACTGTTCTGCTACCGCCTGGGGCTGTGACCTTACCTATGACTATGTTAAAATCAACGGCGACTACCGTACCTGAGGTGATACTATGTGCGATAATATGATTACAGATTCAATGAAGGCACGTGTTCTTACTGCAGCTCTGCCTTACATACAAAAATATTACGGAAAAACCGTTGTTGTAAAGTATGGCGGAAATGCAATGATTAACCCTGAACTGAAGCAGGCTGTTATGTCCGATATCATTCTTTTGTCCCTTGTGGGTATAAAGGTTGTTCTTGTTCACGGCGGCGGACCGGAAATAAGCGGTATGCTCAAGGATTTAGGCATTGAATCAAAGTTTGTTAACGGACTTCGCTATACAGATAAAAAAACTGCCGAAATAGTACAGATGGTGCTTTCAGGCAAAACCAATAAAGACCTTGTATCGCTTATAGAGGTCAGCGGAGGCAAGGCTGTGGGCCTTTGCGGAATTGACGGTGCAATGATTAAAGCGGAAAAGCTTGATGACGGCTATGATTACGGTTATGTTGGTGAAATTACTTCGGTTGATCCGATGCTAATTACCAACGCACTTGATGAAGGCTACATTCCCGTTCTGGCAACTGTCGGTATTGACGGTGAAGGTCAGGTATATAACATTAATGCCGATACCGCTGCTGCTGAAATTGCAGCCGCATTAAAGGCGGAAAATATCATTACACTTACTGATATTCCCGGACTGCTTAAAGATGTAAATGACCCTTCAACACTGATACCTCATATATATGTCAGCGAGGTTGAAGGTCTTATTGAAAGCGGTATAATTTCAGGCGGTATGATTCCTAAAATGAAAAGCTGCGAAAAGGCAGTGCGTTCAGGGGTTAAAAAGGCCGTTATGATTGACGGCAGAGTTCCCCATTCAATTCTTATTGAAATGTTTTCCGATGAGGGTATCGGTACCCTTATGACGATGTGAGGTAACAGTATGAGTCAATTTGATGCTATTAAAGAAAAAGACGAAGGCTACGTTGCACATACCTACGGCAGATTTCCCGTCGCCATTGAAAAGGGTAAGGGTGCAACCTGCTATGATTTTGACGGTAAAAAATATATTGATTTTTCAAGCGGAATAGGTGTTAACTCTCTCGGCTTTTGTGATGATGGCTGGGTTAATGCCGTAACAAAGCAGCTTAATAAGCTTCAGCATATATCAAACCTTTATTATACCGAGCCCTGCACTGAGGCAGCAAAGCTCCTTTGTGATAAAACGGGTATGAAAAAGGTGTTTTTTTCAAACAGCGGTGCCGAGAGTAATGAAGGTGCAATAAAATGTGCAAGAAAATACAGCTACGATAAGTACGGTGAAGGCAGAAGCAAGGTCATCACTCTGGTAAACTCCTTCCACGGCAGAACTGTTACTACACTTGCCGCAACGGGTCAGGATGTGTTCCACAAATACTTTTTTCCTTTTACTGAGGGCTTTATGTTTGTACCTGCAAATGATATTGAAGCACTTGAAAATGCTGCCGATGACAGCGTATGTGCCGTTATGGTTGAGCTTATTCAGGGTGAGGGCGGAGTAATGCCCCTTAATAAGGAATATGTAAAATCAGTGGAGTCTCTTTGCAAGGAAAAGGATATTATTCTTATTGTTGATGAGGTGCAGACAGGTGTAGGCAGAACGGGAAAGCTTTTTGCTTTTCAGCATTTCGGCATTGAGCCCGATATTGTTACAACGGCTAAGGGAATAGGCGGCGGTCTTCCTCTGGGCTGTGTGATGTTCTCTGCTAAAACAGAAGGTACCTTTGGCCCCGGAGACCATGCAACAACCTTCGGCGGTAACCCTATTGCAACTGCAGGTGCAAGGTATATTCTTGAAAAAATGGATGCAGATTTTCTTGAAGCAGTTACGGAAAAAGGCGAGTATATAAAAAATAAGCTTATGAAAATGCCTTATGTCAAGGGCGTTGACGGTATGGGGCTTATGCTTGGAGTCAGACTTGATGAAAGCATTAAGGCGGCTGACGTTGTTAAAAAAGCAATTAATTACGGTGCTCTTGCCCTTACGGCAAAAACAAAGCTCCGTCTTCTTCCGCCTCTTACAATTACCTATGACGAAATTGATGAGGGTCTTGAAGCAATTGAAAAAGCACTTAACAAAATATGAAAGAGGGGATAACCCTCTTTCTTTTTACGGTAAATATTTTTCATAAAAACAGTTGATTTTTTTGTTTTGTTAAGGTATAATATCATCTGTTGCACATCGGGGTGTGGCGAAGTTTGGTATCGCGCTTGGTTCGGGACCAAGAGGCCATGGGTTCAAGTCCCGTCACTCCGACCATATTGAGT
>JAXJQQ010000076.1:0-22920 GCA_036311065.1 Acutalibacteraceae bacterium | reverse complement strand
CTGTAATATGGGCATTCAGCAGGTAAGCTCTTACCTTAACGATTTCACACAAGCTGACAGCCGTTCAAGAGAAATTGCCGAAAGGCTTGTTGCAACAGAGGATGAGCTGGCAGGAGCACTCAGGGAATATCTTTAAAATTAAAAATGCAGAATTGCATCGGCGGTGCATTGAAATTTTAAAGCAATTATCCCGACCAATAAAAAATCTCTCCGCAGGTGCGGAGAGATTTTTTATTATTTCATAAGTCTTCTGATAACTGCTTCACAGTCTGCAGCGTTCATAATCTTGGGAACGGGATAGAGAGGATTGCCTTCCTTGAGAGCACGCTCAACAATTACGGGGATATCCTCATCCTTGATGCAGTCGAACTTGTCGGGGATGTTCATATTTCTGTTCATTGTCTTGATAGCTTCAATGAATGCCTCTGCCTTTTCCTTGTCAGTGCCGTCAAGCTTTACGCCTGCGATAACTGCGAGCTTGGAGAGGCGTGCATGAGCACTTTCGCCGTAGTATTCAAGAACATAGGGAAGAATAACTGCATTTGCAAGGCCGTGAGGAATGCCGTAATGACCGCCGAGGTTGTGAGCGATTGCATGAACATAACCAACATAAGCTCTTGTGAATGCCATACCTGCATAGTAGGAAGCCCAGAGCATATTGTTTCTGGCTTCGATGTTCTTACCGTCAGCATAAGCTGTTTCAAGGCTTTCAAAAACCATCTTTGTTGCCTTTTCAGCATAAAGCTCTGTTGACTTAACGTTGCTTCTGCCGATATATGCTTCAACAGCGTGAGTAAGAGCATCCATACCTGTTGTTGAAGTGATATGGGGAGGAAGACCAACTGTAAGTTCAGGGTCAAGAACTGCGTACTTGGGACGGAGCTTCGGGTCGTTACAAGCGTTCTTTTCGTGGGTTTCGGGGTCACTTACAACTGCTGCAAGGGTAACCTCGGAGCCTGTACCTGCTGTTGTGGGTACTGCAAAAAGAGGAGGAAGCTTGTGTGTAATTTTAAGAAGGCCGCGCATTTTCTTAACGGGCTTTTTGGGGTTGGTGACTCTTGCTGCAGCAATCTTAGCACAGTCCATAGGTGAGCCGCCGCCGAAAGCGATAACGCCTTCGCAGTTATTGTCAAGATAAAGCTGCTTCGCATCTTCAATGTTCTGGATTGAGGGGTTGGGCTGTGTGCCGTCATAAACAACATAGCCGAGACCGATTTTGTCCATTTCCTCGAAAAGTGAATCAAGAAGATGAATGCTCATAAGACCCTTATCTGTTACAACAAGAACCTTATTGAGTCCCTTGCTCTTAATGAATTCGGGAAGCTTACGGATTGCACCTGCGCCTTCAAGCACAAAGGGCTCTGACCAGTCAAAGAAGGGAGTTGAGGTTGCAAACTTAAAAACAACCTGATATGTTCTGTAATATGCCTTTTTAATCTGCCACATTATAAAAACATCCTTTCAAATATTTTTCATCCTTTCTATGATACTATTATTTTCCGTTTATTGCAAGGGTTTAGGGGAAAGTTTATTTGTTTTTGAAAAAAACAAATGCATACCTTTTCAGCTATAACACAGCTTTTCAAGCCTTTATTTTTAAAATATCACAATATATTAAAGGAAACGTTTGCTAAAATTACAAAAATATGGTATAATATAATTTAGTGAGTTTTTTCAGACAAATTTCTTACATAGGAAGTGATAATATGATAAGTACAAACAATGTAACTCTGCAGTATGGCGGCAGAGAGCTTTTCAAAAGCGTTTCAATCAACTTTACAAAAGGCAATTGCTACGGTCTTATCGGAGCAAACGGTGCAGGTAAAAGTACCTTTCTCAAAATTCTTTCCGGTGAAATTGAGCCTAATAAGGGCTACGTAACAATCACCCCCGGTGAAAGACTTTCCGTTTTAAAGCAGGACCACTACGCCTACGACGAATACGACGTAATCCGTACAGTGCTTATGGGTAACCCCAAGCTTGTTGAAATTATGGATGCCAAGGAAGAACTCTACGCAAAAGAAGAATTCACCGAAGAAGACGGTATCCGCATAAGTGAGCTTGAAGAGGAATTTGCAGAAATGGACGGCTGGAGTGCAGAAAGTGATGCAGAAATTCTTCTCAACGCTCTGGGTATTCACAACGAGTTCCATTACAGCCTTATGAAGGAGCTTACAGGTGAACAGAAGGTTAAGGTGCTTCTTGCTCAGGCTCTTTTCGGCAACCCCGACATCCTTCTTCTTGACGAGCCGACCAACCACCTTGATGTTGCGGCTATCAACTGGCTTGAGGAATTCCTTCTCAATTTTGAAAACACCGTTATTGTTGTCAGCCATGACAGACACTTCCTCAACAAGGTCTGCACCCACATTGCCGACTGCGACTTCGGTAAAATCACAATGTATGTAGGTAACTACGATTTCTGGTACGAATACACTCAGATGGCACAGCGTCAGCTTCGTGAACAGAACAAGAAAACCGAAGCCAAGATGAAGGAGCTTCAGGAATTCATTGCACGCTTCAGCGCAAACGCTTCAAAATCCAAGCAGGCAACAAGCCGTAAAAAGCTTCTTGATAACCTTGTTTTAGAAGATATGCCCGTTTCTTCAAGACGCTTCCCCTTTGTTGAATTCAAGCCCGACAGAGAAATCGGTAACGATATGCTTATTGTTGAAGGTCTTTCCAAAACCGTTGGCGACAGAAAGGTGCTTGATAATGTTTCCTTTACAATAAGACCCAACGAAAAGGTCGCTTTTGTGGGCACTGATGCCGTTGCAAAAACAACCTTCTTCAAAATTCTTATGGGAGAGCTCGAGCCCGATGAAGGCTCCTTCAAATGGGGCATCACCACCTCTCAGGCATACTTCCCTGCCGATAACTCCGCATTCTTTGACGGCGTTGAGGAAAGCCTTATCGACTGGGTGAGAAGATATTCCGACCTGCAGTTTGAAACAGATGTCCGTGGCTGGCTTGGCAGACTTATGTTCTCAGGTGAGGAAGCCACAAAGAAGGCTATGGTGCTTTCCGGTGGCGAAAGAGTACGCTGTATGCTTTGCAAAATGATGCTCAGCGGTGCAAACGTGCTTATTCTTGACGAGCCCACCAACCATCTTGACCTTGAATCAATCACAGCACTCAACAACGCACTTATACGCTTTAAGGGCTCACTTCTTTTCACCTCTCACGACCATCAGTTTGTTCAGTCGATAGCAGACAGAATTATTGAATTCAGACCTGACGGCGTATACGATAAGAAGGAAACCTACGACGAGTTCCTTGAGAATAACGAGCTGCTTGTTACAAAATAAAAAGTTAATTCCGAATTTATGCATACATTTATAGAGAAAGGATATCTGAACTATGACATATGTAATCGGTGATATACACGGCAACAAGGAAAAATATGAGCAGATGCTCGAAAAGCTCAGCCCCAAGGATACGGACGCTGTTTTTGTTCTCGGCGATGTTATCGACATCGGTGACGATTCAATTGCCATTTTGCAGGATATGATGTACAGAGCAAATGTTTATCCCGTTCTCGGTGACCACGAATATATGGCTAAAAAGCTGCTTCCTCTTATTTCAGAAAGCGGAAGCACTGAAAAGGCACTTGAAAATGCAGAAAACGAAGAAAAGGACCTTCTTACAAAGTGGCTCACAATGAAAAGTGAAAAAACAATTTCCGATTTTCTTGCCCTTGATGATGAAGGAAGAGAAGCAATTCTCGACTACCTTTCCGAATTCACGCCTTATGAAGAACTCAAAGAAGGCGGAAAGACCTTCATCCTTGCCCACGCAGGCATCAACAATTTTAGCGAGGACAAAGACCTTGAAGAATACAGTGAAGAAGATTTTGTTTTTGCAAAAACAGACTATAACACTGCTTATTTCTCCGACAAATACCTTGTTACCGCCCACACACCAACCGTTGCAATTGGCAAGGAGTTTATGGGCAAGGTTTACAGCAAAAAACGCCATGTTGCAATTGACTGCGGATGTGGTTACGGCGGCAGACTCGCTGCAGTGTGCCTGAATCCGCTGAAGGTCTTTTATGTGTGAATGCTGAATGACCTCTCCGTCACGACTTCGTCGTGCCACCTCTCCTTTCAGGAGAGGCAAGAATAGAGCATCTTCGGTATTATTATAATGCAAAATTGCGCTTTAAGTAATTGGTAATAAAAAGGTGTTACCCGCTTCATATGACAGGCAAAGCCGGTTGACGATGTCAACCGGCTTGATTATTATTTATTACACCATTCTCCCGATTAAACGGAAAAAACTTGAGCTTCTGTTAAATTAGTTGCAGTAAAAATATCTTCTATTAACTTATCGCCATTAAAGTCTTTTTTAGAACGTGATTGAACTTCTTTTATTGATTCAATTATAATTTTAATAAACATAATTCTTTTGTTCTCGTTTGTTTCAGCAACAAATCTGTTATAATCCATTCTTAATCGGATATCTGCCGCTCTGTTTTTTCTGGAAATTTTAATTCTTTCTTTCCATCCCAAGGCTACCCAAAAATCATCGTCAACACAAGTTGGAATAATAGCAATGCTTTTAAATTCTAAACCATAATTATCAATATTTTCCAAGCCTTTATTTTTATCAGTAACAAAAGATAATTCTCTTGTTACTTTCCTTAATATGTCAGCCAATCCGCTATTATCAGCATTTTGAGCCTCTATAGATAAAAACAATTCCATTTTGTCACCTCACCAAAAAGACTTGTTTATATGTAGTAAACACAGCTAACTCTACATGCTTAAAATACCACTTTAAATATTTTTTGTCAATAAAATTCTCCGTCGGTCTCCGTGGGAGTCGACCGCTACAGCACTCCCTCAGTCAAGACGAAGTCTTGACAGCTTCCTCCAAAGGAAGCTGTCTGAGTAAAGCGAAGGCTGAGGGAGTATCCTACTGCTTACTGCTTTCCCAAAAGCCCTAGACCCTAAAAAAGAGGTCGCATTGCGACCTCTTTTTCATTATTTAGCAAGTGCGCCGATTTCAAGCATGAATCCGCCGATCTGTGCACCGAATTCAGGACCGCCATCCATAACAAGACGGCCTGCCTTTGTAGCCTCAAGCATATCGTCAATGCTCATAAGGATACCGAGTGCACTGTCAAGGTTATTGAAGCGAAGGGTGAAGAAGGGCATTGCTCTCTTGTATTCACCGCGGCCTGCACGTGATTTACCTGCCTTGATACGGATGAAGGCAGAAACCTGAGGATAATTGTCAACTGCAAAAGCGTAAACACGGTCAGGGCTCTTTGAGGTCCAATCCCTGATTTCGGGATGACCCATTTTGTTAAGCTGGCTGATACCGCTTGAAAGCAGGTAGAAATAGCACTTAACAAGAAGCTCCTTTGTTTCCTCATCCTTCGGGGGCTCAGTTGCACCAAGAAGGTTTGCCATTTTAAGAAGCACCATTACAAAAGCAACAAGTGTGCCTGCATATTTGATACCTCTGATTTTGGGAATACCGCCGAGTGAAATGTTACCCTTGAAGAAATCGTTGAGTGCTTCAACGCTCTTGAATTCAAGCTCAATGTGGGGATCCTCTGTAAGGCAGGTGTGAACAAGCCATTCACCTGAGTTTACAACAAAGTGCATACCCTGCTTGCCGCCCTCAGCATCGGGATCAAGGCAGCTTACCTGAATAACTGCGTGAGCATTTTCAAACTTTTTCTTAAGGGAGGGTACATCGTTTGCAATAACCTTTACAAGCGGCAAAGCAGCATTAAGAAAGATTTTATTTGAATATAAGGCTTCTTTTGTATGAGCCATATCGTTTGCCTCCTTGTAATTAATTAGAATTCGTCGTCCCAGTTGTCGTCTTCTTCGAAGTCTGCATTCATTGTTTCACGAACTGCAGCGATGATGCCGTTAGCGTCGATGCCTGCATCGGACATAATGTCTTCATGAAGACCGATCATAGCAAAGCCCTTGTGACCGAGCATCTTGAATGCACAGCCCTTACCGTACTGAGCCATAACCTCAGCAACTGCTGAGCCGAGACCGCCTGCAACAAGGTGATCTTCAACTGTAACGATTCTTCTTGTATCAGAAATTGCCTTCTGAATAGCCTCAACGTCAATGGGGCTGATTGTGTGCATATTAAGAACACGAACTGAAAGTCCGTCTGAGTTCTTGAGGAACTTAGCAGCTTCACGAGCCTGGAATACGCAGGAACCGCAAGCGATAACTGTGATATCTGTACCCTCGTGAACCTCAACTGCCTTACCAACCTCAAAGCCGTAATCCTGATTATCGTAAAGAACACGGTCAAAGCCACGGTTGATACGGATGTAGTAGGGGCCGAAGTTTTCGTAAGCTGCGTTAACAGCGTTTGCTGTTTCAAAGCCGTCAGCGGGAACGATAACTGTAAGGTTGGGCATTGCTCTTGTAATAGCAAGGTCAGTGATAGCATGGTGTGTTGAGCCTGCCTGACCGAAGGATGTACCTGAGTGAGTAGCAATGATCTTTGCGTTTACGTTCTGATAGCAGATGTCTGTGTGAAGCTGGTCACAAGCTCTCATTGATGTGAAAGCTGAGAAGCCTGAAAGGAAGGGAATCATTCCGGCTCTTGCCATACCTGCGGCAACACCGAACATATCCTGCTCTGCAATACCTACGTTGATAACTCTTTCGGGGCAAACCTTAAGAACGTCACCGAGCTTTGTTGATTTTGCAAGGTCAGCTGTGATAGCAACAACCTTGGGGTCCTTTAAAATAATGTCAGCAAGTGCCTTACCGTAAATTTCAGCTGTGGAAAGCTCAGTCTGGTCAACTGCTGTGTAAACAAATCCGCCTGCCATAATTATTTGCCCTCCTTTTCTGCACGAGCAACACGAGCCTTATAGTCTGCTTCAAGCTCATTGTTGAACTGTTCAAAGCGTGCATCGTCGATTGCACCGTAGTGCCATGTGTAATCGCCTTCGATTGACTTGATGCCGGCGCCCTTCTTTGTATCCATAAGAATACATGTGGGTGCGCAGGGCTCCTTTGATCTTTCAATAGCAACATCAATAGCGTTGCAAAGCTCGCCGATGTTGTTACCGTCAACAACAATTGTGTTGAAGCCGAATGCTGTCATCTTGTCAGCAAGGGGTTCAAGCTTCTTGATATCCTCTGTGTTACCGTCAATCATGTTGTGGTTTCTGTCGATAAATACGATGCAGTTTGAAAGGTTGTAATGATTGATTGTCATAAAGCCTTCCCAGCATGAGCCTTCACCGAGCTCGCCGTCACCGGTAACAACATATGTAAGGTAATCCTTACCCATAAGTCTTGCTGCAAGAGCAGTACCTGCTGCGATTGAGGGACCGTGACCGAGTGAGCCTGTTGAAGCGTCAACACCTACAACCTTGTTTGAGTCAAGGTGCATACCCATCTTTGAGCCTGAAAGGTTGAAGGACTTGAGCATTTCAACATCGTTGAAGCCCTTGTCGCAAAGAACGGGTGCATAAGCAATAGCTGCGTGACCCTTTGAAAGGATGAAACGGTCTCTGTCTTCCCATTTGGGATCGTCAACCTTGATGTTAAGGTACTTGTGGTAAAGAACGGTAAGAAGGTCCATAACGCTCATACCGCCGCCGAAATGTCCGCTGCCTGCCCATACTGTTGTCTGAACAGTAAGCTTACGAAGCTCGAAAGCCTTTTTTTCAAGGGCAAGCCATTCCTGTTTTGAAAGTGGCATAATAATTTCCTCCATATTTCTTTTTTATCTGATACCCCCGACTGTCAGCCGAGGGTACGGTTTACATTTTATCAGCCGAAAATTTCGGGATGATTCTTAGCTACGATGCCGAAGCATTCTTCAGCAACTGCGATTGTGTGCTTGATATCCTTATCGGAAAGAGCAGCGTTGATGAAGTGGTTGTGGTGAGATGAAATGAAGATACCTCTTGAAACCATTTCAGCAACCCATTCCTGATGAAGCAGCATGCTGTCATCGTTAGCGATTCTGAGATAGAACAGTGCGGGAGCACCTGAAACAACAAGGTCAATACCGTGTTCTGCACCTGCTTTAACAAGACCGTTGCAGAGCTTTTCACCCTTCTGCTTGAACAGTGTGGGAACGTCGAGCTCCTTCATCTTGTTGATGTTTGCAATACAAGCTGCAAAAGGAACAGCACTGAGCCAGTATGAGCCTGTGTAAGCAAGGGCACTCATTGAGCCCTTAAGGAATTCCTTACCGCAAACTGCTGACATATTGTAGCCGTTTGCAAGAGCCTTACAGAAGCAGATAAGGTCAGCTTCAAAGCCAAAGAAGTGGTCAGAGCCCTTAAGATCAAGACGGAAGCCTGCACGAACGTCGTCAACGATAAGAACGATATCGTTCTTTGTGCAGATTTCTCTTACCTTAGGCCAGAAATCCTTTTCGGGGAATGCGTTATCGTGGAAGTTACCGTGGTCATAGGGCTGAGCTATGATACAGGCAATTTCATTCTTGTTTTCTTCAATTGTCTTTTCAAGAAGAGGGATATCGTTCCAGGGAAGCATAATGTTGTTTGCAACGTCCTCAGGAAGAACGCCCGGATAGTCAATCTTCTGGCACCAGGGTGAAACACCGTGGTAGTAACCGTTGAACATAATAACCTTTTTTCTGTGGGTATATGCTCTTGCACACATAATTGCACCCTGAGTTGCGTCGTTACCGTTCTTTGCAAAGAAAGCCCAGTCAGCGGTAGCAACGGTATCAACAAGAAGCTCAGCACATTCAAGCATTACCTTAGCGGGCTGAGTTGTGCAGTTACCAAGTGCAAGCTGCTTCATAGCTGCAGCGTCAACATCGGGGTCGCCGTAGCCGAGAACGTTGGGACCGTATGCACACATATAGTCGATATACTTATTACCGTCAACGTCCCATACATATGTACCCTTTGCCTTTTCGGAGAACATGGGCCATTTGTTAACGGGGATAAACTGGCCTTCTGCAGGGCCGAGGTGACCGTAAATACCTGAAGGTATTACTTTTGTTGCTCTTGCGAACAACTCTCTTGATTTTTCTGTGTTATAAACGGGAAAGCTCATTATATAATACCTCCTTATGCAAGATAGAGTGCTACTCTGTCAAGAATTCTGTTTACATTATCAATCATATTGATAAGACCGTGCATTTCAACCTTACCTTCACCAACTGCTGCAATAGCGTTAACCTTGCCGTCAAAAAGATCTCTTGCAAGTCTGATATCACAGAACTGCATCTGTGAACGGAAGGAGTCGGGCTTCTGCTTGATTGTTACCATATGGCTGTCCTTAACGCGGATTGTAGCGCTTACACAGTCCTTGATGGAAACATCAATAATACCGTCGGAATAAGGGAAGCACTGAACTTACCGATTTCATCGTTGTTACCGATCTGTGAAAGGGCAACGGTGATAACATAAAACATAAGCTTTGTGCTGATTTCAAAGAACTTATCATCCTTAAGGTCCTCTTCGGTAGCTCTGAGATACTTTGAAAGCATATCAGTTAAAGGAATGAACTTCTTGAGAAGGAAGCCGATCTTTGAAAATCCCTTTGAGGGAAGAGCTGAGCCTGTTCCGTCAACCATAGCGTTGAACTTTTCGGGAGTTGAGAAGGGAAGAAGAACATCACAGTTCTTTGTGCCCTGCTCCATTCTGCATCTGCCGTTTTTGAAGGTAAGGGTAGCACTGGGGCCGCCTGTTACTTCAAGACCGATGGATACGGGCTTCTTTGTCTTTACGAGATCGCTTGCAGCTTTGTCAAGCTCACAAAGATTTTCGATAGCGCCGAGAACAGCATACATATTGATGTATGCAAGGGTTTTTGCATCTGTCATCATATTTATGATCCTCCTTTGTGTGAGCGGCTGCTCACCTTTTGTGGCTTTGCACCGCCTGAATCTATGCTCCAATATTTTACCAAAATATCAACCTTATGTCAATGCTTATGTTAACTAATAACAAAAAATTAAGATGTTGTTTTCGTTTTTGGGGTAATATGTTATAGCGGTGAGTACTAAAAAAGCTCTCCGCAACGGCGGAGAGCTTTTTATCAGTTGTTACCCATTGAATAGTTGGGAGCTTCTTTTGTAATTGAAATATCGTGAGGATGGCTTTCAATAAGACCTGCTGATGTGATTCTGATGAACTGAGTCTTTGTTTTAAGCTCGTCAATTGTAGCACATCCGCAGTAGCCCATACCTGCACGAAGACCGCCCATCATCTGGTAAACAGTCTCGCTGAGGGTTCCCTTGTAAGGCACACGGCCTTCAACGCCTTCGGGAACGAGCTTTTTGTTGTTTGCCTGGAAGTATCTGTCCTTACTGCCCTGATTCATTGCAGCGATGGAGCCCATACCGCGGTAAACCTTATATTTTCTGCCCTGATAGATTTCTGTATCACTGGGTGATTCCTCACAGCCTGCAACAAGTGAGCCGACCATAATAGCGGAAGCACCTGCGGCAATAGCCTTAACAATTTCACCTGAATATTTGATACCGCCGTCACCGATAACATTCTTACCGTACTTTGCAGCCATTTCAGCACAGTCATAAATAGCAGTAACCTGAGGAACGCCGATACCTGCAACAACACGGGTTGTACAGATTGAGCCGGGGCCGATACCGACCTTTACGCAGTCAGCACCTGCTTCAATAAGAGCCTGAGTTGCAGCAGCTGTTGCAACGTTACCTGCAATAAGTGAAATATCAGGGAATGCAGCCTTAACCTTTTCAACAGCCTTGAGGATATTTTTGCTGTGGCCGTGAGCTGAGTCAAGAACAAAAGCATCAACGCCTGCAGCAGCAAGGGGAGCAGCTCTGTCAAGCACGTCAGCAGTAGCACCAAGAGCAGCTGCACAAAGAAGTCTGCCCTGAACATCTCTTGCTGAGTGAGGGTACTGAACAGCCTTTTCAATATCCTTAATGGTGATAAGACCTGTAAGCTTGCCCTTTTCGTCAACAAGGGGAAGCTTTTCAATCTTGTGCTTCATAAGGATAAGCTTTGCTTCTTCAAGGGTGGTGCCCTCTGCACCGACAACAAGGTTATCCTTTGTCATAACCTCGCTGATTTTTATATTGTAATCTGAAAGGAAACGAAGGTCACGGTTTGTGAGAATACCCACAAGCTTACCGTTTTCACAGATGGGAACACCTGAAATGCGGTAGTTGTGCATAAGGTTTTCTGCTTCATAAACATAGTTATCGGGAGCTAAGAACATGGGATTTGTGATGATGCCGTTTTCGCTTCTCTTAACCTTGTCAACTTCCTGAACCTGAGCGTCAATGGACATATTCTTATGAATAACACCCAGACCGCCTTCACGGGCAATTGCAATTGCCATTCTGGATTCCGTAACGGTATCCATAGCAGCAGTCATAACGGGGATATTGAGTCTGATACCCTTTGTAAGCTGAGTTTCAAGGCTTACGTCAGCGGGAAGAACATCTGACTCGGCAGGAATAAGCAGAACATCGTCGAAGGTAAGACCTTCTTTTACAAACTTTGAATTGTACTCCATAATCATTTTCCTTTCTGTCTTTTTTGGCTGTCGGGATTGAACTAAAAATATAATTAAGTAATTATAGCACAAGGAAACTGAAGTATCAAGGGCAAAAAAGAAAAAATTTTCTGCCATATTCAGCCAAATAAAAAAACATATACAAAAAAATGCACAAAAAATCTCAATTAAAGTATCTTGACTAAAATTCCATACCTACTTTTCAACATCAGCAATTTTCCTTTTTTAACACTCCACACAGCAAAAAACATAGATTTTAAAAGGGTTTTCCACTTTTTCCACAGGTTTTTCCACACAAAACGGTGCAAAACTGTGTGGAAAATGTTAAAAACACCCCTTGGCAATTGATACAAAATTTGATTCCCTTTTTCTACAAAATTCGTTAAGCGGACGGTTTTTGAAAAGCTCTTTGTGCCTTTTTTACGGACAAAACTTAATAGGTTTGCCGTGGCGGTTTTACCCAACCTATTATAAAACTTTTAACTTCTGCTTTTCCTCAATGCCCGTCCGCTCGTGCCGCTGTGGCACTTACTTTGGCTCATTCGAGCGCCAAAGTAAGCAAAGCACCCTATTGGGGTGCTACGGGTATACCACGAGCATACACCGGCATTCGTCTCCGCATACAACCCTTACGGGTTGTTCGTACGGGTAAGAGATTCACTTACTGAATTTATCAAAGGCTAGTGGAATTCTATAAAATGAAATCAATCCCGTAGCGGTCGACGCCCACGGCGACCGAAAAAGACTGCCGTAACATACGGCAGTCTTTAGATAGTATTAGATTGTTGATTAGTTATTATATCCGTTATACCTTTGTGTTTATTTTCAAAGTTTTAACGCCAACACACAACATATTAATGCCACAACAAATATCAAAGCATCCCTGCATGCTTTTTTTAAATAGATGCTGTCTCTTTCTTTTAAAACTATGTAATAATCAGCATCAGCCTTACCAGAGTCAATTTCGATAATCTTTTTAGCCTGAGGATTTATTTTATTATCCTTGTTCAGTGATGATGATTTTTTGGATATGGCATATTGTTCTTCAAAGCAAGGATATCTCAACGAGAAGCTGTATTTGCCTTCATCCTTTCTGTAACCGGTGCAGTTATAAACAAAATAAATTCTGTTTTCGGGTTCGGTTTTTTCAAAATAATATAAAAAGCCTTTATAATGTACTAATTTTATGCCCTTTTTACTCATTTTGTTAAGCCAACGCTCCAGAAATAAATAAAAAAAAGAAGGCACAAATCTGATTTTCAGAATTAAATCTTTCTTGTTCATAAACATCACCCCTTTTCACCACCATATTATCATTTTCAATTTTCTTTGTCAATAAAATTGGAGCACAGGCGGACACGGCACGCCGTGTCCCTACGTTATAATTATGACTTACCTTCGGGCATTTACCCTCTCCGTCACTTCGTGACACCTCTCCCAAAGGGAGAGGCAGGAAGAACACCTTTAACTTGGCTCTCCCTTTGGGAGAGCTGTCGGCATAGCCGACTGAGAGGGTACTATTAATTACCTTCGGACATAAAATTTATTCATTGTAAAAAACAAGAAAATAGTGAAAAAAGAGGATGATATTCTATCTTTTTTATGTGGAATATATGCACAGTATAAAAGCCAAAATAAAGAAGATGAAAAAATTTTTCGGAGGACTCCATTTATGATAAGAGGTATAAACCGTCAGGTTGTTGAGGTGAAGGAAACGGGCTCGGAATATTTTGAAAAAATAATGTTTTTTGTAAAGCCCGAATATGCTTCGGTTAACGAAGGCAAAATCAGAGAAAGGGCAAGCCTTATTGCAGGCAATCTTGAAAATCAGCCCCCTGCAACAAAAATAAAAAAGGACAGAAAAACAGAAATCGTAAAAATCATCGGTGGGATTGCACTGGGCTTTGCCTTAGGTCTTGTTCTTTCGGCACTGAGGTAAGCTTAATCCTTCTTGACAAATATTACCGTTGGGCATATAATATTAGTCTATATTATACAATAATAAAAGGACGATATAATAATGGAAGAAAAGCTCATTATCCCCGGTGCCGAAGCCGCACCCGAAAAAAGAAAAAAGATTCTTTCCTGCATTCAGCCCTCAGGCATTCCCACTCTGGGCAACTACCTGGGTGCACTTAAAAACTGGAAAATGCTTTCCGATGAATTCGACTCGGCTTTTGCCGTTGCCGACCTTCACGCAATAACCGTAAGGCAGGACCCCCAGAAGCTCCGCAAGCAGATTATGGAGGTTTTTGCACTTCTTCTTGCAATAGGACTTGACCCTGAAAAGAATATCATTTTCATTCAGAGCCATGTACCCGCACATTCTCAGCTTGCATGGATTCTCAACTGCTATACACAGTTCGGTGAAATGAGCCGTATGACTCAGTTCAAGGACAAGAGCAAGTCTCACGCTGATAATGTAAACGTCGGTCTTTTCTCATACCCCGTGCTTATGGCAGCGGACATTCTTCTTTATCAGGCTGACCTTGTACCCGTTGGTGCAGACCAGAAGCAGCACCTTGAAATTGCAAGGGATATTGCCGCACGCTTCAACGGTATTTACGGCAAAACCTTCACCGTGCCCGATCCTTATATAGGCAAGCAGGGTGCAAGAGTTATGTCCTTGCAGGACCCCACAAAGAAAATGAGCAAGTCCGACCCCAACCCCAAAAGCTATGTTTCCGTTTTTGATTCACCTGAAACCATTATGAAGAAAATCAGAAGTGCCGTAACCGACAGCGAAGGCGGGGTTTATTTCGGCGACGGAAAAGACGGTGTAAACAACCTTATGGGCATTTACTCCTGCTGTACCGGTCTTTCAATGGAAGAGATTGAAAACGAGTTCCGCGGCAAGGGCTACGGCGACTTCAAGAATGCCGTTGGTGAGGCTGTTGTTGAAGAGCTTCGTCCCGTAAGAGAAAGATACGAAATGTATATGAAGGACCAGGCATATCTTAAGGAAATGGCTGCAAAGGGTGCCGCTACGGCAAACCGTATTGCAGACAGAACCTTGCAGAAAACAATGAAGAAATGCGGATTTGTATTGCCGTAATGTTAAAGCTCAGCATTCTGATGAATGCTGAGCTTTTGATAAAATGTAATAAAGGCAGGGACAAATCCCTGCCTTTATTTTTTATGAATTGCATCGTTGCCGTGCGTAGCGGAGCGACGGGGGCGTCGCTCCCTACTGATATTATTTTAAACTCAGATAACAACTTGTGCCACAAACAGGTCTCCGTTGATTTCAATATTCAGCTTTCCGCCCTGAAGGTCGCAAAGGCTTTCTGCAATTGAAAGGCCAAGGCCGTTGCCGTCGGTTGATCTTGCCTCGTCGCCGCGGACAAAGCGAGCTTTAAGCTCATTGGCAGTGATATTAAGCGGTGAGCCTGAAATATTTTTTAGGGAGATAACACCTCTGCCCTGCTTTCTTTCAACGCTCAGGTATACACGGGTGTTTTCCATTGCATATTTTGAAACGTTGCTCATCAGGTTTTCAAGCACCCTGTAAAGCATTTTACTGTCTGCTTTTACGGTGATATCCTCTTCGGGGATTGTTTCCACAAGGGTAAGGCCCTTTTCGTCAAAATTATCACTGAACTCGCCGATAATCTGCTTTGTGATTTCGTTAAGGGAAACTTCCATAAGCTCCACCTTAAGGTTGCCCGTTGATGCCTTTGAGGCTTCAACAAGGTCTTCAATAAGCTTTTTAAGGCGGTCGCTTTTTTCACCTAAAACGCTGAGGTATTCCTTGGCGTTTTCGTCATCTATATCGCACTTTTTCAGAAGCTCAACATAATTTATAATGCTCGTCAGCGGTGTTTTCAGGTCGTGGGAAACATTTGTGATAAGCTCTGTTTTTGTCTGCTCCTGCTTAACAGCCTCGTCAACAGCAGTTTTAAGCCCGTCACGAAGGCTCATCAGCTTGTTTGCAGGTCCGTAAAGCGAATGAGGAAGAGCAAAAAGATTTATCTGCACATCGTAGTTGCCGTCCTTAAGCTCATTCACAGCGGAGAATATCTTTTTAACACCTGCAATAAAGCGTACAAGCTGAATGCATACAAAAATGTCAAAGCCGATAAGGATAAAGGAGAACCAGAGTGTTTCCGTGTTCACAATTTCCATTATTGCACAAAGGCCGAGCACAAAATTTGCACCGAGGACTACTGCACCCTTTATAAACGTTTCCTTTTCAAAGCCCCTTACATACTTCATCTTTTCCTTTGCGGGCTCAAGCCATTTCTTTTCCCTGAAAAGAACGATGAGTGTAGCAAGGTCGTAAGAAACAAGAGCTGTCATTAAAATTACAAGCTCAAGCTCATCGTTACAAACACCCCAGATAAGAAAAACGATAAACACATTTACGGGGATAAACAGAGCCAGAAGTACATTCAGAAGCTTGCTTCTCGTATCTGTTTTAAGCACCTTGCCCGACTTTTCCGAAAGCTTTCTTACACACCACACAAGGGAGTTATTTTTGATCAGGCTCTTGTTTTTTATGTGCCTTGTGATGAAAAGCACAAGGTCAAGAACAATAAGAGCAAACAGTGCACAAAGACCGCCCAGAAGAAGAATCACAAGCTCGTTCACATTGCCGTTTGCGAAGAATTCGTCAAGCACACTTATTATCAGAAGTGCCGCAAGGAAGCCGAGACCGCAGTCAAGAATAAATCTCAAGTCAGTGAACATTCTGTCCCCGGGGAGCATATAAACATTTTCTCTGTCGCCGAAGCGTCTGCCGGAAAAGGCAATAAGGAAAATGAAAAGAAGGATGAAAAGAAGCACAAGTGCTCCGCAGAATTTAATGCAATCCTTTGCCATATCACGGGCAAGAACGATTTTATCCCTTGCCTGAGAAAATCGGCACTCTGCTTTTTTGTAGCTTTCAGAATGCATATCAACACCGATGTAAATATCGGGTCTTCCCTTTTCCTCCAATACTCCGTAGCTTACGGAACCCTTGTAAGTGACCGTATAGGTTGTTGTGTGTACGGTCTCTTTCTCAGTTGTTTCAGCCGTCGGCAGCTGAGTTGTGGGCTCCGGAACGGAGGGTAGAGTTGTTGTCTGAGTCATACCCGTTGTGTAAATTTCGGGTATTTCGTCGGTATAGCTATACACCTTGCCTGCGGCAAAGATATCCGATTCATAAATTGAGGAATGAAGGTAATCTGTGTAATATTTTCCGTCCGGAAGGTAAGCACCGCCCTTTTCAAGGTCTGTACGGGTGTAAAAGCCGAATTTACCCATTGCTTCGGCAATATCATTTTCTGTGGATTTTTTATCAAGACTCTTTATATTAGTATATGTTCTGCCTTCGGCATCCCTTATAAAATACCTTGCAGAGGGGAAGTTTTCTTTAAGGTATTCCTGCTCGTAGTCATATTCCTTTCTGAACTGCTCGTAGGTTTCATTGCTATAGGTAATAATATCCTTATTAATAAGACGAGCCGTAAGAACATTGTCATTAACCTTGAAGAAATAATAGCCTGCAGGATAGTTGTTTGTTGTTTCATCAAGTTCATCCATAATACCGCAAGAAGAGGTAAGAAGAACAACACCGTCTGCCTTTGTTTCCTCCAGCATCTTCTGTGCCTCTGCTGTCATAAGTGTTTCGTAATAAATAAGCTCGTCACCGTAGCTTTTCGAAGCGAGCTCATGATAGGAGATTTCGTAGTCATAAATATCATCTTCGTAATATTCAGGGTATTCGCTTAAATCATCCTCAACCTTGATATAACCGCAGTTTGTGATATTACCGCTCGAAAGATGAACAAGGTAATCATAAAAACCGTTTTTCTGCTGCATTGTTGCTATAAGATTTTTTCTGACTCTTTCATATTTTTCTGCATTTTCCTTTTCACGGACTTCGTTTTTCAACTTAAAGTATTCTTCACTGCCGTCACCGTAAAAAGCAATAAGGTCACAAAGCTTTGAGGAGTAAAGCTGATACTCCGTTTTAAAGCTGTTGGTATCCCATATTTCTTTACTTTCGCCGAAATAAACGGCATCAAAAAAGTTTTCCGTTCTTAAGTCCCTTTTTTCTGCAAGAACGAGCTGTCCGGAAAGCTGACATACGCTTGCACCCACACATAAAAGGCAAAGCACAACTGCAATAAACTTAAAAAGAAACGAAAGATTAAATTTTTTCAATTTTGTATCCAATGCCCCACACCACCTTTATATATTTTGGATTTTTGGTATCGAATTCGATTTTTTCACGAATTCTTCTGATGTGTACCGTAACGGTTTTTTCCGTTGAAAAGGCATTTTCATTCCAGACATTTTCATAAATCTGATTTGAGGAAAGAGTTTTACCCATATTCACCATAAGGTATTCAAGAATTTTGTATTCCGTTGCCGTAACTCTGACATCTTCTCCGTCAAGGGTAACCTTTCTTGCTTCCGTATCAAGACTAAGACCGCCCGTTGTGATAACTGTTGCCTTTTCCTCCATTGAGCCTAAGGATACATAGCGCCTTATCTGACTTTTTACCCTTGCACATAATTCAAGGGGGTTAAAGGGCTTTGTAACATAGTCGTCGCCGCCGAAGGTAAGACCCGTTATTTTGTCCGTATCCTCGCTTTTTGCCGAAAGGAAAATAAGGGGAACATTGCTTTTCTGCCTTATTTCAAGCGTTGCGGAAATACCGTCCATTTTCGGCATCATTATATCCATAATAATGCAGTGAACCGTGTTCTCGCGCATTTTCTCAAGAGCTTCCTTTCCGTCATAGGCACAGATTACGTTATAGCCGTCAGCCTTGAGATAGATTTCGATTGAACGGACAATGGCTTTGTCATCATCACAAACAAGAACGTTATACATTTTCTCTTTCCTTCCTTTGCCTTTTACCTTTGGTACAATTATAGTATATATGGGGTAAATTACAAGTGGTATAAGTAATTATAACAGATTTATTACAAAATTAGCAATCAGGATCTAAAAAGCGACCGTTTTCACGGTCGCTTTTTGCTTATTCATTTACGTAATTTACAAATCTGAGGAAGGCTTCTCTGCCCTTTTCATCGGTCTTATAAACACCTGCGTGCTCAAGCACCTTTGCAAAAACAAGTCCTACCTCTTTGCGGATAATATCCTCTGCATTTTCCTTTGTAAAGCTGTAGGAATCCTTGAATGAGGCTACCCATTCGGCGTGCTTTGCAGTTTCGTCGCTTTCCTTCAGGTCTTTGCCATCAAGAATTGCGTTTTCAACTGCCTTAAGCTCAGCTTTAAGTCTTGAAGGAAGAACTGCAAGACCCATAACCTCAATAAGGCCGATATTTTCCTTTTTGATGTTGTGAAGCTCCTTGTGGGGGTGGTAAACACCGTCGGGGTGCTCCTCAGTTGTAATGTTGTTTCTTAAAACAAGGTCAAGCTCAAACTTGTCCCCGCGCTTTCTTGCAATGGGAGTGATTGTGTTGTGGGGTGTGCCCTCAGTTTCACAGAAGATGAAGGCATCCTTATCGGTGTAGTCTCTCCATTTCTGCAGGATTTTACCGCCTAAAGACACAAGTCTGTCACTGTTTTCACTGCTTATTCTGATAACTGACATAGGCCAGTTGACAATACCTGCGGTAACATCCTCGTATCCCTTAAAGATAATTTCCTTTTCAACGGGAGCCTTTGCCATGGGGAATTCATAATTACCGCCCTGAAAATGCTCGTGGGAAAGGATTGAGCCGCCCACTATGGGAAGGTCCGCATTTGAACCTACGAAATAATGAGGGAAGGCTCTTACAAAATCAAAGAGCTTACCGAATGCACCCTCATCAATTTTCATCGGGGTGTGCTCGGAGTTAAAAACGATGCAGTGCTCGTTATAGTAAACATAGGGTGAATACTGGAAACCCCACTGACCGCCGCCAACAGAGACGGGAATGATTCTGTGGTTCTGCCTTGCAGGATGGTTGAGTCTTCCTCTGTAGCCCTCATTTTCAATGCAGAGAAGACACTTGGGGTATGAGCTCTGAGGCATAAGCTTTGCGGCTGCAATTGCCTTGGGATCCTTTTCGGGCTTTGAAAGGTTAACGGTGATATCAAGCTCACCGTACTTTGTTTCTGTTTTCCATTTAAGGTCCTTAACAATGCGGTAGCGTCTTATGTAGTCTGAGTCACAGCTCAGCTTATAGTAATAATCCGTTGCGGCTTCCGGTGAAAGCTCGTTATAAAGGCAATTGAAGGTGTCAATTACCTCAGACGGTCTTGGAAGAAGAGCCGCCATAACCTTTGTATCAAAAAGGTCGCGGTTTGTAATATCGTTTTCTATAAGTCCCTTTTCTGCGGCAAAGTCAAGAATTTCACAAAGGGTTTCCTCAAGGCTTTCACAAACACATTCTTCCTCAGGCTCGGTGTATTCATCAAGGTCCAGAATTTCAAGGATGCGGTTTACGGTGTAAACGGCATCTGAGGGCTCAATAAGCCCGCATTCAAGACCGTAGCTTACTAATTTTTTAATGCTCTTGTTAATCATATATATCTCTCCTATTTATAAAATGCAATGTAAATTCGGAATTATGTAAAAAAGTGGGGTGAAAATACCGTAACTGTATCGACAGAATATCAGATATGATATAAACAAAAATGTAGCGGAATAAATTGTCTTTCTTGCACTTTGTCCGACGTAATTCCGAATTCACAATTCCGAACTCCGAATTCTTCTAACAACTATAATACACCACAAAATCAAGAAAAACAAGCAGAGATAATAATTTTTTGTGGCAAACAGCCGTATTGAGAATAGAATGATAGTGAAAAACGCAATTTCACTTTTTTCAGGAGGTTTTTCAATGGCAAAAAGAATTTCCGCTTTTCTTGGTGCAAACACACCCAAAGGCTTTGTATCTCTCTTTGATGAGCTTTATAATCCTTACACAACAAAGAATGCATATATAATAAAGGGCGGCCCCGGCTCGGGTAAGTCCACCTTTATGAAAAAGGTGGGCACTGCACTGCACCTCAAGGGTCTTGACACAGGCTGGGTTTACTGCTCATCTGACCCCAACAGCCTTGACGCTTTATACTGTGATGAAATCGGCTTTTCAATTGCCGACGGTACATCCCCCCACGTTCTTGAGCCTAAGTTTCCCGGCTGCGGAGAAAACATAATTAACACAGGCGAATTCTGGGATGAGGATATGCTTAAGCAAAAGGCTGAGGATATCCGCTCCCTTACCCTTGAAAATTCACTCTGCCACAGAAAAAGTGCCGGATATCTCGGTGCGGCGGGGAATATAGATAAGGAAATACGAATGATTTTCAACCCCTATATAAATGAAGAGAAAATCAACAGCTTCTGTGTAAGATTTGCCATGAGGGAGACACCTAAAAAGAAAAATTCCGTTCCCGGCAGAAAAAGACGTATGTTCCTTGGTGCAATAACACCGTCGGGCAGAATTTTTCTTGACGATACGGTGCATACCCTTTGCACACGGGTTATAGGCATTGAGGATGAATATTCGGCAGTGTCAGGTCTTGTTTGCGAAAGAATCGGTGACCTTGCCGTAAAAAACGGCTATGATGTAATTTTCTGCAGTTGCCCCTTAAGGCCCAAGGAATGTGAGCACCTGATAATCCCCGAGGCAGGGCTTTGTATTATGACGGTGAAGACTGCCCATAAAACAGAAATCGCCTGCGACAGACTTATCCATGCAGACAGATTTTTACACGAGGGTGCAAGAAGCAACCGCAGCCTTTTACGCTTTGACCTGAAGCTTAAAAATCTTCTTGTTGATGAAAGCATAAATAAACTCAGGCAGGCAAAGGCTATTCACGATGAGCTTGAAAAAATATATGTTGAAGCAATGGACTTTGCCGCCCTGAGCTCATACTGTGACCGCTTTACGGAAAAACTATTGACAAAGGCAAAATAGAATGCTACAATAATCCCGACATATGAATATTACTGGGGGTGCTGATTTTTCGGCTGAGATTATACCCATAACCTGATTCGGATAATACCGACGTAGGCTAAGTAAAAGAAAGCTTTAAATCCACCCGTGTTTACAAAAAAACATGGGTGTTTTTGTTTGCCGGCAAAGGCTTTCGCTCAAAAAGCTTCGGGTAATGAGAATATGTTAATACTATTAATATACGGAGTGATTTATTATGAAAGCAAGTGTTGCAATTCAGGTTTTACCCAAAACCGATTCTAATGAAGAGCTTATCAGAATTGTTGACGGTGTAATTGACTACATCGCCTCAACGGGTCTTAACTATTATGTAGGCCCCTTTGAAACAACAATTGAAGGCGACAGCTACGATGAGCTTATGGAGATTGTAAAAAACTGTCAGAAAAAAGCAATTGATATGGGCTGTGACAGTGTGTCGGCATATGTTAAGATTTGCTATAATCCCAAGGAAGGTGTACTTACCATTGACGAAAAGGTTACAAAGCATCACAAATAAAACGGCACCGATAATTTCACTTGTTGTCATAGGTGCTATATGGCTTTTAGTAAGCGAGGGCGGACTCATACCCTCATATATGCTCCCCTCCCCTGTTGAGGTGGTGAAGGCGTTTTTTACTGACCTTCCCATACTTATGAGCCACCTTGCCGTTACCTTGCAGGAGGCTGTTTACGGACTTTTAATCGGTACGGGGCTCGGTTTTCTTATAGCCGTGCTTATGGACAGATTCAGCTTTCTGAAAAAAGCACTGTATCCCATTCTTGTTATAACACAAACGGTGCCTACAATTGCTATTGCACCGCTGCTTGTTTTATGGATGGGCTTTTCAATGGCGCCTAAAATCACCCTTGTGGTGCTTACTACCTTTTTCCCCATTGCCGTTTCTCTGCTTGACGGCTTTCAGAGTGCAGACAGAGACGAAATCAACCTTCTTCGCAGCATGGGTGCAAACAGACTGCAGATTTTCCGCCATGTGAAGCTTCCTGCGGCAACGGAGCAGTTCTTTTCGGGCCTTAAGGTTTCAGCATCATATTCCGTTGTGGGAGCCGTTATTTCAGAATGGCTCGGCGGATTTGAGGGTCTCGGAGTTTACATGACAAGAGTTAAAAAGGCATATGCCTTTGACAAAATGTTTGCGGTTATCATCCTTATTTCTCTTGTATCCCTTTTACTTATGGCACTTGTAACGGTAATGAAAAAAGCGGCTACGCCATATAAGAGAGGATAGGTAATCGGCAATTCGTTTTATTTTTACCGTGGAGCTTTTACCCAACCTTTAATCAAATTTATAAGTGTAGTTTTTCATCAATATCCGCTCGCTCGTGCCGTTTAAATAGTGCCGAAGGCACCACATCGCAGAGGCTCTCCTGAAAGGGGAGCTGTCACGAAGTGACTGAGGGGTCTTGGCACTTCCTTTGTCCCGGGCGACAAAGGAAGCAAAACGCCCTATTGGGGTGCTACGGATATACCACGAGCATACACCTGCATCCGTCTCCGCATACAACCCTTACGGGTTGTTCG
>JAXJQQ010000075.1:0-14856 GCA_036311065.1 Acutalibacteraceae bacterium | reverse complement strand
ATTTTTAGCTTCCGTATTACTGTTTGAAAAGTACTTTTAAAAACTCTTCTTGATGGATATTTTCCATCGAATCTCGGGTTCCTTTTCTTATCTCGTTGTTTAATTTTCAAGGTCCAATCGCTATCCCGTTTCCGAGACAGCTTTAAGAGTATATCACATACCCTCATTCTTGTCAATACTTTTTGCAAACTTTTTTTCAAGTTTTTCATATCGACTTTTTTCGCAGTCCCCGAGGTCTTCCTCAAAGAATGCTTGCATATATTATCACCTCTTTTTGTTTTTGTCAACAGTTTTTTGCAAACTTTTTTGTAAGTTTTTACTAAATACTTCCCTTTTGGTACTCTTTGCCGGGTGTTTTTGTGTTGAGTGGTGAAAATTACACCATATATTGTGTCCGTTTTTGTTTTATTGGGGTTTTGTCTATATGTAGATATAGCAAAAACCGTCAGATAAAATCTCTGACGGCTTTTACTGCTATTTTACATTTCCGTTCTTGTCGCAGGTAATGGTGAAGGTCTTTTCCACTGCTTTAAGAGGCACTCCGAGTTTGAATTGACGAATCTTAAATTCTCCCTTCGCCTGTGCGCCATTCTTTGTAGCCTTATATTCAAGCATCTCCCAGTCGGGGTCTTCTATAACATAATAAACCTCCGCTGAGGTACATTCAGACTTTTCACCATTATATTTAAATTCACCTCTGAGAAAAACCTCCCAGAGCATCACTCCGTTTTTATCATAATAAGTAATATATTTTGTTCTGATTATACTCCGGTCTTTATTCTCCGTTTTGTTCTCCGTTTTTTTGCCGGCAAAAAACTCAAGTATTTTACTTATTATCCTTTTAATCAGGGCTAAAATACCGGAAACCGCATCCTCCGAATCAGTATCTTCAGTATCACCCACATTATCCAGAAAGCCTATTGAAATGTATGATCCGTCGTCAAAAATCTCATTTTTCTCAGCAGCTAACACAGTCGGACTCAAAGGCAGAACCAACAAAACAAGCGACAGAATTAATGCAACCGTTCTTTTCATATGATATCTTCCTTTCCAATACCACTCATTAACATTACCCCTTCTTCAATATAGCCGTAAGCTTCATTATGAACATCAATAAGGCTTATTACAACAAACGCCGCATAAATCAGAACCATAATAATAACGGCAATAATCACAGCTTTTTTAATGCTTAGCTTTTTCTTTATATCAACTGAGTCATACTCGGAAACAAAGCTTTTTGCTATATCCTCAGAAGAGCCGAAACAGTTTTTTATTTCCTGCACAGAAGCTTCCGGATTTTCCGAAAGGTAATAGTTGACATCACCAATGAGCTGACTTAAAAATTCTTTCTTCTGTTTTTTTGAGCAAACAATTGATTTTGAAATTTCCGAATAATAAGCCTTTAGTTCTTTATCCCTTTTTTCATTCATTGCCGTCACCGCCTTCCACTATCAAATTGACTCCGGCAGAAATTCTTTTATATTCCAAAAGTAGTTTTTCATAAAACTCCTTGCCTTTTTTTTCAAGGCGATAGTATTTTCTCAGCCTTTTATTAACTATTTCATCATAATCGGAAAGGTAGCCGTTATCAAGAAATCTGTATAAAACAGGATAAAGAGTGCCGAGAGGCATATCAAACTTGCCGCCGCTTTTTTCTTTAATCGTCTTTACAATTTCATATCCGTACATATCCTTATCCCTGAGGACACTCAGCACTACCAATTCTACGGTACCACGCTTGAAATTATCCGCATTCTGCAACCGAGACTACCTCCCTTTCTACTTTTTATTAATTGTATCACAGATATTCTTTCAAGTCAAAGTATTTTTGCAAAACAGTATATTTTGTGTGACAAAATATATATTGACAAATAATATGCATTGTGCTATTATAAAAATGAAATCAGGCCCGATTCAATTCATCAGAAGGAGGAAAAATATGAAAACTAAAAAGTTATTATGCATTATCATTGCAATTACAATTTGTTTATCCCTACCGTTTTCGGTTTTTGCCTATGATTTTTCTAAAGCAGAGCAAGACCTGGACTTTTTGAATGAGCATAGCGATATGTTATCATATTATTATGCTCTGAGGCTTGATGCTCTTTCTTTAAAGCTTGAAGAAATAATAAACAGTGCAGATGCCGATAAGGAAGATATTGAAAAAACAACAAACGAAATTTCCGAATTAAGGAAACAAATTGAAAACTGTATTGACGGCAATCATATTTATGACTATATCAGTGCCGACTGCTATCCTCCCCTTTGCACCGGTCTTGCCGTTTGCCGATACTGCTCATATCAGGAAACAGTTATCAGCGGTAACGGTTACCGTGAACAACACAGCGATAAGAACGAAGACGATATCTGCGATGACTGCAACCGTACAATGCCTCATGTAAACTGCGACCACATCTGCCACAGTGAAAACTTTTTGGTACAGCGCATTATCATGCCTGTACTCAAAGCAATATGGAGATACTTTGATATTCAGGAATTTTGTAAGTGCGGAACTTACCATTAACAAAAAGGAGAATTATTATGACAGCATTTATAAGCAGAATTTTAGCAATTATAATGACCCTTATATCCATTATAATGCCGGTAAAACCGAACAATACGGAATTAACAGTAAAGGAAATGACAGCAGAAAGTTCTACTGTTGCTTTCACTTGTGTTAATAACACAGGAAGAAGAATTGACCGCCCTGATGTTAAGTGCATTGAAAAGAAGGTTAACGGTCAATGGAAAGAGGTCGATGTTTCATTCAGCAGAACAGACATAGGCTACTCAGTAAATCCCGGTATGGAATGTACAGACAGCGTTTCTTTGTGCAGATGGAACGATGATACAGAAATGCCCGAGTATGTTACACTTTCTGCAGGAGAATACAGACTGACAGTTGTATACGACGTATCAGGCACACAAGGTCAATCCTCAGCAGAATTCACAGTAAAATAATAAAATATAAAAATTGAGGGTCGCTCAAGCGACCCTCTTTTTTTATCTTTCTTCTCTGAAATAAGCAAGACCCAATGCCTGAGGCGGCTGGTTTTCTTTCTTATCTCTTATGCTTGTGAAAATAAGCACGATGATCGTTACAATGTAAGGAAGCATTTTAAAAATTTCCTTACTTGCAAAGCTTACGCCTGTGATGTAACTGCTTGCAATGTAAAGTGCACCGAAAATGATTGAGCCGGGGATTGCAAGGTTGGGCTTCCAAACGGTGAAAATAACAAGTGCAATTGCGAGCCAACCGATAGCATCGATACAATATTCCCAGTTACCGTTAAGGTAGTCCATTATAAATGAAAGACCGCCGAGACCTGCAATTGCACAACCGATACAGGTTGAAGCATATCTGTATTTTGAAACGCTGATACCTGCTGCGTCAGCCGTTGCGGGGTTTTCACCAACTGCTCTCAGGTTAAGACCTACCCTTGTTTTGGTAAGAACAAAGGAAACAACAACGGCAATTATTATTGCAAGGTAGATAAGAATACCGTGGGAAAAGAACAGCTCACCGAACCAGCCGAGGTCGTCAGCAAAGGGAAGTGACATTGTGAAATAACGGCTGCCCTTTGAATATACAGCTCCCGTTTCAGCAATCATATAGTCTGACAAGCCTACACCGAAGGTGGTCAGCGCAAGACCTGTAACATTCTGATTTGCTCTGAGTGTAACAGTGAGGAAACTGAATATGAGACCCATAAGAGCACCGCCTATAAGGGTTGCGATAATGGGAATGAAAACTGCAAGTAAGTAATTTGCATTAATACCCGCTTTTGAAAGGTAAAGGTACTCAGCAAAGCATCCGCAGGAGGCACCCACACACATAACACCTGGAATACCTAAGTTAAGGTGACCGGATTTTTCGGTAATGGTCTCACCGGTTGAGCCGAAGAGGAATGCCATACCGAGTCTTATTGAGCTTACAAGAAAGGCTAACATCAGTCATTCTCCTTTCTGTTTTTTGATAAGAGGATTTTATACTGCAGGAAGAATTCGCAGCCGATAATGAAGAAAAGGATAATACCTGTAACAATATCGGAAATTGCACTGGGCAGACGGAAGTCTGTTGAAACCTGACCTGCACCCTTCTGAAGGAAAACTATGAGGAAGGAAGTGAAAATCATATAAACGGGATTGAACTTTGCAAGCCAGGATACCATAATGGCTGTAAAGCCTCTGCCGTCAACGGTAGTGGTACTGATTGTGTGGTTTGTACCGCCCACAAGAAGAAGACCTGCAATACCGCAAAGTGCACCTGAAACGATAAGAGTTCTTACAACAACCTTTTTAACATTGATACCGATGTACTTGGCTGTGTTTTCACTTTCACCAACAACGGAAATTTCATATCCGTGCTTTGTCTTTTTAAGATAAATGTAAGTAATAACGGTAAGAACTGCAACAATAATAATGTTAAGAAGATAGGACTGACCGAAAAGAACGGGAAGTCCGTGTTCGGGCATCGGGGTAAGAATACCTGAGCCGCTTTTTACAAAATACTTGAGGAAGAAGGCAACAAGCTGAATTGCAACATAGTTCATCATAAGGGTGAACAGTGTTTCGTTTGTATTCCACTGTGCCTTGAAAAGTGCGGGAAGAACTGCCCATATTATACTTGCAAGAACGGAGGCAATCACCATTACGAGAAGAAGTGCAGGGTAAGGAAGACTGTCACCGAGGAACATCATAACGGCTACCGTAGCAAGACCGCCGACCAATACCTGACCCTCAGCACCGCAGTTCCAGAATTTCATTTTGAATGCGGGGGTAACAGCAAGAGATATGCAAAGAAGAATTGCAACATTCTGCATAAGGCTCCAGATTCTGAGGCTTGAGCCGAAGGCACCTGAAATCATTGAAGAATAAATTTCAATGGGATTCTTTTTTGTGAGCATCATAATAACAACTGCAGAAACAATAAGGGAAGCAATAATTGCAGCCGCACGTACAAGCACATTGAAGTACCATGCCATAGGCTCACGCTTGACTATATGAAAATTCATTCTTTTCATTCTTCTGCACCTCCCTGAGTTTCTTTTGTTTTTGTCATAAGCAGACCGATTTCTTCCTTAGTCGTTGTTCTTGCATCAACAACACCTGTGATGGAGCCGGAGCCGATAACAAGGATTCTGTCGCAAAGCTCAATAAGAACGTCAAGGTCTTCACCGACGAAGATAACGGCAACGCCCTTTTCCTTCTGCTTATTGAGAAGATTATATATAGTATAGGAAGCACCGATGTCAAGACCTCTTACAGGGTAAGCCGCCATAAGCACCGTGGGTGCAGCAGCAATTTCACGGCCGACAAGAATCTTCTGAATGTTACCGCCGGAAAGACGGCGAACGGGAGTTCTTGCATCGGGAGTTACAACCTCAAGGTCCTTAATGATTTTTTCAGCAAGGTCCTTGGGAGCTTTTCTTTCAAGGAACATGGACTTACCCTTACGGTAAGAACGGAGCATCATATTATCAATGATATCCATATTACCTACAAGGCCCATACCGAGTCTGTCTTCAGGAACGAAGGAAAGGCGGACACCTAAATCTCTTATCTGCATCGGAGTTTTATCACGAAGGTTGTCCTTTGCACCGGTTTTGGGATTGTTATAAAGAATTTCACCTTCATTAACCTTCTGAAGGCCTGCAATTGCTTCAAGGAGCTCACGCTGACCTGAGCCCGCGATACCTGCAATACCCAAAATTTCACCTGAATATGCAGTGAAGGAAATATCCTTGAGAATCTTAACACCCTCACGGTCAGCACAGTTAAGGCCGTTTACGATAAGTCTTTCCTCGCAGTTCTGAGGCTCACTGCGGTCAATATTAAGGGTAACCTTTTTACCAACCATCATTTCAGTAAGCTCGGATTCATTGGTCTTTGCAGTTTCAACGGTGCCTACATATTCGCCCTTTCTGAGAACTGCAACCTTATCAGAAAGAGAAAGCACCTCGTGAAGCTTATGGGTGATGATGATAATTGATTTACCGTCATCTCTCATTCTGCGAAGAACGTTGAAAAGCTTCTGTGTTTCCTGAGGAGTAAGAACTGCAGTAGGCTCATCGAGAATAAGGATATCAGCACCTCTGTAAAGCACCTTTATAATTTCAACGGTCTGCTTTTCCGAAACTGACATTTCGTGAATTTTCTTCATCGGGTCAATTTCAAAGCCGTACCTGTCACTGATTTCCTTAACCTTAACTGCAGCAGTTTTAAGGTTGAACTTGCCGCCCTCGTTAAGACCGAGAAGTATATTTTCCGTTGCCGAGAAAACATCAACAAGCTTGAAATGCTGATGAATCATACCGATTTTATATTTGAAAGCATCTCTCGGAGAATGGATAACAACCTCCTTGCCGTCAATGTAAATATGTCCTTCATCGGGGAAATAAATACCGGCAATCATATTCATAAGGGTAGTTTTACCGCTACCGTTTTCACCGAGAATTGAAAGTATTTCTCCGCGGTTTACGGTAAGGTTAACATTTTTGTTTGCCGCTTTTTTTCCAAAATACTTTGTAATGTTTTTAAGCTCAATAGCCGGAACATTTGCCAAACTGTATTCCTCCTTTTTAAATGAATACTTAAAAATCAATCCCCGTTTTACGAGGGTTAATTTTTAAACACTCACAACATAAAAACAAGATAAAGCGGGACAGGAACTGTCCCGCTTATTAAAGTTTCAACTGATCAGAACTTTTCGTTAAGAAGAGTGATGCCGTCAATTCTGAGGTCGAAGCAGGGAGCTGAACGATATTCTGATTCGTGGAAGTAACCGTCAGCGATAACTTCTGTATCAGGTGTGAAAGCTGCATCTGTATCAACATCAGCCTTGTATGATTCAACAGTTGCGCCATCCTTTGCGAATGTAGCAGTGTCAAATACCTTAACCTTGCCTGCCTTGATATCTTCGCAAACAGCCTGAAGCTTTTCAAATGTGCCTTCAGCAGCAACATCCTGGTTGATACCGGTGAGAACTACTGAGCCTTCAGCAATACCGCCGCACCAGTCAGCAGCGATTTCTTCGCCCTTTACATACTGGCCGATGATGTAAGCATAGTAGGGAGCCCAGTTGATAGCTGATGAAACGATGAAGGTTTCATAGCAGGATTCGTATGTTGAACCGTTGTAGGAAACATTGGGGATACCCTTAGCTTCGCAAGCACCGGGAGCACCCATTGAGTCAGCATGCTGGCTGATAAGCTTACAGCCGTTAGCAATAAGAGCTTCAGCTGCATTCTTTTCTTCAGTTGCATCATACCATGAGCCTGTGAACTGAACGTCCATTGTAACTGTGGGACATACGCTCTTAGCGCCAAGGTAGAATGATGTGTAACCTGAAATAACTTCAGCGTATGTATAAGCACCAACATAGCCCATCTTAGCTTCTTCAGCTGTGAACTTGCCAGCTTCAATCATTTCGTTGAGCTTGAGACCTGCAGCAACACCTGCAAGGAAACGGCCTTCATAGATTGAAGCGAAAGCGTTGTGGTAGTTGTCAAGACCTTCTGTGTGAGCCTTTGTACCTGTTGCATGGCAGAATTCAACATCCTTGAATTCCTTAGCAGCCTGAATCATAAAATCTTCGTGACCGAAGGAGTTAGCGAAGACGATCTTACAGCCTGCGTCAACAAGGTCCTTAGCAGCAACATAGCATTCGTTGCCTTCGGGAACGTTAACCTTAACGATAACCTGTTCGTCAGTGAGCTTAAGAGCTTCCTGAATCTTATCAACAGCGTTGAGGAAGTTAAGGTCGTAGGTTGAGTTTTCATCATGTAAGCAGATGAAACCGATTTTGAAGTCAGCGGGAACTTCATAATCTGTTGCGAGAGAAACGGCAGCGATGGGTGATTCGCTCATACCCTTTTTGCCGTCAGCGTTGCCCTCAGTTGCATTGTTACCGCCGCAAGCAGCGAGGGTAAAGAGCATAAGAGCAGCAAGTACGATTGCAAGAATCTTTTTCATTTTGGTTTGCCTCCATAAAAATTTTTTATTTAACCGATTTTTATCGGCTATTTACATTATTTAAAGATAACCTCTCCGTCGGTCATAGACTCAACAATTGCAAGTGACTCAACACGGATACCCTTTTCTTCAACCTTTTTTCTTCCGTTCTGAAAGCCTTTTTCAATTGCAATAGCACAGCCTGCAACCTTTGCACCTGCCTGATTGCACAAATCAATAAGGCCAAGGAGAGCATTGCCTTCAGCAAGAAAATCGTCAATAATAAGAATATTGTCTCCTTCACCGATAAAATCCTTCGATACGATTACGTCATACTCCATACCGTGAGTAAAGGATCTTACCTGAGTTTTATAAACCGTTGAAGCAATATTTTTTGTTCTTGTTTTCTTTGCAAAAAGAACCGGGCAATCAAAAAACTGCGCTGTTATACAAGCAATTCCTATTCCGGATGCTTCTATAGTGAGAATTTTGTTAACACCGCAGTCACCGTATAATCTTTTTATTTCTTCACCCATCTTATTAAGAAAGGCTACATCAATCTGGTGGTTAAGAAAAGAATCCACCTTGAGAATGTTACCGGGAAACCCCTGTCCGTCTTTGATAATTTTTTCTTCAAGAAGCTTCATTTTTCAGCACCGCCCAAATCCATTTTCAAATATATCCTAATTCTATCAAAACCTGACATTTTTTGCAATACAAAAGCCCAAAAAAAGTGCAATAATTTAAATTAGTTAGTTTGGGCAATTTTTACAAATAAAAAGATGAGATGTACGCCCGTACATCTCATCTTTTTATTTTATTCTTATTTCTGCTTAGAATACTTGAGTCTGTAAACTACATTCATAAGAACACTGTCAAGCTTGCCGATGGGCTTTGAGCCGCCGAAAAGATCACCTGCAAGAATTGCTTTGCAGTTTTTGTTCATAACCATTTCAGTTGCCTGAGCTTCATCCTTGTTGGGTCCGCAGCAAACAGCACCGTTATCCTTAAGAAGAAGAGCGTTTCTGCTCTTGCCGCCAAGCTTTTTAGCAACCTTCTTTGAGGATTTGATTGTGTCGTTGGGATTGAACTCAGCACATCTTACAGTTACACCTACAATCTGAGCAAAGTCATCAAGAAGGGGCTTGAGGGTCTTGCCGATTTTTGAAGCTGCAACAATAGCTTCCTTATCGGAATGGATAATTGCACCGATATCCTCACGCTTATTGTAGATAGCCTTGTGCATATCTGCTTCGGAAAGATATTTATCGCCTGTGATGAGCTCGTCACAGCAGGGGCAAATGCCTACAGTTGAAACGATGTTGCCTTCCTTATCGGAAAGGATAATTGCATCGTCGATTCTTACACTGTCATAAGCGTTAAGCTTAGGTGCGGGAGCGTCTGCTCTCTTTTTAAGCTCAACTACATAATCATATACATCTGAGAAGGTGTTTGTAACCTTATCTGTAAGTGAAGCATACTTTTCATAAATGTAGTTTGCACAGATTTTTTCAACCTCGTTTGCTACCTTGAAAGCATCGTCATAGTCTGTGCCGAGACAAACTGCGCCGTGGCTCTTCATAATAACAGCCTTGGAATCGGAACGCTTGAGAGCACCCACAACACCGTCACGAAGCTTGCCTGTACCGGGAAGACCGTAGGAGCTTACAGGGATGTTATCACCGACGATTTCCTTACTTTCGCCCTTGATGTTGTTGATGTCACAGCCCATAGCGGAAACGATTGAAGCGTTTGCCTGATGAGTGTGGATAACAAAATTAACCTCAGGACGGAGAATATAGCACTGAGCGTGAAGGCCTTTTTCTGAAGAAGGCTTGATATCGCCTTCATATGTAAGGTCGTTGAGGTTTACGGTTACTATATCATCGGGAGTAAGTGAGATGTAATCACGGCCTGAGGGGGTGATTACGAACTGTGTATCACTGATTCTGCAGCTTACGTTACCCCATGTACGTGCAATAAGACCTGTTTCAACAAGCTTTTTGCCTGCTTCAACAACTATTTGTTTAGCCTGTAAAATATCCATAGTTATTCACCTCTTAGTAAACACAAGGCAGACGAAAAGAGTCTGCCTTATGAATTATGTAAAAATCTTATTCAACAACTGCGATGTTTGCGAATACTTTATCGAAGCGTGCGATTGCATCGTCGATCATTTCTTCTGTGTAAGCAGCTGAGGTGTAAAGTCTTGAGCCTGCAAGAGTTACAAGACCTTCTGCCATGTAAGCAGCACCCATGTGAGTCATTTCAGCCTTACGCTTGCTTGTTTCCTTGATTACGCCGGGAATTGACCAGGGCTTGCTCCAGTCAATTGAGAATGCAAGGGTACCAACAGTTTCCATATGGCAGATTGAGCCCTGATTGAATGCTACGAAGGGAAGATTGTATTTATCAACGATTGTGTTAAGACCTGCTGTGAGTCTGTCACCCATCTTACCTGCCTTTTCACAAGCATTGGTTCTGTCGATTTCTTCAAGAGTATAGTAACCTGCAACACAGGAGATGGGAGTTGCAGCAAGAGTACCGCCGCAGAAAGCCTTCTTAACCTTCATGCCGCTTGCATCAAGACCTGCACCCATATACTTCATATACTCTCTCTTACCGCCGATACCGCCTGCACCGGGATAACCGCCGGCGATAACCTTACCGAAGATTGTGAGGTCGGGTTCAACACCGAAGTAGCCCTGAGCACCTGCCATACCGAGACGGAAGCCAGTTACAACTTCATCAAAGATGAGAAGTGCGCCATACTTACGGCAAAGTCTTTCAACGCCCTTGTTGAATTCCATATCAAGGGGACGTGTACCGCTTTCGGGACCAACGGGTTCAATGAAAACTGCAGCTGTGCCGCCGTTGAACTGATTTCTTCTGAGCTTCTTTTCAAGATCGTTAAGGTCGTTGGGGAAGAATTCCTGAGTGTCTCTCATAAGACGCATGGGAACACCGCTTGCCTGAGTGAACTTTGAACCGGGAACACGGATACCGTAGCCGAGCTGATCTGACCAGCCGTGGTATGCGCCACCCATTTTGAGGATGTGCTTTTTCTTTGTAGCAAGTCTTGCAACACGGCAAGCTACCATACAAGCTTCAGTACCTGAACCGAGCATACGGAACATATCTACTGTGGGAACTGAATCTGAAATCTTCTTAGCGAGCTTATATTCAAACTCGTGGAAAAGGCCTGTTGAGGGGCCGCAGGTTTTAAGAAGTTCAATAACCTGATCACGAACCTCGGGAGGGTTGGAGCCGAGAACTGTGGGACCGCCTGCCTGAAGGAAGTCGTAGTATTCGTTACCGTCGATATCGTAAAGCTTTGCGCCTTCAGCCTTTGTGAAAACAAGGGGGAACGGATAGTTGAAAGCAAGGTTGTGCTGAACGCCGCCGGGAATAATCTGCTTAGCTTCTTCGATCATTTCCTTTGATTTCTGGCACTTCTTACCGAAGAAATCTTCTTCATACTTTTTGAGAACGTCAGGGTTGATTGAGTGCATGGGAAGAGTGATAAGGTGCTCAAGCTTCTCAGTAACAGCTCTGGCGTCAGGATAATTTGAAATAGCAAATCTTGTGTCCATCTTATATACATCTCCTGAAATTTATTTTTGGTGAGTCATCGCTCACCGATGTTCCCTAATATTATACAATATTTAACTGATTGTGTCAACTGTATTGAGTGTATAAAAAATATTAAGTTTTTTGTGTAATTTTGGTTTGAGTAGTTAGTCTTATAGCAAGCGGTGCTGACGGAGACCGAAAAGGCCGCCGAAAAATAGGGCGGGCTTAGTTAATAAAACTCTTTTATCAGAAGTTTACAATTAGAGTTTTATGTTAACTGTTTACATGTTCTCTAAAGCCATTGCACATATTCGCAACCATAAGCGTCTATTCTATTCATAAAAACATTTTTACCTGTTTTTAAATCAACAAGAATCGCATATTGAACACTGTGATCATAAAAAATAACAGCAAATAAATATCTACCGTCAGAGTTTACATCTGCACCCAATATATTGCCGGGCAGATAGGATAGCCTATACCCGAATTTTTTATCCTTTTCAGCATCGTAACTATATATAAGATGGATGCCAAATTTCATATGCTTTTCAAGTATATAAGTATTTTCGCCTGTTGACCCAACAAATTCAGCGGTTGATTTCACAGTACTTAATCCATTCTCATTAAATATATACAGCGTCCCTTCGTAATTATAATATATAGAATTCATATTTGAACGAACTGTAACATCCTTCTCCAACTTAAGATTGAGCGGAACCAGGCTATCTGAATTAAAATCTACAAAGAATAAACTTTCCAACCTTCTTACAACTATTTTATTATTATACTCAAAAACTTGATTGGGTACCCAATCTAAATTGAATTCTTTTTCACATACCTCTCCTGAAGCAGAAAAAACTTTCAAAACACTTTTTCTGTTTTCTTTTTCATCAACAACGCACATTCTGCCATCCGACAACTGAAAAGAATAATTCAGGTTTTCAAGCTTTTCGTATTCACCAGAAAGACTAAATTTATACTTGTTTGACCAAAAATATTTTTCATAAAACTCTGTGTTTTCATCATAATAATCATCTGTAAAATCACTGTTTGTGATAAGTATATTGAATTCAGACATATCAGCAATTTCCGGATTTTGTCTATAATGCCACACAGATAAACCAACAAAGCATAAAATCAACACAGTAATAATCGACACAATAGAAATAATTTTTTTCATTTTGTTTCAACCTTCTCAATAATTCATAATAAAGCAAACAGTATCAATTCAGATATCTTCTGACCAATTGTGAGTTCTGTAAAAAGGATAAAATAACTCTGATGCATTTCCAAACCTACTCCAAACGATATCGTAAGCATCCAACACCCAATCAGGTTTATTTTCTTTCTTATAATAACTCATAAAAGTTCCGTCATATGAAATATGTAACACCTTAGCTTTTCTGCTGGTTTTATAATAAACCTTTGATATGTACTCTTTGCCTTTAAGTTCAGAAATCTGCTCATTACAGTTTACAAATTCATCAGAAAATAAATATGTATTTGTTTCAACCCATATATACGGCACTGATACAATTGCAAAAAGCAAAAGAATTATAATTACAACTTTTTTTATTTCATTATTAGCTCCTCTTCATTTTATTATAAAATACTTCCCGTTGTTTTACAACAATTTATTCCTTAAGATTTTCTTAAATATTGCATATCCCTATCCGAAATTTATATGGCTCAACCCGTTGACCTTATAGAACATTTTGTAGTAGAATAAAAAAAGAGACGAAAATCTCAACACAGTAAAAGGAGTAAAAATTATGGCTAACAGATTTGTACTTAACGAAACATCCTACCACGGCAAGGGTGCAATAGCAGAAATTGCAACGGAAATCAAGGCAAGAGGCTTCAAAAAGGCTTTTGTTTGCTCTGACCCCGACCTTATTAAGTTTGCCGTTACAAAAAAGGTTACAGATGTTCTTGACGGGGCAGAAATCCCCTATGAAATTTATTCAAACATCAAGCCCAATCCCACAATTGAAAATGTTCAGACAGGCGTTGAGGCTTTCAAGGCAAGCGGTGCAGACTGCATTGTTGCTATCGGCGGCGGCTCATCAATGGATACAGCAAAGGCAATCGGTATTATTATTACAAACCCCGAATTCGCCGATGTACGCTCACTTGAGGGTGTAGCCCCCACAAAGAATCCCTGTGTGCCCATTATTGCAGTTCCCACAACAGCAGGTACAGCTGCTGAGGTTACAATCAACTATGTTATTACCGATGCTGAAAAGGACAGAAAAATGGTATGTGTTGACGTGCACGACATTCCCGTTGTTGCAGTTGTTGACCCTGATATGATGGCTTCAATGCCCAAGGGTCTCACAGCAGCTACAGGTATGGACGCTCTTACCCACGCTATTGAAGGCTACATCACCAAGGGTGCATGGGAAATGAGTGATATGTTCCACATCAAGGCAATTGAGATCATTGCAAAGAGCCTTCGCGGTGCTGTTGAAAACACAGCAGAGGGCAGAGAAGGTATGGCTCTCGGCCAGTACATCGCAGGCATGGGCTTTTCAAACGTAGGTCTCGGTATTGTTCACTCAATGGCTCACCCCCTCGGTGCTGTTTATGACACACCCCACGGTGTTGCAAATGCTATCATCCTTCCCACAGTTATGGAATACAACGCTCCCGCAACAGGTGAAAAGTACAGAGACATTGCAAAGGCAATGGGTGTTGAAGGCACAGAAGCTATGAGCCTTGAGGATGCAAGAAAGGCTGCAATTGAAGCCGTTAAGCAGCTTTCAGTTGATGTCGGCATTCCCGCTGACCTTAAGGATATTGTAAAGGCAGAGGATATCGACTTCCTTTCACAATCCGCCTTTGACGACGCCTGCCGTCCCGGTAACCCCAGAGACACAAGCGTTGAAGAAATCAAAGAGCTTTATCTCAGCCTTATGTAATTTAACAGCATTATTTGTCGCAGCCCCTTTTTCGGGACTGCGATTTTTTTATGTTGACAAAGATAATTTTTCTTTCTAAAATTAAAGATGTGATTCCGCAAGTCACACCAAAACTGCAAATCCAAGCCGTATTACGGCACATAAACTGTCCTTACACCATATTCGGTGCAGGGCGTTTTTTTATTTTGGCTCTGCCCGTAAAACGGTTGATTTATTCCTTCATAATCAGGTTGTTCTTAAAGTGAATTTCCACACGCTCATGCCGCTGTGGCACTTCCTTTGTCCCGGGCGACAAAGGAAGCAAAGCGCCCTTATTGGGGTGCTACGGGTATACCACGAGCATACACCGGCATCCGCCTCCGCATACAACCCTTACGGGTTGTTCGTACGGGTAAGAGATTCGCTTACT
>JAXJQQ010000074.1:0-2009 GCA_036311065.1 Acutalibacteraceae bacterium | reverse complement strand
TGAACAAGCCATTGTTGAAACAAATGCAAAACTTGTTGTTTTAGATCCCATTCAAGGCTTCTTGGGTGCTGATGTTGATATGCACAGAGCGAATGAAATTAGACCTGTTATGAAACACATTGCCGAACTTGCCGAAAAGTACAAGTGTGCAATTATCTTAATCGGACATATGAATAAAAGCAGTATGGGCAAATCTGCATACAGAGGGTTAGGTTCCATTGACTTTCAGGCGGCTGCAAGAAGTGTGCTGATTGTCGGACGAATTAAGGACGAGCCTGAAATCAGAGTTGTATGTCAGACAAAGAGTTCACTTGCTCCTGAAGCAAAATCTCTTGCTTTCAGATTGAGCGAAGAAAACGGCTTTGAGTGGATTGGCGAATATGATGTCACGGCAGATGATTTACTTTCAGGAACTGCAAAGGGTGCAAGAAAACAAACTGCAATAGAGTTCCTTGAAAATATCCTTGCTAACGGACCGATGTCACATACGGAGCTTACAGAACTTGCAAAGCAAAAAGGTATCGCAGAGAGAACCTTAAGGTCTGCCAAGGATGAATTAGGGATTAAATCAAAGAGGGCAAACAATCAATGGTATTGGAGTCTTGATTAAAAGTAAGATGGCAAGATGACATGTTCTATATAAAAGGTCATCTTGCCACCTTGAAAGGATAGGATGTGATAGGATATGAAGAAAATTCAAATAGAACAAGATTTATTTGTGCAGATGGTTAAGTATTTTTATAGTGATGAACTCGGCTTTGATGATGACGATGTATGTGAACTTTATCACGACATCAAAAAAGGTATTGATAAAAAACTTGATGCCGTTTCAAGGCGTAGTTACTACACACAATACAAAACGGCTGATACCCCAGAAGAAAGAGAAAAGGCAAGGCAGAAATATCTTGATGCAGTCGGAATGCATGAAGATTTCAGATATTGATTTTCACCTTAATAGTATAAACGGGAATGTGCCACATTCCCGTAAAGGTCACTAATGGAAAGGAGATTTTACAATGAAGGAAAGAATTATGGAAAATGGAATTGAGTATGCAAGGTGCGGTAATTATTACATACCAAACTTGACGGTGCCGGAGTGCAAACACGAAATCGGCAAGTACGGAAGATTAAGAAGGAAGCATTTGAAATCAAACAAACGATGCTTATATAGCACACTTCTTATGACCGGAAAACTGCTTGAACATTTACACGAGGTTGATGTTCAGGCACAAGAAATTTTAGACCAATTTATCAAGGAAGCTGAGAAAAATGCTCCCGATAAAACGACTCAGCAGATGGCGTGGGTTGGTCATATGAACAACGCAAAAGCGTGTGCGGAAGAAATTATCTTAAGTGAGATAATTTATATTTAATGTTTTAACAAGCACTGAATTTGGCATTACAAATTCGATTTTTAAGGGATACCCCTAACACCCCAATTACGAAAGGAGGCGGTAAGATGCGCAACAGAACAAAGACTTTTTCTGCAAGGCTAAGCGAGCTGGAATATGAAAGTCTGAACAAGGCGATAGCAAAAACAGGTCTTACAAAATCGGCTTTTATACGAACCGTTGCAAGAGGATATTTACCCAAACCACGACCACCAAACGGCTATGATGAAATGATGTCAGAGCTTACCGAAATCGGCACTAATCTTTATGATATTTGTAGGGTGGCATCTGATACGAACAAGATTGACACTACTCTGCTTAAAGAACAAGCGGAGAGGTTAGATAAGGTGATTTTACAAATCAACACTTTCTTCACCGTTCCCGACAAAATCAAAGGAGGCGATATAAAATGGCAACAACAAAAATATGGGACATAAAAGGCAGAATTGATACGCTAATAAATTATGCTGCCAATCCTGAAAAGACGGAAGGACAGCGTTTTAGTCAAAAGCAAATCCAAGCTCTCCACGATGTTATGGATTATGCTTCCGATGATTATAAAACGGAACGAAGCTTGTTTGTATCGGGCGTTAATACAACACCCGATACGGCAAAATA
>JAXJQQ010000073.1:0-9835 GCA_036311065.1 Acutalibacteraceae bacterium | reverse complement strand
ATACCCGCATGGATTGTTGTTGTTATTATTGCAAGAGAATTTGCTATAAGCGGAATAAGACTTGTTGCCGCTGATAACGGTGTTACAATTGCAGCAACCTGGTGGGGCAAAAGCAAAACCATTGCTCAGATGGCAATGATAATCATTATGCTTATGAAAATCCCTGCCCTGCATATTCTTTCGCAGGTTGTAATGTATGTTTCACTTGTACTGACAATAATTTCAATGGTTGACTACATAATAAAAAATAAGGCAGTTCTGATAAACGGTACAAAATAAAAAAATCAGGAGTTGTAACAACAGTTACAGCTCCTTAATTTTTTTATACCATAAAGCAATCCGATTGGGATTTGAAATCAAGAACATCTTCACTGTCAGCATAATAGTAATTACCGTAACAAATGCAAAAACAGGTAAGTCAGCTATCAGTACCGCAAGCGTTTTTACTAAACTTTTCTTTTTATTATTTAAAAGCCATGTAATAATCAGATAATAATTTCAAAGCCGAGAAGAAGCAAAAGACCTGCTGCATTGAATAAAGTAAAAACTGCCAGGAATTTTCCGATCTTCGCCTTTTCTGTTTTCAGATAAAGCTTAAGAGTAATAAGACTTGCAAGGGAAGCAACAGGAGTTCCGAGGCCACCTATATTTACCCCTGAAAGAAGCGAACGCCAATCATCGGTAAAGCCAGAAAGAAGCACTGCAGCAGGCACGTTACTGATGACCTGACTTGCACCGACGGATGTAACCAAGGTGCTTTTTTCAAGAAGAGATGAAAGGAACTCTCTTACGGCATCAATTCTGCCGAGGTTTTCGGAAATGATAAAAAAGCAAACGAAGGTGAGAAGAAGCATAAAGTCAACTTTCTTCAGAAGCTTCTTATCGGCAAACAGAAATGTAAGAATAACAACCGCTGTTGACAGTACATACGGCACAACCCTGAACACTGTCAGAAGGCACAAAATAAAAACAAGTGCATAAATCACAAGACTTTTCGGGCTGCTGATTTTTTCATCCTTCAGTTCATTTTCAGGCAACGCTGAGGGAAGAACAGGCAAAGAGCTTACACTGAGCAAAACAAAGCAAAAAGCAGTCAGTGGCAGTGTTACAGAAAAAAATTCACCGATTGTAAGATTAAAGGTAGAATATAAAAACAGATTCTGCGGATTTCCCACAGGTGTTGCCATACTTCCGAGATTTGCAGCAACTGTCTGAAGTACGATTATCGGAACAACACTTTTTGTAAAGCCGAGCTGTGAAAGAAGTGCCACCGTAAAAGGCACAAAAACAATCAGAGCAACATCATTTGTTACAAGCATTGAACTGAAAAAAGGCAGCATTACAAGGCAAAGACCGAGAATGCGTCCATTATGTACTTTATTAAGCAGCTTACAGGTAAGCCAGCGGAAAGCACCCACACTTTTGAAGCCTTCAACAACCGCCATAAGGCAAAAAAGCAGGCACAGAACACGGAAATCTATATAGCCTGTATATTCAGCATCAGGCGGAACCGCAACCATAGTTAAAAGTGCACATAAAGCAGAAATGCAAAGCACAGCTTCTTTTTTTATAAAGGTTCTGATTTTTAAAAGCATAGTCATTCCTCTTTTTTACGTTTAATAAAAAATTTGTTTTTAGTATTATAGCACATAAAACTAAAAGAGTGAAGAGCGAGGATATATTTTATAAAACACTTTATAAATAATGTAGCAGAGAGTTTTTTTGAAGCTCTCTGCCTTTATTTATATTATTTTGTACCGTTTTCACGCCACCCAACAACCTCATACTCACCCTCATCTGTCTCTTGCTCTACACAGATATAAACCTTACCATCACTTCCCTCAGCATAACCGTCATAAACGCATAAGGTAACACCGTTATCAAGTGTTGCTACATAAAGCGGATGTCTGATTTTTGTTTCTTTGAAAATCATAAGTTTTCACTCCTTAAATATATTTGTATAAATTAAGTGATGAAAACTACCTTTAGGTAACAAGAAAACAAGATGGTAGACTTTGAAAACAGCTCAGCGTTCTTTTCGTCTGCGAAGAGCCGATATAGTTTATATGTGCTACAATCACACTCCCTTTATCCGCCATCGGCGGCGGTCGTGCTCTGCGCCTGACCCCGAGGGGGCGATCGGCCTTATAAAACAAAAAAGAACCGCTCTCTCAAGCAGTTCTCTTTTAACTGGTCCGAGTGACAGGACTTGAACCTGCGGCCTCTTGACCCCCAGTCAAGCGCGCTACCAAGCTGCGCCACACCCGGATTTATTTTCGACGACTTTGATATTATATACATAATGCAATTAAATGTCAAGCCTTTTTTGCAAAAACTTTTAAAAATCTTTTTTATATTTATTATTACTACTTTTTCTGATTCTGAAGTTTTCTCCGAGCAGAAAAAGCATACACATAAATATTATTCCGATACAAACCGGAAATGACATTTCATTACTTATCTGCTCCGGTAAATGACCAATGCTTACAGTCTGCTGAGATAAGGGCAAGGTTTTTAACATAACCGAAAAAAATATAACAGTAAGTCCGCTGTTAATTGTACGCGAACAGATAAAATGCTTCAGCGGCAGCTTCATTTGTGTTACTGAGGGCAATATCTGCAAATGGGCACATATACCGCCAAAACCGAGTATTGCAGCCGTTACAGGCAGTGGCATTGATTCTGTTGCCTTTTTACACCCCTTTGTCATTTCCATAACTCCGGTAAGAAAAACATCCATTCCCGCTGAAACCTGCAAAAGCTCAATAAAAGAACAAACGCAGGAAAACAGTACCACCCACGCACACACATTAAGCATATTGCGGCTGCTCTGATGCACAGAGGACACAACAGCATTCTGAAGGAATATTTTTTTGTCTGACGATTTTTGTAAAGGAAGACTCTGCTCAACTTTAATTACAAAGCGACTCAGAAAGCCTATAGTAAGAGACGAAAGAACAAGGGATAAATACAGAAGAACTCCTATGCTTTTGTTTCCCAGCATATAATAACCCACAGTATTGATTACAAATGCAGGTCCGGGATTAAAGCAGAACAGCAAAAGTCTTTTACCCTGATTTATTGTTATGTATCCCTTTTTAAACATCTCATTCGCCATAGAAGCACCTACAGGAAGTCCGCCGATCATCGACATTATAATTACCGTACCGCAGCAGCAGGGCAAGCCGAATATTTTTTCAGTAATAAACAAAAATATTCTGCCACCCTTTTCATGCAGTGAGCTGTTGACAATAAAGCTTGAAAGAAACATAAAAGGATACATAGAGGGAATTAATGTATATATACACATTTCTATCCCCTTTTGTACACCGTCCCCCGCTTCAGACGGAAATCTCAAAAGCGTAAAGGCAAACAGAAATACAACTGACAAAACCAAAAAATACGATACCGTATATCTCATATCCTTTATTTTTCTGCTACAAACCATAATATCACCCGTTAAAATATATTCGGATCATCCTTAAAGTATCAGTATTTTATTACATAAACAGACATAAAATAATCAAGAGGTGTTTTTATGTCAAAAATTAAAAACAAAATAGACCGAATATCTGATATTACTGCAAAAATAACAAAACCCGTAAATATCGATATTACATCAAATAATGAAGCACTTATAAACGGCAGTCGTGGCATAATAGAATATAACGAAGAAAAAGTAAAAATCAACTGCGGTAATCATATTGTCTCATTTTACGGAAACGGGCTTGGTATAACCTCACTTTGTGTTGACGAGGTACTGATTACGGGAGAATTAATAAGAATTGATTTTGCTGACTGCTGAAAGGAGCCTGCTATGAATCCGATTTACATACTGCGCTACATAAGAGGTTATGTTGAATTTGAAGCCCAAGGCGGATTCTGTGAAAGATTCATAAACCTCTGTGCGGTTAACAGAATACCGATATGGAATGTTGAAATAAAAAAGAGCAATATTAAAGCGTCTGTTCTCATAACAAATTTTATAAAGCTCAGAAACGTAAGCAAGAAATCAGGCTGCAGAATAAAAATAAGCAATAAATGCGGACTGCCTTTTTTTATGAGACAAAATAAAAACCGGATAGGCTTGCTTTTTTCTGCAATTTTTATGATTGTATTTTTCACGGTTATGAATCAATTTATATGGATAACCGAGGTTACGGGTACAGATACCGTAAGCCACGAGGAAATAAAAAATTATGTTGCCGAAAGCGGACTCAAGGTCGGCTCCTTTGCACCGTCTGTTGACACTGTAAATATAAGCAGAAATGCCGTTAACCATTTTAACGGCAGACTTATGTGGATGGCAATAAACATAAAAGGCAGCAAAGCAGTGATTGAAGTCAGGGATTATATTGACGAGCACGAAGATAAGCAGTTCCGTGACCCTTGCAATATTATTGCTGATTTTGAAGGTAAAATAATATCTGTTGAGGTTATTAACGGCGATAAAGAAACAGACGAAGGCTCAGCGGTAAAGAAGGGTGACCTTCTTATAAGCGGTGTACTTGAAAACAGAGATATGTCAACATCATACTGTGAAGCAAGAGGCAGAATAACAGCATTACACACAATAAACAAGTATTCTTCTTTTCCGTTAAAAAATGAATCTGAAAGACAAATCAGCCGCATAAGAACACGTTACAGCATTTATCTGTTCGGGCTGAAAATACCTTTGGGTTATATAAAAAACGGAAGCTTTGATTTTTCTTATGAATATGTCAGTTATCTTAACGTTGATTCAAACCTGCTGCCCTTCGGAATAATAAAAACAGTTTTCTGTAATGTTGATGAAGCTTCAGGCAATAATTCGCAGCTCCTTTTTTGCCTTGACAGCTTTACGGATAAATTCTATAACGAATATAAAAATACAAATATTCTGAGAAATGAGATGAATATAATTAAAAATCAGGACAGCTATACAGTGAAAGAAAATCTTGAGTGTATTGATTTCATTGGTAAACCAAGCCCTATATATGCAGAATTTTATGAAAATTAAATATTTTTTTTATAAAACTCTTCACTTTTTTGAAAATATGTGCTAAAATTTATGAAATATACAATGAATAATTATTAATTAATATATACAGCAAACAAACGAGGTGCAAAATCATTTTGGCAGAAAAAACAGTAAGCATTGAAAGAATGGAGCACGCGGTTACTCTTTTCGGCTCCTTTGACGAAAATATAAAGCTGATTGAAAAGGAATTTCAGGTCAGCGTTATTATCCGCGGAAGCGAAATGAAAATTCAGGGTGATGAAGAAAATGCAGATAAAGCCCGTAGGGTTGTGACTAATCTGCTCCATATGATTAATAAGGGTGAAGCTCTTAATGAGCAGAACATCAGATACGTTATATCCCTTGTTAAAGAAGGAAATGACGACAAGCTGAGCACAATGAGCTCCGATGTTGTTTGCATAAGTGCCAAGGGTAAGCCTATAAAAGCTAAAACACTTGGACAAAAAAAATATCTTGAAGCTATAAAAAACAATACTATTGTAATAGGCGTAGGTCCTGCAGGTACGGGTAAAACTTACCTTGCAGTTGCAATGGCAGTTGCCGCCTTCAGAGCAAAAGAGGTTAACAGAATCATCCTCACCCGCCCTGCCGTTGAAGCCGGTGAAAAATTAGGCTTTCTCCCCGGTGACTTGCAGCAGAAGGTTGACCCTTATCTCAGACCGCTTTACGATGCTCTTTTTGATATGCTCGGTCCCGAGAATTTTCAGAAGTATCAGGAAAGAGGAAATATTGAGGTAGCTCCCCTTGCCTATATGCGAGGCAGAACCCTTGACGACAGCTTCATCATTCTTGACGAAGCACAGAACACTACCCCCGAACAGATGAAAATGTTCCTTACAAGACTCGGCTTCGGCTCAAAGATAGTTGTTACCGGTGATATAACACAGATTGACCTTCCTGACGGGAAGAAATCGGGTCTTGTTGAGGTTATAAAAATATTAAAAAACCTTGATGATATTCAGACAGTTAAGTTCTCAGAAAAGGACGTTGTAAGACACAAGCTTGTTCAGGATATCATAAAAGCATATGAGAAATATGAGGAGGTTAAAAGAAGAAAATGAAAGACAAAATTAAAGTAATAATTACAAACGACCAGAATGTTATAAGAATACCCACGGGTATCAGAATGCTTATAAGACGTTGCTGCAACGCTGTTCTTGTAACCGAAAAATTCAAAGGCTCAGCAGAAATCAGCGTTACTATAGTTGACGATGAGCAGATTCATGTGCTTAACCGTGAGCACAGAAATATTGACCGTGCAACGGATGTGCTTTCCTTCCCTCTTGGTGTTGAAGGTGTTTACGATATCAATAACGATACAGGTGCCCAGATGCTCGGTGACATTGTAATTTCCATTGAGCACGCAGTAAAGCAGGCTGACCTTTACGGTCACTCCCTTGACAGAGAAATTGCTTTCCTTACCGTTCATTCAATGCTTCACCTTCTCGGCTATGACCACGAGCCCGGAGGCCTTGAGCTTGTAAGAATGAGAGAAAAGGAAGAAGCCGTTCTCACTCAGCTCGGTCTTGTAAGAAGCGGCAGCTACTACACTATGGAGGAATAAGCACTAAGCTTTAAAGCTATGGAACATTATTTAAAACTTTTCAGAAGCTTCCGATACGCTTTTGAAGGCATTTTTAACACAATTAAAGCCGAACGTAATATGAGAATACATATTACCTGCCTTATTTATATGTTTTCCATACTCGGCTTTACTGATTGGTTCACACTGACAAGAACAGACTGGGCAGTGCTTTTAATTGCAAGCGGAACGGTTATTGCAGGTGAGCTTATAAACACTGCGGTTGAAAATGCCGTAAACCTTGCCTCGGAAGAAAAAACTACATACGGAAAAATATCAAAGGACGCGGCTGCAGGTGCTGTACTTGTTAGTGCAATTTTTGCCGTTTTATGCGGTATTGCAATACTCTTTCAGCCAGATGCATTCAGAAATATGTTTGAATATTTCTCAACTGATATTCCCATGCTTATTGTTACTGTTCTGAGTCTTATTCCCGCAACGCTGTTTATATTTTTCGGAATTCCTGACAAAAAGGAGAAAAAATGAGCAATAAATTTTCAAGAACTGAAATGTTAATAGGCTCCACTGCCCTTGAGAAACTCAAAAGCTCAAGGGTTGCTGTTTTTGGTGTAGGCGGAGTTGGAGGATTCACGGTTGAAGCTCTTGCACGAAGCGGTGTTGGTAGCATTGACCTTATTGATAATGACAGTATAAGTCAGTCAAATATCAACAGACAGATTATAGCAGATACTGAAACAATCGGCAGAATGAAAACTGAGGTTATGAGTGAAAGGATAAAAAAAATCAACCCTGACTGCACGGTTAACTGCCATAATTTCTTTATTTTACCCGAAAATGCAGGCAGTTTTGATTTTACTGTTTACGATTACGTTGTTGATGCAATTGATACTGTATCAGGCAAAATTGCAATAATAGAAAGGTGCAACAAGCTGAACATTCCTGTTATTTCCTCTATGGGCACAGGGAACAAGCTTGATCCTACACTGTTTGAAATTACTGATATTCATAAAACAAGCGTCTGTCCCCTCGCCCGTGTTATGAGACTGGAAATGAAAAAAAGAGGGATAAAAAAGTTAAAGGTGCTTTATTCAAAGGAGCAACCGATAAAGCCCCTGAATCCTGCAATCAGCGAAAACGGAAAACCGATACCGGGAAGCATATCCTTCGTGCCATCGGTAGCGGGGCTGATTATTGGCGGAGAAGTAATAAAAGATTTAATTAAATAAGCAAAAAATAATGCAGATATCTTTTTGAAAGATATCTGCATTTATTATTATTTAACTTCTACACGCCAGCCGTAGGGATCTTCTCTCTTACCCCACTGGATACCTGTAAGCTCGTCATAAAGCTTCTGAGTAAGCTCGCCGATACCGCCGTCACCGATTGTCATAATATCATCCATGTAACGAAGCTTACCTACGGGTGAAACAACAGCTGCTGTACCTGTACCCCATACTTCTTCAAGACTACCGTTCTTAGCAGCTTCAACAAGCTCATCAACAGAAATTCTTCTTTCCTCTACTTCGTAGCCCCAAGCCTTGCATACGTTGATGATGGAGTTACGTGTAATACCGGGAAGAATACTGCCGTTGAGTGCGGGAGTTACAACCTTGCCGTTAATCTTGAACATAATGTTCATAGCACCAACTTCTTCGATGTACTTTCTTTCGACACCGTCAAGCCAGAGCACCTGAGAATAACCTGCATCGTGAGCCTTAACCTGAGCTATGAGAGAGGCAGCATAGTTACCGCCGGTCTTTGCAAAGCCCATACCGCCCTTTACAGCTCTTACATAGTCATCTTCAATCCAGATACCAACGGGAGCAAGACCGCTTTCATAGTAAGCACCTGAGGGTGAAAGGATAACCATAAACAGATATGTTTTTGAAGGAGCAACACCGAGGAATTCATCGGTAGCAATTACGAAGGGACGGATGTAAAGTGATGTACCGGGATCTGAAGGTACCCAGTCTCTGTCAATATCAACAACAGCCTTAACTGCTTCAACAAAGATTTCCTCGGGAATTTCGGGAATACAGAGTCTTTCATTTGAAGCATTAGCTCTTTTGGCGTTCATATCGGGACGGAAAAGATAAATCTTATCGTCATCGCCTCTGTAAGCCTTGAGGCCTTCAAACATTTCCTGACCGTAATGGAAAACCATTGCACTGGGGTCAAGAGAAATATTGCCGTAAGGTACAATTCTTGCATCGTGCCAGCCTTTACCCTCGGTATAGTTCATCATAAACATATGGTCTGTGAAAATGTGACCGAAGCCGAGCTTTTCACCCTTTGCAGGCTTAGCCTTGGGAGCAGTAGTTTTTGTTACTTTAATTTCCATTGTAAACACCTCTGATTATTCAAAATCGTAGCCTGTTTTAAGGGCTTTAATGTTAATATCAATAAGGTTTGCCTTTTTGGGAGGAACAACCTTTTTTACGGTTTCTTCAATACCGTCAAATCCGAGCATATCGCTCGCCTTCATAAGCTTACCCATAAGAATCATATTTGCAAGTGTTGCAAAGCCTTCGTCCTTAGCAATTTTTGTTGCGGGAACATAATAGGTTGTAACATCGGTTCTTTCAACCTTTTTGGAAATGAGAGTTGAGTCAACAATAATGATACCGCCGGATACAACATCATTTTCATACTTCTGAAGTGAAGGAAGGTTCATTGCAACAAGAATATCGGGCTTTGCAACGATGGGTGAGCCGACAGGCTCGTCACTGATAATAACGCTGCAGTTTGCTGTACCGCCACGCATTTCAGGACCGTATGAAGGAAGCCAGGAAACCTGCTTATCGGAAACAAGGCCCTTGTAAGCAAGAAGCTTACCTGCAAAAAGAACGCCCTGACCGCCAAAGCCTGCAATGAGAATCTGTGTTGTGCTCATTATTCTTCCTCCTTCTTTTCAGCATATTTATCCTTATAAACACCGAGAGGATAATAAGGAATCATCTTTTCATCTACCCACTCGAGAGCCTTTTCAGGAGTCATACCCCAGTTTGTGGGGCAGGTTGAAATAACCTCAACAAGTGAGAAGCCTTTTTTATCGATCTGATTCTGGAAGGCCTTTTTGATTGCCTTTTTAGCGTTTCTTACATTCTTTACATTGTTTACTGCAACTCTTTCAATGTAAGAAGCACCGTCAAGCTGTGAAAGCATTTCAGAAACCTTTACGGGGAAGCCGCAGTGGTGATGTCTGTGTAACCTGACCGGGAAGTGAGGTGGGAGCCATCTGACCGCCGGTCATACCGTAAATTGCATTGTTT
>JAXJQQ010000072.1:0-2316 GCA_036311065.1 Acutalibacteraceae bacterium | reverse complement strand
ATTTTACATAAAGCAAATCAAGATGATTATGCAGTGTCTTTTTATCTATTACAACTACTGCACCACCAACTATTTCGCCGTCAACTACAGCCTTGTATGCTGCTGAACCGTCAGCATTGAGTGAACGGTCAATATCTTTTTCGGGAAGAATGATATCATCTGTTTTCCCATACACATCCTCAAAGCCTTTCTGAAAAGCTTCCTGAATATCAGATTTGAAAGCAGGCAAATCCGCTTCAGTCATAGGTAAAAGTTTAAAATTCATTGTGCACCTCATTTGTAATGTATTATTTGAAATAAAAATCTATAATTTCATCCATTTCCTTGCTGTTATTATATGTCCTTATAAAATCAAGAACCTCTTTGGTTGTTACAGTTTTCATATAAAAAGTTTCATAATAGCTTCTTAACATATCCTTGAAAGCATCATCTCCTATCAGCAAGCGTACCTCCTGTAAAAAAGCATAGCTTCCGTTGTATTCTGCATCACCGTAGAATCTTTCTTCAGAAAAATCATGAGGCGGAGTATTCAGATAAAAGCCCTTATAACCCTCACGGGCATATTCGATAAGCTCTGTTCTGATTTGCTCTTTCTGCTCAAGATCGGGATAATCCTTCTCAAGTTCAGCTACAACTTTGTGTGCCTTACAGTCAGCAAGACCAAAAACATCTTTTTCCAGAAGTGTAGCAAAGCCCTCGTCAATCCAAGCTTCAAGATATTCGTTGTTACCAACAACGCCATAGAACCACTGATGTGCAATTTCATGTGAAATCTTCTCTTCGTGGGATATTGCATCAAAGAAGGAATTATCATAAAAGCCTGAAGCATTTGCCATTACTAAACCGGGATACTCCATACCACCGTAACCGTAGCCTAAAAGACAAGGTGCGATATCTAATTCCTTATAAGGGTAAGCACCGATTTCTTCACTGAAAATTCTTAAGCTGTCTTCAGCTACAGCGTTTGTTATTTTTCGGTATTCATCGGTGAATTTTCCGTCGAGATAATAACTGTTGACGGTAATGCCGTTAACATCGAAGGTATCTTTTTTCATAAAGTCGCATACAACTACTGCAAAATCACGGGCTGATTCTAACTTAACAGTTGATGTTCCGTTTTCAGTTTGTTCGACACCTGCCATTGCTACTGTATAGCTTTCGGGAGCGTGTAATGTTACAGAGTAATCTGCCGGGTCGTAGCTTCTGTTTTCTCCATCATCAAAGTACGGATAGGTTTCCCATTTACCGTTTTCGTTATCGGCAAGATAGGGGTAGCAGAATGAAAGGCAATAAATCTTGCCTTTTTTGGTTTTTCTGAAGCCGAAACGGTCACCTCTGTGCGGAATATCGGTTTCCATAGAGACAGTTATTGTCTGTCTCTGTCCCACTTCTATTTTGTCATCTTCACCTAAAGACACATAAATAACAGTTTTATCATCACCGAATTTATATTCAAGAGGAGTATTACTTCCTTTAAGTGTTATTGAATAGATTTGACTTTTCAGGTCTTTGTTGTCCGAAGAATAGTTTTCTTCCGCAAACTTAAGGGCAGAGGGAGTCATATCACGCAAACACAGCTCGGTGAGAGGTGCATCGGTTTTGTTTTCAATTTCTATATGTACTTTTTCGTTGAGGGTATTCTTTTTGGTATCAAGAGTAAGCTCCATATCATATGAAATTGCATCTACAAACTTTTTCTCGTTTTCAGCAGTAATGCTCTTGTATCCCTCAAGCAGCTCATCGTTTTCCATTATGAACGGAGCTGCTGTCGGCTGGTCAAAAGCCACATCGTATTTTGTCATAAGATAGTCATTAAGCTGACTGCGGTTTTCAAACTCTGTTAACTGATAAGGCTCCTGAAATGCAAGCTTCTCTAAAAAATAAAGCTTATCGTTATAGTCAAAAAGAACACCCGTATGACCGATAAAAAGATAGCTGTCATTTTCGTCAATAGCTTCGTGAAATACAACGCTGATAAGACTTGCTCTTTCGTTATCAAGGAATTTTATTCCTCTTTCATTCCAATCCTTCTGAAGAGCTTTGATATGGATTTCTGTATCTTTTGTAAGAATAGTGGGTACTGTTGAGTAAAGTACAGAGAAAGCCTTTTCATCATCAGCATCTATAAGCGCTGATGAGTCTTCGCCTAATGCATACAAATCAAGAACAATCAGTTCATCTCTGATTTCACTGTCCACAGAAAATTCGAGGAATTCTCAGAAAAGGCTAAAGGCTGTAATACGGCAGTTGTACCCCATAAAGTCAGGTGACTTCTCATTCCACTCGTCCTGTAAATCATATGGGTCATATTTAGCT
>JAXJQQ010000071.1:0-3279 GCA_036311065.1 Acutalibacteraceae bacterium | reverse complement strand
CTCATATATCCTGCTCGGAGATACCTGACCGGCTTATGCGGGAAATGCGTTCGTCTATTGTTTTTCTCGGCTCGGTGCTCGGAAGAACGGGTCAGGCAACACTCTCGTCTCCCGGTGGCTGTGAAATCGGTCTCAGACCTATTGATCTTCATCTCAGTTCACTTAAAAAGCTTGGCTTTTGTGTTGAGGAAACGGCAGGCAAAATCTTCTGCAAAAAAGAGAAGAACCGCACGGAAGGTATAATAAGTCTTTCTTTTCCCAGTGTGGGTGCAACGGAAAATATTATTCTTGCTTCAGCCTTCGGCAAAGGCAGAACAGTGATACTTAACGGTGCCAGAGAGCCTGAAATCAGCGACCTTGCCGCCTTTTTAAACAGTGCGGGCTGTACCGTTGAGGTAGGTGCACAGGGCACAATAGTGATTGAAGGCGTCAGCAGAATATCTGACACAGAGCATACCGTAATATCTGACCGTATAGTTGCACTTACCTATCTTTGTGCTGCAGGTGCGGCAGGAGGGGAAATACTTTTAAAAAATGTTAGACCCTACGATTTTTATTCTGTTCTGCCTGTTTTTGAAACGGCAGGCTGTTATATAAGAACGGATAAAAACAGTGTACTTATAAGAATGAATCAAAGGCCTAAAGCCTTAAGAGATATCAGAACAATGCCATATCCGGGCTTTCCCACAGATGCACAGGCACCTGTAATGGCTATGGCGTGCCTTGGTGAAGGCACAAGTGTAATAGTTGAAAACATTTTTGAAAGCCGCTTCAAGCATGTTGGTGAGCTTAAAAAAATGGGTGCAAAAATAAATGTTGAAGGCAGGGTAGCTGTAATTGACGGTGTAAGTGAGCTTTACGGAGCTGCTGTTGATTCGCCCGACCTTCGCGGAGGATCTGCATTGGTGGTAGCAGGTCTTTGTGCAAAAGGAATGACCACTGTGGGCTGTGTCAGTCATATTGACAGAGGCTATGAAAAAATTGAAGAATGCTTGAAATCCGTCGGTGCCGATATAAAAAGGCAGACGGGACAATTAAAATAAATTAAATCAGATTTTTTCATAGGCAGCTTGTTATACTGTTATTACGCGGTATCAATCTGCCTTTGTTTTTTGTAACGGATTAAATAAAGAGGTGATGAAGTGGAAAACAGAAACAACAAAAATGTATCGGAAACTTTTGGTAAGTATGCGGATAACGCAGGATTCGGTAATACAAACGGCTATAATAAAGTAAGACAGCCGCAGAATATTTCTTCTTCCATGTGGGAGCCTATCAGCACAGGTGCACAGCCAAAGCACAAGCAGGCAGAAGCAGCAGAAAAAAAGAAGAAAAAGCCCGAAACGCAAAAATCGGCCCGTGCTCCCATTTCAGAGGGCAGACCTCAGGGAAAGGATAAAAAGCAGAGTAATCCTCAGAAGAAAAAATCAGCTTCTCCTGAAACGGCAGATAAAAGGTCAGCCGTGAAAAAAAGTCCTGCAAAGAAAAAGCCTTCGCAGAAATCAAGAGTTCCAAAGGGAAAACCTGTAACGAAGGAAATGATGCAGGAAATTGCAAGGAACACTGAAAAAGCAAAGGATATGCGTCATCAGTCTGAGCTCAGAAAAAGCCGTAAGGATTATGACGAGCAGTTAAGACAGGGCAAAAGTCATAATGAAATCAGCAAAAAAAGGGCAGGGGAGAAGAAAAAGAAAAGGCGTATAAGAACAGTTGCAACAGTGCTTCTCTTTCTCATTTTTGTAGCAGGGTTTTTCTGTGCTTACTTTTATGCAAAGGGTGCACCCGTCGGCAATATAGTTGTTGAAGGCAAAAGCGTTTATAAGGATGAAAAAATCATTTCAGCAGCAGACCTTGAAATCGGCCTTAATATGTACACTGTAAGTGAAACAAAAATCAACAAAAAGGTTACTTCCGAACTGCCTTACATCCGCTCTGTGGATATAAAGCGTAAGCTCCCTGACACAATTATAGTCAGAATTGAGCCTACAAAGGATAAATATCTTATTGCGGGTGAAAAAAGCTACATTTGTCTTGACGAAAACCTTAAGGTGGTTTCTGGCAAAAAAAGAAAGCTCACCGAAGGCTCTTTCAGAATCCTCGGCCTTGAAGCACAGGAGGCTGAAATCGCCTCGTATTATGAGCCGAACGAAAATAATAAACAGAAGTTTGAGCTCGCACAGAAGATAGTCGGTGCCATTGACAGCAAGGGAATTATGAAAAAGGCCGAAATCAATCTTGAAGACCTTTCAGACGTTAAAATAACTTACGATTCAAGAATAATGATTTACCTGGGGGATTGCAAGGATCTGGAAAACAGAATCAGCCTTGCAAGTGATGTTGTTGAAACTGCAGCCTCTCAGGGTCAGACCGGTTATATTGATACAAGATATGACGGCATAGCCTATTTCAATGAAGGCACAATGAAAGTTGATTAACACAACAGATTTTTCCTTTTTTTACAAAAATCGATAAAAAAATATTTAATCTTCTGCACATTTATTATTGTATTTTTATTTAAATCGTGCTATAATTGCTTAGATAATAAGTAAGTATGCCCTTTTAGGCACGCAGATTTATAACAGATTACTATCATCATATTTAAAATATTTTTGTAGGAGGAAGTAAAATGGGCTTCATAATTGATAATGAAAACATCGCTTATAACCAGATTAAAGTTATCGGTGTCGGCGGTGGCGGCGGTAATGCCGTTAACGGAATGGTTGAGTCAGGTATTGTAGGCGTTGAGTTCCTCTCAATCAACACTGACAGACAGATTCTTGAAAACTCAAAAGCAACACATAAAATCCAGATTGGTGAAAAGGTTACAGGCTGCATGGGTGCAGGCGGTGACCCTGCTATCGGCAGAAAGGCTGCTGAAGAAAGCCGCGACGTAATTGCTGACGCTCTTAAGTCAACAGATATGGTATTTATCACCGCAGGTATGGGCGGCGGTACAGGTACAGGTGCAGCTCCCGTTGTTGCTGAAATCGCAAGAGAGCTCGGTGTACTTACTGTAGGTATTGTTACAAAGCCCTTCAGATTTGAAGGCAAAAAGAGAATGATGCAGGCTGAAGAAGGCATTAAAGAGCTTGAAAAGCACGTAGACAGCCTTATTGTTATTCCTAACGAAAGACTTAAGCTTCTCGGTGATAAGAGCCTCAGCATGAATGATGCGTTCGGCAAGGCTAACGATGTTCTCTGGCAGGGTGTTAAGAGCATTTCAGATACTATTAAGGTTCCCGGTTATATCAACCTTGACTTTGCTGATATCAAGAGTGT
>JAXJQQ010000070.1:0-6461 GCA_036311065.1 Acutalibacteraceae bacterium | reverse complement strand
CCGCAGTACCATATTCCAAGTTTGTCAAGTGCCTTCATCAGCACCTTTGCATTATTCTTATAAACCTTTATATTATCATGAATTTGTTTCTGACCTTCGGGGGTAAATACTGCAGCACCGCCTTTTTGAATTATGTATGATACACCATTGGTTTTTGTTGTACGGTTCCTTACCCACATTTCATTAAAATTCATTCCCTGTCTTACAAGTTTTTTGGGTATAACAGTATAACCAAGTCGTGTTCCTGTAAACCCTGCTGTTTTTGACAGTGAACAAATTTCAATTGCACAGGTTTCTGCTCCATCTAATTCAAAAATGCTGTGAGGCAAACTTTCATCTTCTATAAACGCCTCATAAGCCGCATCAAAAAGAATTACAGATCCATTTTCATTTGCAAAATCCACCCAAGCCTGAAGCTGATTACGGCTGAACACTGCACCTGTCGGATTGTTCGGAGAACAAATATATAAAATATCCGCCTTAACCTCTTCGGATGGTGATGGCAAAAATCCATTATCTTTTCCCGAGGCAAGATGTACTATTTTTCTGCCTGCCATAACATTTGCATCAACATATGCAGGATATGCAGGCTCGATTACAAGTGCAGAGCTGCCTCGGTCAAAAAGATCGAGAATATCACCAAGTTCGTCACTTGCACCGCTGGACACAAACACTTCATCGGTTGATACTGTTACTCCTCTGTCGGCATAGTATTTTGCGATGGTTTCACGAAGAAACGGTGCTCCGCATTCGGGCATATAGCCGTGAAAATTTTCTTTCTTCGCCTGATCGTCAACTGCTTCATGCAGTGCACGAATTACAGCATCGCAAAGCGGAAGTGATACATCGCCGATGCCCATACGATAAAGATGCTTATCGGGATTTGCTGCCAAATATGCCTTTGTCTTCTGTGCAATGTTGTAAAAAAGGTATGAATCCTTTAAGTCTGCGTAATGTGTGTTTGGTGTAATCATTCTATTACATCTCCTTCGTATATCATTTCTGCCGGTCCCGTCATGGTAACAGAATAGTCCGGCTCTATTTTTATTTTCAGAGTACCACCGTCTAACACAACAGATATTTCATCATCAAACGAGCAGTAACCTTGTTTTATTGCTGCCGCAGTCGATGCGCAGGCACCCGTTCCGCAGGCCATTGTCACTCCACTGCCACGCTCCCATACACGCATTCTAAGAGTGTGCCTGTCTATGACTTCCACAAACTCAACATTTACTCCATCCGGAAAAGCACGATGATGCTCCATTTTAGGCCCTAACGTCAAAAGCGGTGCTTTTTCAATGTCCGCAACAAAACTGACTGCATGAGGATTGCCCACAGAAACAGGAGTACAGGTGACCTTTTCACCATCTACATCAAGCTGTAGATTTTCTGACACCTCGGCTTTTCCCATTCCTACAGATACCGTTTTTACTTTGCCGTTTGAAACATTCAAATCAAGTGTTTTAATGCCCGAAAGAGTTTCTATTCTGAGGTGCTTTTTGTCTGTATAGCCTTTGTCATATACATACTTTCCGACACAGCGGATGCCATTACCGCACATTTTTGCTTCACTGCCGTCTGCATTGAATATTCGCATTTTGAAATCTGAAATTTCTGACGGAGAAATATATATCATTCCGTCCGAACCTGCTCCAAAATGGCGTTCAGATAACTTTATTGACAAATCCTCAATATTTGCAGGCACTTCGCCGTAAACATACAAATAATCATTTCCAAGGCCGTGCATTTTCGTAAAGTGCATTATCCGTTCCTCCTTGCTCTGTTGATAAATTTTACTACTGCACAACAAATCAGTCCAAGAAAAGTCCCACCTAAAACAGAACCCACTGTAATTACCGTCTTTTTATTTTTCATTGTGCATACCTCCTTTAAGCGTCTATTGTAGATATTCCTATTGTCATTTCCTCAAGAACATCCAGTAAAACCTTTACTGTATCTAATGATGTAAACATTGTGATATTATTTTCTGTTGCTGTTCTTCTTATTGCAACGCCATCTTCGTAGTGCACACCCGATAGAATGGCACGGGTACATATAACATAGCTGACATATCCTGCACGAATTGCTTCAAGTATCTCCGTGCTTCCTTCTGAGAGCTTTCTGAGTATTCTTGTTTTAATGCCATGCTTTTTCAAAAACTCTGCCGTTCCGATTGTTGCCTCGATATTGAATCCCATATCGTAGAAGCGCTTAACAAGCGGCAGGGCCTCTTCTTTATCCTCATCGGCAAGCGTTACAACAACAGTACCATAATTTTGAAGCTTCATTCCCGAAGCCGTAAGTGCTTTATACATCGCCCTTGGAAATTTATCATCATATCCGATTGCTTCGCCTGTTGACTTCATTTCCGGTGAAAGATACGAATCCATTCCGTTAAGCTTTGAAAATGAGAATGCAGGTGCTTTTACATAATGACGCATTTTTTCGTCAGGATAAACCTCTGTTATACCTTGCTCTTTAAGGCTTTTTCCAAGGATAACCAAAGTTGCAATATCTGCAAGGCTGTAGCCTGTAGATTTTGAGAGAAATGGCACCGTTCTTGAAGAACGCGGATTTACTTCGATGATATAAACATTTTCTTTTTCATCCACAATGAACTGAATATTGAAAAGTCCGATAATACCAATGCCAAGTCCTAATTTTTCGGTATAATCAAGAATTGTTTCCTTGACCTTTTTGGATACGCTGTATGTGGGATAAACACTTATTGAGTCGCCGCTGTGAACTCCAGTTCTTTCAACAAGCTCCATAATACCCGGAACAAATACTGACTTGCCATCGCATATAGCATCCACTTCAAGCTCCTTGCCCCTGATATATTTATCAACCAAAACCGGCTTATCTTCGTCAATTTCTACGGCAGTTTTAAGATAGTGGCGAAGAGCTTCTTCTTTTGCAACAATCTGCATAGCACGTCCGCCTAATACAAAGCTTGGTCTTACAAGTACGGGATAGCCAATTTCTTCCGCCGCCTTTATCCCATCTTCTATGTTCGTAACTGCACGTCCGGGCGGTTGTGGGATACCAAGCTCTTTTAACAGTTTTTCAAAAGCATCTCTGTTCTCAGCTTTATCTATTGCTGCACAGTCTGTACCGATAATTTTTACACCTCTGTCATACAATGGCTGTGCAAGATTTACCGCAGTTTGCCCTCCAAGGGTTACAATTACACCCTCTGCATTTTCTAATTCAATAATATTCATTACATCTTCAGGTGTCAGCGGTTCAAAATAGAGCTTATCACTAGTTGTATAATCAGTTGAAACTGTTTCGGGATTGTTATTTATAATAATTGCCTCGAAACCGGCTGCCTTAATTGTTTTAACGGCATGTACTGTTGAATAGTCAAATTCCACACCCTGACCGATTCTGATAGGTCCTGAGCCAAGCACGATTACCTTTTTCTTATCCGATACCTCTGATTCATTTTCGCCCTCGTAGGTTGAATAGAAGTATGGAATATAGCTGTCAAATTCTGATGCACAGGTGTCAATCATTTTATATACAGGCATAATGCATGCTTCTTTTCTTGTTTTAAATACTTCATTTTCAGGTTTGTTCCACAACAGTGCAATTTCCTTATCTGAAAATCCCATTTTCTTTGCTTTTATAAGTTCATCTGTATTCCCAACAGAATATTTTAATGCTCCTTCTTCATCTATGATGTTTTTTAGCTTTCTAATGAAGAATCTGTCAATCTGTGTGTTTTTGCAAATCGTATCAATTTCTATACCTTTGCGAAGTAATTCTGCTATAGCATAAATTCTGTCATCAGTTCCAATTTTGATGTAATCGAGCAGGTCTGCAACCGATATTTCATCAAACTTTTTGTGATGCAAATGCCATACACCGATTTCCAATGAGCGAATCGCTTTTAAAAGACTTTCTTCAAATGTTCTGCCAATTGACATCACCTCGCCTGTTGCCTTCATCTGTGTGCCAAGCTTGTTGTTTGCATCGGTAAATTTATCGAAAGGAAATCTCGGCATTTTTGTTACCACATAGTCAAGAGTGGGTTCAAATGATGCAGGTGTGTTCGCTATTCTGATTTCGTCAAGTGTCATGCCCACACCGATTTTTGCCGATACCCTTGCAATCGGATATCCGCTTGCCTTTGAAGCGAGTGCCGATGAACGGGATACTCTCGGATTTACCTCTATCAAATAATACTGAAATGATTTTGGATCAAGTGCAAACTGAACATTGCAGCCGCCTTCGATTTTAAGAGCACGGATAATTTTAAGTGCGCTATCACGAAGCATATGATATTCCTTATTTGTTAGTGTCTGCGAAGGACACACAACAATAGAATCACCCGTATGAATACCGACAGGATCAAGATTTTCCATATTACAGATAGTAATTGCTGTATCGTTGGAATCTCTTATTACCTCGTATTCGATTTCCTTAAAGCCTTTAATACTCTTTTCGATTAAAACCTGATGGACAGGTGAAAGACTAAGCGCATTTTTCATTATCTGCAAAAACTCTTCCTCATTGTCTGCAAAGCCGCCGCCTGTTCCGCCGAGAGTGAATGCAGGTCGAAGCACAACGGGATAACCTATTTCTTTTGCAACCTTCAATCCTTCTTCCATAGAATTTGCAATATCCGAAGGAAGCACAGGCTCTCCAAGGCTTTCACAAAGCTCCTTGAACAATTCTCTGTCCTCGGCTCTTTCAATACTTTCACTCTTTGTTCCTAAAAGCTCGGTACGGCACTCTTTCAATATACCTTTCTTTTCGAGCTGCATAGCAAGATTAAGACCCGTCTGACCGCCTATTCCCGGCAAGATTGCATCCGGTCTTTCATGTCTGATAATTTTTGCGATGTATTCAAGATTAAGAGGCTCCATATAAACCTTATCTGCAACTGTAGTGTCTGTCATAATTGTTGCAGGATTTGAATTGCAAAGTATAACCTCATAACCCTCTTCACGAAGTGCAAGACAGGCTTGTGTGCCTGCATAGTCAAATTCTGCAGCCTGACCGATTACAATAGGACCGGAACCGATAACGAGAACTTTTTTTATATCTTGTCTTTTAGGCATTTTCTTTTTCTCCCTTCATCAGTTCAATAAATTCATCAAATAAATATGTGCTGTCCTGCGGTCCGGGTGCACTTTCGGGATGATATTGCACAGAAAAAACCTTATCTTTTCTGCATTCAACCCCTTCAACCGTATTGTCAAGTAAATTTATATGTGTAATCTCTAAATCGGTATCCAGAATGCTGTCTTTTTCTACAGCATAGGAATGATTTTGAGAAGTGATTTCAATTTTATTTGTTTTTAAATTTCGTACCGGATGATTGCCGCCACGGTGTCCGAATTTAAGTTTATATGTTTTTGCTCCGTAGGAAAGTGCAATAATCTGATGTCCAAGACAGATTCCGAATATAGGATATCTGCCTTTCAGTTTTTTAATGGTTTCAACTGTTTCAGGAACATCCGTAGGATCTCCGGGACCGTTTGAAATAAACACACCGTCAGGACTAAAACTTTCTATCTCCTCGGCTGTCGTATTCCACGGAACAACCGTGACGGAGCATTCTCTGTTTTGAAGAGAACGCAGAATATTTTGTTTCATACCGCAGTCTATTGCTACAACATGGTACTTTTTATTTTCCGTAGGAAAATATCCTGTTTTTGGTCTGCTTACTTTTGAAACTGCGTCTTTTGGTATTTCAGTATTTCTCAATATTTCAAGTCCTTGCCGGAGTGTTGTGCCGATTCCTGTAATCAACACCTTACGGCTTCCCAAATCACGGATAGAGCGTGTAATTTGTCTTGTATCAACTCCGTATATACCGGGAATATGATATTTTTTCATTGTTTGAGACAAGCTCTCAACACTTCGGAAATTTGAAGGTTCATCATTATATTCACGAACAATGAGTGCTCCGATTGTTGGTGTTTTCGTTTCAAAATCATCTTCACAGATTCCATAATTACCAATCAGAGGATAGGTCATAACAACAGCCTGATAGGTGTATGACGGATCTGATACAATTTCCTGATAACCTACCATTGAAGTATTGAAAACAATTTCACATACTTTATCTGACAAGTCACCAAAAGCAAACCCCTCATATTCACTCCCGTCCTCTAAAATTATTTTTCTGTTAAATTTTTCTGCCATGATGAACCCTCGCTTCTTAAATTTATTTTAAAGTGAAATAAAACTGTTCAGATTGCCGCTTTGCAGTGAGCGGTGCCGTACAAGTGTACTGCCCCGAGCAAAAAGTGGTGAGATGGGCAGTTTTATTCAGCTTTAGACTCGGATATTTTTTGTTCAAATCGATTCTTTGGTATGTTTGTCATAACCGGAGTTGGATATTCACCATCAAAACAAGCACTGCAATAATCTGTGCTTTCAATCAAATCTCCGAGTTTTTCTTTTGGCAAATATCCCAGGCTGTCTGCACCAATCATTTCGGCTAT
>JAXJQQ010000069.1:0-2537 GCA_036311065.1 Acutalibacteraceae bacterium | reverse complement strand
CCGCATAAATATATTTGTGCGATAACGTTGTTTTTAACCGGGAGACTTTATCGGAGTCAACCGGTTTTTTGTTTATTAAGAAGGTGTAAAAATGAGTTTTCGATTCGAAAAGCTCGTCAGAGCAAATTACAGATACGGACGAATGTAATTTCATAATCAACGAAACAGTAAGTAATAAAATTTTTGATTATGAGAGGATATGAACATTATGTCAGAATATAAATTTGAAACAAAACAACTACATGTAGGTCAGGAAAATCCTGATCAGGCAACGGATGCAAGAGCAGTACCGATTTACGCAACTACATCCTATGTATTTCATAACTCTGCCCACGCAGCTGCTCGTTTTGGTCTTAGCGACGCAGGAAACATATACGGCAGACTTACCAACTCCACACAGGATATTTTTGAAAAGCGTATTGCATCACTCGAAGGCGGTGTAGCAGCACTTGCTTTAGCGTCAGGTGCGGCTGCGATTACATACGCTCTGCAGGCACTTGCTCAGAACGGCGGTCACATTGTAGCACAGAAAACCATTTATGGCGGAAGCTATAATCTGCTTGCTCATACGCTACCGAACTTTGGCATTACAGCAACATTTGTAAACATTCACAACATCAAAGAGGTTGAAGCCGCTATCAAAGATAATACAAGAGCAATTTATATAGAAACACTCGGTAACCCCAACAGTGACATCCCTGATATTGATGCTTTAGCGGAGATTGCTCATAAACACGACTTGCCCCTTGTTGTTGACAATACCTTTGGTACTCCGTATCTTATTCGCCCTATCGAACACGGAGCTGATATCGTGGTACATTCTGCAACAAAGTTTATCGGCGGTCATGGTACAACTCTTGGTGGAGTAATTGTAGATTCGGGAAAATTTGATTGGGAAGCATCGGGAAATTATCCGGCAATAAGTAGCCCTAACCCAAGTTATCACGGTGTATCGTTTACAAAAGCTGTGGGCGCAGCTGCATTTGTCACATATGTAAGAGCAATACTTCTTCGTGATACTGGTGCGACAATCTCGCCTTTTGCGGCATTCCTTCTGTTGCAGGGTGTTGAAACACTTTCGCTCCGATTAGAACGTCACGCAGAAAACACCAAAAAGGTTGTGGAATTTCTCAAAAATCATCCGCAGGTCGAAAAGGTTAACCATCCATCACTTCCCGAACATCCCGACAATACATTATATCAGAAGTATTTTCCAAACGGCGGAGGTTCTATATTTACATTTGAAATTAAAGGCGGTCAGGAGGAAGCACACAAGTTTATTGATAACTTAAAAATTTTCTCTCTGCTTGCCAATGTTGCAGATGCAAAAAGCCTTGTCATCCACCCGGCAACTACAACACACAGTCAGCTTACCGAAGAAGAACTTGCTGATCATGGTATCAAACCTAATACAATCCGCCTTTCTATCGGTACAGAACACATTGACGATATTATTGCTGATTTGCAAAATGGATTCAAAGTAATTAAGGAGGGTTAAATTATGAGCAAAATATATACATCAAGCGATGAACTTATCGGCAAAACACCAATATTAGAACTTACACATCTTGAGAAAAAATATGATTTGAAAGCAAAAATTCTTGCAAAGCTTGAGTATTTTAATCCGGCAGGTTCGGTGAAAGATCGTATCGCAAAAGCCATGATTGATGATGCTGAACAAAGTGGAAAATTGAAAGCCGGTTCTGTTATCATAGAACCTACATCAGGAAATACCGGAATTGGTCTTGCAGCTGTTGCCGCAGCAAGAGGATATCGTATTATTATTGTAATGCCTGAAACGATGTCTGTTGAACGCAGACAACTGATGAAGGCTTACGGCGCAGAGCTTGTACTTACCGAAGGTGCAAAAGGTATGAAAGGAGCAATAGCAAAAGCCGAGGAATTAGCAAAGGAAATTCCAAATAGCTTTATCCCCGGACAGTTTATAAATCCTGCAAATCCTAAAGCACACTATCTCACAACAGGTCCTGAAATATATGAAGACACGGACGGAAATGTGGATATATTTGTTGCAGGTGTCGGTACAGGCGGTACAATAACAGGTGTCGGAAAGTATTTAAAATCAAAAAATCCAAAGATACGGGTTGTTGCAGTTGAGCCTGAATCTTCGGCGGTTTTGTCAACAGGTGTCCCCGGAGCACACAAAATTCAGGGTATCGGTGCAGGATTTGTTCCCGATGTTCTTGATACAAAGATTTATGATGAAATCATAACGGTATCCAACGAAGATGCTTTTGAAACCGGCAGATTGATAGGTAAAAATGAAGGTGTGCTTGTGGGTATATCATCAGGTGCCGCAGTGTATGCTGCCCTTGAGCTTGCGAAGCGAAGTGAGAATGAGGGCAAAACAATAGTTGTTTTACTTCCTGATATGGGTGACAGATATCTTTCAACACCACTTTTTTCAGAATAACAGTTGATTAACCTACCGATATGGTGTATAATTGATTATATATCATTTTAGTAACAGGGAGGAGAAAATCCATGCTGATATCAACAAGAGGCAGATATGCTAT
>JAXJQQ010000068.1:0-15506 GCA_036311065.1 Acutalibacteraceae bacterium | reverse complement strand
GTTTTTATCCTTACTACTAACTACTGACTACTATAAAAATGGTGAATATTAAACAAAATTTCTCGCTGTTGTATGTGCAATTTCAACTTGCCAAATATTATATTTAGTGATAAAATATTAAGGTTGAAAATTTTGTAAAAATCAGGTGAGATAATGGACATCAGAAACGAAGTCAGAAACGTTGCAATTATAGCCCACGTTGACCACGGTAAAACCACAATGGTTGACGAAATGCTTAAGCAGGCAGGCACCTTCAGAGAAAACGAGCAGGTCGCAGACCGTGTTATGGACTCAAACGACCTTGAAAGAGAAAGAGGAATCACAATCCTTTCCAAAAACACCGCAATCCATTACGGTGACATTAAAATAAACATTGTTGACACCCCGGGCCATGCCGACTTCGGCGGCGAGGTTGAGCGTATTCTTATGATGGTTGACGGCGTACTTTTGCTAGTTGACGCCTTCGAGGGCTGTATGCCTCAGACAAGATTCGTTCTTAAAAAAGCTCTTGGCCTTAAGAAAAAGGTTCTTGTTGTTGTTAATAAAATCGACCGCCCCGGCGCAAGACCCGCAGAGGTAATTGATGAGGTTCTTGACCTTTTCATAGAGCTTGGTGCCGATGATGACCAGCTTGAATTCCCCGTTGTTTACGCTTCCGCAAGAGATGGCTACGCTTCCCTTGACGACAATGTACGTGAAGGTGATATGCGTCCCCTTCTTGATGCAATAGTCGAGCATATTGAGCCTCCCAAGGGTGAGCTGAACGGCCCCACACAGATTCTTTTCTCCTCCCTTGACTATGACGATTATATCGGCAGAATCGGTATCGGACGAGTTGAAAGAGGCAGTGTGAAGCAGGGACAGTCCGTTGTGCTTTGCAATAACGAGGGCGAAAGAAAAAATGTAAGAATATCACGCCTTTATCAGTTTGAAGGTCTTAAAAGAGTTGAGGTGCAGAGTGCAACCCTCGGCGACCTTATATGTGTATCAGGTATCGCAGAGCTTAACATAGGTGAAACCGCCTGTGACCCCGACCATGTTGAGCCCCTTCCCTTTGTAAAAATAGATGAGCCCACTATTTCAATGAATTTTATTGTTAATAACAGTCCATTCGCAGGTAAAGAGGGTAAATTCGTCACCTCAAGAAACATCCGTGACCGCCTTTTCAAGGAGGTTGAAACAAACGTAAGCATGCGTGTTGAAGAAACGGATACCACCGACTCCTTCAAGGTAAGCGGCAGAGGTGAATTGCACCTTTCAATCCTTATTGAAACAATGCGCCGTCAGGGCTATGAGTTCCAGGTTTCACGTCCCAAGGTAATTCTTAAGGAAGAAAACGGCGTTACAATGGAGCCTATTGAGCTTCTTATTGTTGAAGTGCCCGACCAGTATGCAGGTGCAGTTATTGAAAAGGTCTGCTCAAGAAAGGGCGAATTGGAAAATATGGGCACCCGTGACGGCGGCAGCACCCACCTTGAATTCAGAATTCCTGCAAGAGGTCTTATCGGCTACCGCAGCGAATTTATGACCGACACCAACGGCAACGGTATTATGAATCAGCTTTTTGCAGGCTACGAGCCCTATAAGGGTGATATCGTATCCCGTGAAAGAGGCTCAATTGTTGTTCACGAAACAGGTGAAAGCTCAGCCTACGGTCTTTTCAACACTCAGGACAGAGGCAGACTCTTTATCGGTGCAGGCGTACCTGTTTACGAAGGCATGATTGTGGGTGAATGCTCAAAATCCGAGGATGTTGTATGTAACGTATGCAAGCAGAAGCACCTTACAAACACCCGTGCTTCAGGCTCTGACGATGCACTCCGCCTTGTTCCTCCCACAACACTTTCACTTGAGCAGTGCATGGAATTCATCAAAGATGACGAGCTTCTTGAAGTAACTCCCACCTCACTCAGACTCAGAAAGACCATTCTTTCAAAAGAGCTGAGAATGAAAAAGCAGTTCAAGAAAAACTAAAATGAAAAAAACACAGATAACATATATCAAAAACATCATCCTCCCCTGCCTTGTTTATTCAGGCATTACGGGAATTTTCACGGGTGTGCTGATTTTTCTTTTCAAGCTTTGCATATCAAAGGTAATACCTTTTTCCGCAAAGCTTTATGCTCTTGTCCGTGAAAACACGGAATATCTCCCGCTTCTGTTACTCGGAGCGGCAGCTCTGGGTGTTATTTCAGCCCTGATTCTCCGCTATGCTCCCGATTGTAAGGGTGGCGGTATTCCCACCTCTGTAACCCTTCTCAGAGGACTTACAACCTTCAGCTGGGTCAAGAGCATTTTGCTTCTTTTCCCTTCGGCGCTTGTTACCTATTTCGGCGGAGTGCCCCTCGGCACGGAAGGACCTGCAGTACAAATGGGAACAGCCGTCGGCAGAGGAGTTGTGCGGACCTTTGTAAAACGCCACCTTGCCTGGGACAGATATATTATGACGGGCGGAGCCTCAGCAGGCTTTGCAGCCGCAACGGGTGCACCGATTACAGGTATCTTCTTTGCCTTTGAGGAAGCTCACCGCCGTTTTTCACCCATGCTGTTTATGACAGCAGCGGTAAGTGCTGTTGCAAGCACTGCCGTTATGCAGTATCTCTGTCCCCTTGCAGGGCTCAGTGCCAACCTTTTCCATCTGAGCATAGACGCTGTTCTGCCCCTTAAATTTATATGGGCATCGGTTATAATCGGTCTGGCATGCGGCTTCGCAGGTGCGGTTTTCACAAAGATTTACTCACGTGTGCATTCTGTTAGTGAAAATATCCCCATGGCAGTTAAAACAGTTGCCGTATTCACACTCACTGCCCTTACGGGTTATTTTTCCGCGGATTGCATAGGCACGGGAGACGGCCTTATTGAAAAGCTTTTTGAAGGCCATGCAGCCTTCAGGCTTTTACCTTTGATTTTCTGTATCCGCGGTATATTCCTTATCGTTGCCAATAACATTGGTATTACAGGCGGTCTGTTTGTGCCGAATCTTTGCTTCGGAGCAATAATCGGCGGACTTTGCGGAAAGGTAATGCTTCTTTCAGGTCTTCTGTCCGAAGAATATTACATAATATGTGTTGTAATGGGTATTGCGGCGTATCTTGCCGCCTCATCCCGCACACCGATTATGGCAACACTTTTTTCAGTTGAATGTCTCAGCGGACTTCAGAACATTATACCGATAGGTCTTTGTGTAACAATAGCTTATATGACAATTGAAACTCTCGGAATCCACGATTTTACCGATATTGTTATTGAGTCAAAGCTCAAAAAAGCTAACAAAGGCAAAAAGGATAAGGTTATTGACTGCAAATTCACCGTAACCGACGATGCCTTTGCCGTAGGTAAGGAAATCAGAGATATTCTCTGGCCACCTACCTGCACCGTTCTTGCAGTTCATAAAAAGCCTTCCACCCATCATCATTCTCACACGGGCATTTCGGAGGGTGATGTGCTGACACTTCATTATCACACCTATAACGAAGAGGAAACATATAAGAATCTGGAATCCATATTAGGTAAACAACAATAAAAAAAATCAGTTGTGTCTCAACACCGACACAACTGATTTTTTATTTTATCATTATACTTTTTCGTTTTTTCTTTGTTCAAGGTCCTGTGCGATTTCCCTGAGCTTCTTTTCCGAAAGGTCATAGAAAAGAACGGGAACAACAGCAAGAACGCAGGAAACAATAGTTGTTATAATCATAACATTGAAAATGGGACTTCTGACCGCCTCGTCAAACAGAACGTTATAATCATTGTGAAGTCCGTAATAACGGTAAAAATAAGGAAGAATCAGGCCCGTTGCAAGGCCGATACCCGAAACCATCATACCGCCGAACTGAGTGATAAAGCCCTCAAGACGCTGCCCTGTTTTCCACTGCTGATAGTCAAAAATATCAGCAGTCATTGATGCACTTATAACTGCGTCGCCGCCAACGGCAAGGGTTGCAAAATAAAATGAGCCGAGGAAAAGAACGGGATTATCCGCAGTAAACAGCATAAGTGCAGAGAACACGGCTCTCATAACATTGAAAAGGATGAGGCAGTTCTTTTTGCCGATTTTCTTTGCGAGTATGGGTGAAAGAAGCATACCGGGAACGGAAGCGGTGCCGACAATGGCATTCATAAGACCGAGTACGGCATCATTCTGAAGCACATAAGCACAGTACCATGTAAGGATTCCGCCGATAGAATACTTCATACCGCCAAGAATTGTGTAAGCATAGTAAAGCCAGAAATATTTGTTGCTGTAAAGTGATTTTATACCCTCGGAAAATTTAACCTTGGCAACATAGTTTTTCGGAACTACAATTTTTTCCTTTGTTCCCTTAAAGGTCCAAAGACTCAGTCCAAGACCGATAACAGATAAAATGGGGAACATAACTCTGTAAACCGTAAAGCTTGTCATACCGCCCATAAGACCTGCAAGAACAGGAAGAATGATATTTACAATTGAAGGTCCGAGACTGTAAATAAACTGACTTATGGAAAGAAGGCCTGTTCTTTCCTCACTGTCAGGAGTGAGCACCTGGGCAAGGGAGGTAAAGGAAAGGGTATATACCGACTGGAAGGCTACGGCAAAGGTATAAATAACACAAAGGGTAATACATTTTGCCGTATAGTTCATTGAGTTAGGTATGTAAGCCGTAAGTGTAATAAGTATTGCAGTGGGAATACCTGTCCAGATAAGATAGGGGCGGAACTTTCCGTATTTTGTGTTTGTATTGTCAATAAGCATACTGACAAGAGGTGTTTTGAGAAGATTGAAAAGTATAACCACCATTGACATCCAGCCGAGATGCACCGGGTCAATTCCGTATGCTGAGCCGATAAGCAGACAGTTAGCGGAAAAAGATACATAGCTGAAAAGTGAGTTAATGGTATTTACACCTATGCCTCCGAAGGAGTAGGCTGCAAATTCCTTATAGGGGATGTGCTTGTTTTCGGCAGGCTCCGTCCAGTGGGCGGGTATATCCTTCACTGTGGAAACCACCTTTTCTATAAGTCCGTTTTTCATATTTTTCTCCTTTTTTCTTACGAATTAAAGTCGCTCATAGCCTTGTCAATCTGCCCCTTTACCATTAATTCAAGGGCACCGATTGCATTATCAGCGGCTTTTTTAATTTCCTCTGCTTCCTTTTTGGTAAAGCGTGAAAGCACCCAGTCTGCAAGATCATATTCGGGGTTCGGTCTTTCACCCACACCGATTTTGATTCTGGGAATCACATCGGATTTCATATGATAAATAATATTTTTCATTCCGTTGTGAGTACCTGCCGAGCCCTTGCGGCGTATTCTGAGCTTACCGGGATCAAGGCTTATATCGTCAAAAATAACAATTATTCTTTCGGGCGGAATTTTGTAAAACTCTGCCGCATCACGCACAGCTTCACCTGAAAGATTCATAAAGGTCTGGGGCTTGAGAATGAGGCATCTTGCACCGCCTATTCTTGCTTCACCCATAAGGGATTTGAATTTGAGCTTGTTTATTTTAACACCGTATTTTTCAGCAAAAATATCAATGCAGATAAAGCCTGCATTATGCCTTGTTATTTCGTACTGCTTACCCGGATTTCCCAGACCGACAATCATATAATCGTAAGTACCTGTGTATTCTTTTTTAGCTTTAAAAATCATATGTAGTCTCCAAACATTTTTTATGGCTTCTATTATGCCAATAAAGACAAATATAATCAAGGGCTTTTACCTTAATTTTTATACTATTATAATAAAAATTTTTATATTTCCCACCGAGAAGAGTTATTATTCTTTTTAAGAAATATTTTTACATTCAGCCGTGCTATAATTAAACGATTATAAATACTTTCAGATTCATTGTGAGGTACATATAAAATGGACAGAAAATTTGACCGTGAAAAGGGTCGTAATTATAACGAAAAAAACAGAGCCGAACAGGTAAAAAGCACCGAAGAAAAGGCTGAAGGCAGAAATGCCGACCTTATCATCGGCAGAAATGCGGTTTCCGAAGCTCTCAGAAGCGAAAGAGTGATTGACACCCTTCTTGTTGCAAGAGGTGAAAGAAACGGCTCCATAGGCAGAATCATTGCCGAGTGCAGAGATAAAAACATTGTAGTTAAAGAGGTTGACAAGAAAAAGCTTGACTTTCTTTGCGGTCAGGGCAACCACCAGGGTATTGCAGCTTATGCCGCCGCCCACGAATATGCTGAGGTGGAGGATATCTTCGCCCTTGCTGAGGAAAGAGGAGAGGACCCCTTCATTATTATCTGCGACGAAATTGAAGACCCGCACAACCTGGGTGCAATTATCCGTACTGCAGAAACCACCGGCGTTCACGGTATCATCATTCCCAAAAGAAGAAATGCGTCTTTGTCCTATGCAGTAGGCAAAACATCGGCAGGTGCCGTTGAATATGTGCCCGTTGCAAGAGTCGGCAACCTTGCTTCCACAATCGAGGACCTTAAAAAAAGAGGTCTTTGGGTTTATACCGCTGATATGGACGGTCAGAACTGGTGTGAAACCGATTTTTCAGGCCCTGTTGCCCTTATAGTCGGCTCAGAAGGAAACGGAGTAAGCCGACTCATAAAAGAAAAGAGTGACTTTGTTGTGTCACTTCCCATGAGAGGAAAAATTACCTCTCTCAACGCCTCAGTTGCCGCAGGCATACTTATGTATGAAGTTGCAAGACAACGCCTGGGCATTAAAGCAAAATAAAAACGGAAAGGAAATCCTCTTATGTCAAAGGATAAAAACAGCGTTTCCCCTTTCACCGATAAAGAGTATCTGCGGTCATCAAGCAGTGCTAACAATAAATACAAAAAGCAGGTAACACAGGAAGATATAAACGAATTTTCCGAGGTTTTCAGCGATGAAGAAGTTACCGAAAAAAAGGGCACTGACGGTAAAGGCTTTTTCGCCTCCTTCAGAACAGCAACGGACTCAGCTCAGGAAAAAGCACCGGTGAAAGAAGCAGCAAAGCCTGCACCCAGAACAAGAACAAGAGCTGTTCCCGTTCCGCCTGTCTCCCCTGCCTCAAAAATCAATAACGACAGCATATACGAGCAGCAGAGCGTGGATATTGATGCTTTTATAAATTCTCTGAGCACCTCTCCTTATGAAAAGGAAGAGAAGAAGCCCGCTCCCGAAATCAAAACCGTAAACGCTTCGCCTGCTGACACCGAAGCTGAAAAAACAATGAGCATTCCCCTTAAAAATGCACAAAAAAAACCTGCCGCATCACAAAAAACAAGATATTTCAATCTCAGTGATGCAGTTAAGGAAAAAATAAAAAAGAGCGTTCCCGCTCCCGATGAAAGAACAAACATCATAAAGGGCGTCCGTGTTCTTTCTGGTGATAAGCCCTCAGACGAAGCTATTATTGAGGTTACACCCTCAGGAGACGGAAAGGAAAGCCTGCTTGATTCCGTAAGTCCCGAAAAAGGCGAGGATATTTTTGCCGCTGTTGATAAAGCGGTAAAGCACAGAAAAAATCAGGGCTTCAATGTTCTTTCTGCCGAGGAGGCCAGAAAAAAAGCGAAAAAGAAAAGAGAAGAGGAAATTGTTCTTACAGGCAAAGCCCTCAGAGCTTCTCTTGTAAAAAGCAGTAAAGCTGCAAGAATAAAGCTTATTATAACTGCCGCTTTGTTTGTTGTTTCACTTGTGTTTGCCGTGTTGCCCAATTTTTATACCGAGGGCAACGGAATTGAATATATGTTCGCAAATGGCGGAAGAGTGTATTCACTTTTGAATCTGCTTATTACGGCTTTGCTTATTCCGATTTTCTTTAAGGATTACAAAAACAGTATCATAAGTATAGCCGATATGAAGCCTGACAGAAATCTTCCTCTTACCGTAGTCACCTTCTACGCTATGGTTTATGATATTTCCCTTCTTATTTTAGGCAGTGCAGGTCACAACGGAATGAAAATGTTCACTATGGTGCCCGTTTTTGCCGCAGGTGCTCATTGCCTAGGTGAATATTTCAGAAATCAGACGGCACTCAGGTCAATCCGTACTGCCATGAAGACCAAGGCCACAAGAAGCCTTGCTCATGTGGATAACAAGGCTGATGCAAATGCATTGGCTCAGGGCATCAACGATAAGGGTGACCCCCATATCCTTTACAGCAACGAAAGATCAGCCGTTTCAAGCTTTGCCCCCGACAAAGCCACAGATAAAAAGGAAAGCAGATATCACACCTTCAGCTCCATTGCAGTTATCCTTTCAGGCTTTATTATGGCAACAGTGTTATGCTTTAAAAATAAGGATGCAGGCATTTATATGTCTACCCTTCTTTCTGCTGTATGCCTTTGCACTCCCATTCTGGGCAATACCCTTAGAACGGTTAACCTTTATTTTGAAAACCTTTCTCTTAATAAAATCGGTGCCGCAACTGATAAGGACGGCATACGTAATGTTGGTGAAGCAAACGGTGTTGTTACGGATATATCCGATATCTTTACCTGTGAGGTTTCACGTTTCAGAGTTGTGCCCGGTGTATATATGAACAAAAACGATGCAGCTGTATACGCCGCTGCCGTAACTTCAGCAGCAAATACCCTTACAGGTAAATGCTTCAGAGACTTCACTGAGCAGATGGAAATTCAGCTGCCCGAAGCAGAGGATTTATGCTACGAGGAATATCTTGGCTATACAGCCTGGGTAAATGAAAAAATGATTCTTGTAGGCAACCGTGAAATGCTTGTTCAGCATAGCATTACAGCCCCCTCTGAAAGTGACGAAAGAAGCTATGCGAAAAATAAATTCGTTATGTATCTTGCCGTTGACGGGCAGCTCACCGCTTCCTTCCTTGTAAATTACAAGGTGCTTTCAAAGGTTAAGAAAATTTCAGCCGACTTCAATAAAACCGGCCTTGTTCTTATGCTTACATCAAAGGAGCCCTGCCTTTCTCAGGCTGAAATTTCAAAAAGGCTCAGCCTTGATGCAGCAGGAGTAAAGGTGCTTTCCACAAAGGGCTGTGACATTGTTTCGGAATACAGCAACAGTCCCGTTGAAAAAAGCATTGGTCTGTTCTGCCCCAAAAAGGGCAACAGCATTCTTCCCGCAATCGTCAGTGCACACCGCCTTTATGTTTCCGATAAGCTCCTTTTCAACCTTCAGCTTCTCGGTCAGGGGGCAGGTATGCTGCTTTTGGCTCTCTCTTTGCTTCTTAATATGCCCTTGTTCCGTAATCCTCTTACAATAATTATTCTTCACACGCTCTGGAACATCGGTTCATATTTCCTTTGCTCAAAAACAAATTCAATAAGATAAATCAATCCCTTATGAAAGGCGGAAAAATCAATGGCAAATATCATCAATGTTGCCTCACTCAATAAATCCTACGGCAGAAAAAATGTCCTTAACGATATCAGCTTTCAGATTGAAGAAGGCTCCATCGTAGGACTTTTAGGTCCCAACGGATGCGGCAAAACAACCTTAATCAAAATTCTTACGGGACTTATCAAGGACCATACGGGCACAGTAAGAATTGATAATGATGAGCCCGGCCCTTACACAAAAAGCATTGTAGCTTTTTTACCTGATAAATCCTATCTTCCCGATTGGATGCGCCCCGTTGACGCAATTGAGTTTTTCTCTGATTTTTATGCAGATTTTGACAAAGCCAAGGCTGAAAAAATGGTGCACGACTTCCGCCTTGACCCTAAGCAGAAGCTTAAAACCATGTCAAAGGGTCAGCAGGAAAAGCTCTGTCTTATCCTTGTTATGTGCCGCCAGGCAAAGCTTTATATTCTTGACGAGCCCTTAGGCGGTCTTGACCCTGCTTCAAGAAGCGCAATTCTTGACCTTATTATGACAAATTACGCTAAAAATGCCAGCGTTCTTATTTCCACACATCTTATCAACGATGTTGAAAAAATATTCAACCGTGTTCTTATGATAAACGACGGTAAGCTTATCGTTAATGCCCATGTTGATGAAATCAGAGAAAAGGGCAAAAGCGTTGAAGAAGTATTCAAGGAGGTGTTCACCTATGCTTGGTAAGCTGTTAAAACACGAGATACGTCATTCAGCAAGGTATCACCTTACAATTATCCTTGCTACACTTGTTGTAACGGGAATAGTCGGTCTTTCACTTCTTACCGATTCAGCCATTCTTTCCGCACTTACCTGCATTGCACTTTTTGTAACGGGCATTGCAACGGTTATTGTAACTCTTGTTTCCGTTATCAAAAACTTCTATGACACAATTTACGGCAGGCAGGGTTATCTCACTCTCACTCTTCCCGTAAAAGGCAGCACCATTCTTCTTTCAAAGGTACTCGTATCCTTTTTATGGATTATCGTCGGCTTTCTTATGATGCTTGTGCCTTACCTTCTTATATTCTTCTATGCAAGAATCAAAACAAGCGCTCTTACAGATATGTTCGGTGATGTGCTCAAGGGTATACTCAGTATGCTTCCGGAAAACGGAGTGCTTATTCTTTTCCTTATTGTAATGGCAATTCTCATCATAGCTCAGATTCTTACCTATGTAGGTTATGTTTACTTCTCAGTTACCGTTGCCAACACAAGGCTCTTCCATAATCACCCGAAGCTTTTCGGCGGTCTTACCTTCTTCGGCATTATGATTGCTGTTTCACAGCTTGGTAATTTGATCGGAGAGCTGCTTCCCTTCTCTTTTGTTGTAACATATAACGATGCATTTTTCAGCTTCCAGAAAGCAACAGAAATTCCCGCCGCTTTTATCATTTACCCCATTGGCGGAACACTTTTCTCAATGCTTGTTGCAGTAGGACTTCTCGCTCTTACGGGCTATGTTATTGAAAATAAGGTAAACGTTAAATAAAAAGGGTTGATTACCCTCAGATCCTCAAGGAGGAAAACGAAATGAAAACAGAAATTCACGGCTTTGATGAATGGCAGAACAATGCGGAGATAACAGGCATAAACCGCCTTTCCTCAAAAGCTACCTTTGTTCCCTACGACAGCCTTGACAAGGCTAAAAAAGGAGAAAGAGCAGAAAGCGAACGATATTTTGACCTTTGCGGTGAATGGAAATTCCGCCTTTATGACTCATACCGCACAAAAGAAGAGGGCTTTGAAAAAACCGACTTCAACTGTGACTTATGGGACAGTATACCCGTGCCCTCCTCCTGGCAGATGCTTGGCTATGACAAAAACATTTATTCAAACGTACAGTATCCCTGGGAGAAAATTCAGGAGCCCACTCCTCCGGAAGCACCCACGGACTACAATCCTGTAGGCTGTTACATAAAAGAATTCACTCTGCCCGAAAAATTCAGAAAGGACAGAGTAATCATAGCCTTTGAAGGCGTTGAATCCGCTTATTATCTTTACGTAAACGGTGTGTGCTGTGCTTACAGTGAGGGCACCTTCAGGCACAGTGAATTTGATATTACAGGCTACCTCACCGAGGGAGAAAACACCCTTGCTGTTGAGGTTTACCGCTGGTGCACCGGATCCTGGATGGAGGATCAGGATTTCTTCCGCCTTTCCGGTATTTTCAGACCCGTTTATATTTACACAACTCAGAAGCAGTATATCAAAGACTTTACTGTTAAAGCTGAGCCCGACACAAGTGACTATAAAACAGGCTCACTTTGTGCCGAAGTTCTTCTTGGTGAAAAAGCAGAATATACGGAGCTTGAGCTTACGGCTTACGATGCTAAAGGCGACGTTGTTGCAACAGATTCACTTTCGGTTGAAAAATGCGACAGTGCCGTTTTAAAGGCTACCCTCCCCTTCATTAACCTCTGGAGTGCGGAAAACCCCTACCTTTATAATATTGTTGTCGCTCTTCGTAATAAGGGCGGTGAAACCTATGAATATGTAAGCTGTAAAACCGGCTTCAGACATATTGAAATAAAGGATTCCGTTCTTTATTTCAACGGTAAAAGAATCATTCTTAAGGGCACAAACCGTCACGAATTTTCCTGTGACACAGGCAGAGTCATTTCAAAGGAAATGATGATAAAGGATATTGAGATAATGAAAAGGCACAATATAAATGCCGTGCGTACCTCTCATTATCCCAACTCACCCTTATGGTATGACCTTTGCGATGAATACGGACTTTATGTTATTGACGAAAACAACCTTGAAAGCCACGGCACACGCTTTATGGGTGATTTGACTCCCCTTATGCCTGACGGTATGGAGATATGGACACCCTCGTGTATGGACAGAATAGAGTCCCTTTACGAAAGAGATAAAAACCACCCCTCGGTTATTATCTGGTCCTTGGGCAATGAATGCAGCGGCGGTGAAAACTTCCTTAAAATGCACGATTATCTTCACAAAAAGGATCCCTCCCGCCCTGTTCACTATGAATCCATATGGTCCGATAAATTTGAATACGATAAAAATGTTACTGATATTTATTCTCAGATGTATCCTGCACCGTGGAATCTTGAAAAAGATATGAAGGCTCACCCGGATAAACCCTGGATGCTTTGTGAATATTCACACTGTATGGGCAACTCCTGCGGCGGCAACAGAAAATACCTTGAGCTTTTTGATAAGTACAAGGGCTTCTTCGGTGTTTTTGTTTGGGACTTTGTTGACCAGGGTGTAAGAATCGGTCTTCCTGACGGAAGGTCATATATCGGCTACGGCGGAGACAGCGGTGAAATCACCCACGACGGTTGGTTCTGCGGAAATGGCCTTGTTTTTGCCGACAGAGGTCTCAAGCCCGCAATTAAGGAGATGAAATACCTTTATCAGAACATCCGTATTAAATCATTGAAGCCTGAAAAGGGTACAATTGAAATTACAAACGATTTTCTTTTCACAAACCTTAATGAATATAACCTTCATTTCCGTCAGGTAAGCGGAAACAAGGTTTTCGGCTCAGGCGATGTTATTGTTGACCTTGCTCCGGGTAAAACAAAAAAGGTACAGCTTCCCCTTGCACCCTCTCCCGACACAGAATGGTACCTCAACATCATTTTTGAAACAAAAGAGAGTTCCTTATGGGCAAAAACCGGTCATACCGTTGCAAGTGAGCAGTTTGTTATAAATGAACATAAGCTTCCCAAGGCAAAGCTTCAGAAGGAGGATATGTCCGTCAGCGTAAATTACGGCACAGTTAAAATTTACGGCGGAGATTTTGAAATCTGCCTTTCAAGAAGAACGGGAGATCTTTATTCTGTTAAAAGCAAGGGCAAAGAGCTACTTAAAGGTGATATGAAGCTTAACTTCTGGCGTGCTCTTACGGATAACGACAGAGGTAACAAGCAGGAGGTACGCTGTGCAGCCTGGAAAAAAGCCGGCGAGCTTTCCTGGCAGGGAATTGATATGAAATCAATTGAGAACAAAGGTAAAGAAGTTACCGTTAAGGTTGATTTTTCAACTCCCACGGTGCCCGAATGCAAGGGTCAGCTTATTTATACCGTTTCTTCTCAGGGTATGCACATTGATTACAGCTTCAAGCCTGAAGAGGGTATGCCCGAAATTCCCGAAATTTCACTGATTTTCCCCATAAACAGAAAATACGATACCCTCACCTACCTGGGCAAAGGTCCTTATGAAAACTATATTGACCGTGCAGAAGGTGCAAACATCGGTCTTTACAGATTGGATATTGATGAGCTTTTTGTTCCCTATCAGAAGCCTCAGGAGCACGGCGAAAGAACAGCCGTGAGATATGCAGTGCTTGAAGGAGAAAGCAAGCTTACAATTGAAGCTGACAAGGAAATGGAAATTAACATCTGCCCCTTTGATGCAGATACTCTTGAAAGAGCAGGCCACAACTACGAGCTGCCTGAAAGTGACACGCTTTATGTAAGGGCGGTCTGCCGTCAGATGGGTGTTGGCGGATATGACAGCTGGGGCTCACACACTCTCCCAGAATATAAGAACACTACGGATAAAGAATATACATTCGGTTTCAGTATTATCGTTTAAAAAGAAAGGATGTTTATTATGAAGAAAGCCTACGGCGAACCCCTTGCAGCAGCAATGGCACTCGTTACCCTCATTTCACTCAGATTTGCCATTAAAAGAATGGTAAAAAGATATTCGGGAGTTAAACTCTGATGCAGTATAAAAAAAGAAAACCCGTCAAGCCCTCCGCCCCTAAAAGGGTGGGCAAGGGCAATGCCTGCCCCCTTTACAAAAAATGCGGCGGCTGTCAGCTTCAGAATATGACCTACGAGGAGCAGCTCAGCTTCAAGCAGGCAAAAACTATCCGTTATCTCGGTCGCTTCGGTCACGTTGAAGAGATAATCGGTATGGAAAAGCCTTATCACTACCGCAACAAGGTTCAGGCAGCCTTCGGCACAACAAGAGGCGGAATGATTGTTTCAGGTGTTTATCAGGCATCAAGCCACAATATTGTTCTTGTTGACGAATGCATGCTTGAGGATAAAACTGCCGATAAAATCATTACCGATATCAGAAAAGTTCTTCTGCCCCGTTTCAGGCTCACGGCTTTTAATGAGGATACGGGCAAGGGCTTTCTCCGTCACGTGCTTATAAAAAGAAGCTTTTCTACAAAGGAAACTATGGCAGTTCTTGTTTCGGGCACAAGAGTATTCCCTAAAAAGGATGAATTTGTGCGTGACCTTCTAAAATTGCACCCTGAAATCACCACGGTGATATGGAACATCAACGGTAGCAAAACAAGCCTTGTTTTAGGTGACAGAGAAGAGGTGCTTTACGGTAGCGGTTATATAGAGGATATTCTCTGTGGAAAACGCTTCCGCATTTCTGCAAAGTCATTTTATCAGATAAACCCCGTGCAGACTCAGAAGCTTTACACAACGGCAATTGAATTTGCAGGTCTTACGGGCAAGGAAACCGTTCTTGACGCGTACTGCGGCACGGGTACAATCGGCATAGTGGCATCAGACAAGGCAAAGCAGGTAATCGGTGTTGAGCTGAATAAGGATGCCGTTAAGGATGCCATAAACAATGCAAAGCTCAACAAAACGGAAAATATCCGCTTTTTCTGTGCTGATGCAGGTAAGTTTATGGTCGGCATGGCTGAGGAAAATGAAAGGGTTGACCTTGTTATTATGGACCCTCCCAGAGCAGGCAGTGACCTGAATTTTCTCAGAAGTGTTGCCACACTGGGACCCAAAAAGGTTGTTTACATCTCCTGCAATGTTGAAACCCAGGCAAGAGACCTTGGCTTCCTTTGCAAAAACGGATATAAGGTTACAAAAATTCAGCCCGTGGATATGTTCCCGCATACAAACCATGTGGAATGTATCTGTTTGTTAATCAAAGCAAAATAACTATTGAAAAATAGTATTTTAAAAAATATGAAAGGAAATGAAGAAATGATTTTATTCAAAAAAACAGTATCTTGGTTAATGGCTTTGATAATGGTGTTCTCTGTAACATTCACTAACTCAGCTATGGCAATCGAGAGCACAAGCAACGACAAAGCAACTCCCGTCGCAATCATTGGTACCGAAGAGTTTAAAACTCTTCAGGACGCAGTCAATGCCGCTAATGGTGGCGAAACAGTTACGTTGTTATCCGACGTTGAGATGAGTAATATTCTGGTAATCGATAAGTCAATAACACTTGACGGTAAC
>JAXJQQ010000067.1:0-19597 GCA_036311065.1 Acutalibacteraceae bacterium | reverse complement strand
TCGCATAGGCTCTCCTGAAAGGTAATTCCCCTGTTAGGGGAAATGTCAGCGTAAGCTGACAAAAGGGTGCCCGTTCGCGGAGCGAAAGCGATTTTTGTGAAGCAAAAAGACTGAGGGGTTACTCTTTTAAATTTTATATTCCAATAAAATATTTAGTCGTCAACGCTGCGCTTGGCGTTACTTTTGCCGTGGAGCTTTTATCTGACCTATTGTAAAACTTTTAAGTTTAGTTTTTTCTCTGAATTCGTACGCTCATGCCGCTGTGGCACTTCCTTTGTCCCGGGCGACAAAGGAAGCAAAGCGCCCTTTTTGGGGTGCCACGGGTTTACCACGAGCATACACCTGCATCCGCCTCCGCATACAACCCTTACGGGTTGTTCGTACGGGTAAGAGATTCGCTTACTTAATTTGATTAAAAACTGCATTTAAAACTGATTATACATTACTTTATAGGCGGTCAACTAATCTGCTATGGAATAATTTTGTTTTATAGATTTCCACGAGTCTTTGATATTCTGACGATACTTTACGAAATTATCAATTTATATAATAGCACAATATAAATTTACACTAAATAACTGTAAAAATTGAATGTAGAACAATTTAGTTTCCTCTGCCAAAATGCGGCAGAATTTACTTCCGACGCCAAAGAGGGCGCTTTGCTTACTTTGGCGCTCGAATGAGCCAAAGTAAGTGCCACAGCGGCATGAGCGTACGGAATTTGCGGAAAAGATATACTTATAAATTTGATGAAAGGTCGGGTAAAACATCCATGCAAAAATAAAGTTTAATCGAAAAATGCACATCCGTACTGACCAATTCCGAGTTTTACCTAAAAAAAGAGGCTGTTTTCACAGCCTCTTTTTAGTTATTTAAGCATTCCGTGGTATCTGCCCATCCAATAGGGAAGTGAATAGGTTGTTGAACCTTCCATTTCACCGGGATTATGTGCATCGTCAATATCAAAGGTTGAGCCGTTGTATTTGTGGAAAGCTCTTTCGTCGGGTGCAGCAACTTCAAATTCGTACTTGCCAAGACCCCATACAAGACCTACCATTTTGAGAATATCATTATCTGAATGCCAGAAGGGAGGTAAGTATTTATCAGGATCAAGTGAAAGCTCATTTGTTCCGCCTACACCTACATCGTCAAGGTCGAGCTCAGCGATATCGTCACGGTTTTTGTTTGTTGCAAGATATCTGATAAGGTCAACAGGATGACGTGAAAGTGACCATGATGTAGTTTCGATAAGGCTGTTGCCGTATCTGTCAGTCTTTTCCTCATTGGGATAAGCGAGCTGATAAATGTAGTACCAGAGGGGATTTTCACTGTAGCTCATTGAGAACCACCAGTCCTCAAGTGCTTCTCTGTAATAAGTAAGAAGCTCTTCATCCTCTTCAAGCTGGAAGAGTGTATAGAAGCCGAGCATTGCCATTTCTTCGTCAGAATGGTTGAGGATAAGTCTGTAAATTGTATCGAATATCTCTGTGCCTACAAGAGGACGGAGAATAAAGCCGATTACAGGTGAAACATCGTTTGCAAATTCAAGAATTGAAAGGTGATATCTTTCTAATTCCTGAGTCATAATTTCAGCATACTGATACTGCTCATCAAGGGCTGCCATCTTGTATTCATCTTCCCACTTCTGGTCGCCGGTTACATATGCAGCAACCTTGAATGCTGTAAGAAGAACAAGAGTATTAAGGGGTGCACCGCCGAGAACCTGACCGTTGTGCATATAAGTTCTTGAGAACTTTGCCCATGTGGTAGGCTGACCTGAGCCGTCAACAAGGTTATATGAGTTATCAACAAGATGCTGTGCAAACTTGTCCATTGTGTTTTCAATAAGAGCCTTGAGCTCAGGATCCTCGGGACCTAAGATATCGTGAGCAAGCTTATAAAGGAATACGTGACCGATAATTTCGTCGGAGCTTGTGTCGCCCTTATAGAAGATATCTTCAACATCGTATTCACTGCCTACAAGGTCATTCCAGAGTCTTTCGGGAATTTCACCTGATGCATCAACCTTGAGTCCGCGGTAGTTTTCACCGTGGAGAAGGAAGTCACTGCCGTCACCGTATGTTTTTGTTGAAACACCTGTTGCTGTACCGTCACCGGTGTGGTTCCAATAAGCAAATGAATCAAAATCATCATTTTCCCAGTCAAAGGAATAGGTTCTTGCCCAGAAGCCTTCAAGAAGTCTTGTACGCTTTGCGTAGTCGCCCTCAGTTTCAAGGGGATTTGCCCAACCGTCTGTATTGTAAAGCTTAAGGTTTTCGTCCTGATCCTGAACGTAGCTGCGTACACCGAAAAGCATATATTTGGTGTTCATCTTATCGAACATTGTTGCGGGGCTTTCAAAGGGAATGTTCTGTGAATAGTCACCGCCTACGAGTGTTGCCTCACTTGTGTAGTACTTACCTGTTTCAAGGTCAACAACAGTACCGCTTCTCTGAGCTCTGTTATAAGCTTCAACAGTGCCCTGACGCATTGAAACATATGTAAGGAAAAGAACTGCCTCTGTTGAAAGGGTTGCAATTCTTCTTGCATTTTCAATCTGCTCAGGTGTTGCGTTGGGGTCGTTCTTTAAAACGGCATAACGCATAAGCTCACCTGCAGCGTACATTGAAGTCCAAAGACCGTCATTGTCGCTTTCCTCAGGTACCCATTCACCGTCAATAAGGTAAGCATCGGAAACCATACCGCGTCTTGCAACATACTTCCAGGTCTGCTCATTCATAATTTCAGCCTTTTCAGTACCGTTGATATCGCGCATTTCGATGTGTGAATAACCTTCAGCCATTACTGTCCAGATACCGTTTTCACCGTCAGCAAAAATAGCAAGAACCTTGCCGTCACCTGTATCTGCTGAATAGAAGTATCTGTCACCCATAAAGCGCTGTTCAACGTCTCTTTTGTTAGTTGCTTTTTCGTCAACACGAAGAACACCGTAGTTTGTGATTGTCCACACAGCACCGTCCTTGGTTGTTACGGACTGAGCTTCAGCATATTTACTTTCGTCTTTTACCTCAGCGGGAACATTCTTGTCATCAAGACCGTATCTTGTAACAATTTTCTGAAGATTGTCACCTTCAGCAACAGCGCCGAGAGTGTAGTCTACTTTTTCTGCCTTGTTTTTGATTTTGGTTGCCTCAGTAACAACATTAAGCTTTACAGAATCTGTAAGGCCTTCTTCTGTCTGAGCTGTGATAACTGCTTCGCCCTTTTTGAGTGCTGTTACACGGCCCCATTCGTCAACCTCTGCTACGTCCTTGGGCTCTGCGGTCCAGGTGAGCATATGTTTTTCAGTACCGTCAATTACCCAGTCAACGGTTCTTGAATCGCCGATATCCATTTCCCAGTTTTCGGGAACGATAAGGCGGAATCTTGCACCCTCATTTTTGCAGCTTCCTGCAAAAGCTGTCATGGGGATACAAACACCCATAAAAAGAGTGAGAGTGAGAAGAATTGCAATAACTCTCTTCATGATAAGTCTCCTTTTCTTTTGTTTATTGTACTGTGGCCTGCACAAGGCAAGCCTTATCTCATATATCATATCACTGCCAATAATTTCCGTCAAGATGTTATTCAGTGTTTTAACTTTATTTTTACAGATTATGGCAGGAAAAAAGGTCCGTTGTGCTGCAACAGACCTTTTTATTTTTCTTATTTTTCTTATTTTTAATTAATCACCTAAGGTAGGAAATTTGAACTCACCGTTCATAATAGCAGTAATAACTTTAAGAAGAGTAGTTACAAATTTGAGAATAACAGTAATTGCATTATTGCTCCAGATACTGTTCATCTCATCCTCTTCGCCAACTACAACAAAGTTACCGTTGTCATACTCGTGGAACTGAGGGAAACGTTCATCATTAACTGTAAGAGTACCGTCAGAAACAAAGAACGCTGTTGCAACGGGGTCAATCTGATGAAGGTCAACGTGATGAAGATTCTTTGAGAACCATGTTGTTTCAGGGAAGAGACAGGTACCTGCATATACCTTCTTGTCAGGTGAAAGGTACTTTGCATCGTAATCATCAAGTGCTTCAAGAGCCTTAAGCTCCTTTTCTGTAAAGGTTTCTGTAACAACAGTACCTATAGCACCGAGTGAAAGCTCTGTAACAGTACCTCTTGCATCACCGGTGATTTCACTGCCTTCAAAAACAGGTAAGGATGAGAAGCCGTACTTTGCAAAAACTGCAGTCTTCATACCGTAGTTTTCTTCACAACGCTTAAGAAGTGACCAGTAAAGAGGCTTGCCTGTTTCTTCTTCAATTTCACCTATAAGATTGTGGTAAGCGTCAATTTTTTCAATAAAAGCAGCCCATTCGCCCTCAGCTTCGGTTGTGCCGAATACCATCTGCTTTGCCTTATCGTAGAAGTTGTCGCCAATCATTGACCAGTATGAAGGGAAGGTACCGTAAGAAACAAGTGCAAGAGCAGGAATAAGCTCTTCGGCTATTTCATCATAGATAGCCTGAACCTCATCCATACCCCAACCGAGCACCTTGATCTGATTCATAAATGAAACAAGAATCATGGCAAAGGACTCCATAAGAGGATCATCAAAAAGATCGTCACCGTTAAGGTAAAGTGTTACATAACGGTCAATCATATCTGCATCAAGCTTGATTGAGCCTGACATAAGTGAGCCAACTATAACATAACCGTCAAGAGGAGTAGTGTTAAGGCAGAGGTTGTTCATTCTGAATGGTGCATCATAAAGACCCGCCTCGCTCTTTGCAATATAAGCCATTGCAACATTTGAACCGTAGCAGCGTGCATGAATGTTAACCTTTTCAACATTTTCCTTATCGCATACATATTCAACAAACTGATGAAGTTCATCTGCTGTTTCATATGGTGAATAACGCCAGTCATACTTAAAATAGTAGTACTTAAGTCCGCCTGCACCGTATGAGGGCTGCTGAACAGAATAATCCCAGTCTATTCTGCCGTCCGAGTCAGTTCCGTCCTTATCAAGAACACCTTCCTTATAAACAGGAGCAAATGCATCAACAAGTGACTGGATATAATCTGTGTAGTTACCCGTAATAAGAGCCGGAATAAGCTCCTTCATAACAGGCTCAACCTGAGTGAGAATATATTCCTCACGGGTCATACCCATAGGTTTATTAACATCGTCAACCTGTATTCTGTTTCCGCTTTCATCAAGAAGCCAATCTCCGTTTTCATCTGTTTTGTATACAGGTGTGTTCTGCTTTCCCACAATGTAAATTACAGGAAGCTTGCTTTCATCCGCTGCTGCCACTGCTGTAACGGGAAATGCAAGTGAAGCAAGCATTATAAATGAAAGCACAAGTGCAATAATCTTTTTCATACTATTACCTCCGGAATATTCGTTGTTCATTTATATTAACATACTTTTAACAACAAATCAACAGTTGTTTATTAATTAATATTTTTCATTTTTGGCTCATAGGGTATTTTTTTGCTGCTAAAGACTGCAGTCATATAAAAGAAAGGGGCTGTACAGCCCCTTTCTTTATTTTTTATTAACCGAAAAGATTTCCGAGGTCGAGCTCACCGCCAAAAAGCTTACGGAAGAAATTCATAATAAGAGTAAGGAATTTCATAAATACCGAAAGCTTCTTTTCAACTGTACCTCTTTCTATAATGTCACCGTCATCGAGTCCTTCAACGGGAGAGAGGGTATCCGTCGGCTCGTCATACTTCATAAACTGAGGATATTCCCCATATGTACCGATTGTCATATTCTCGCTTTTAAGGAAGGTATCAATGAGTCCGTCAACGCAGGGCGGGAATATATCGTGATAAAGATTCTTGACAAACCAGGTCTTTTCGGGAAGAAGACAGGTTGAAGCATCAATCATATTATCCTTTGAAAGATATTTTTTGTCTGCCTCACTCATAGAATCAAGATAGGATTTTGAAAGTGTTTCGCCGAAGTTTGATGTATAAGCACCGTAGGATGAGGCTGTTGTTGAAGCAACGCTGTCTGACTGTAAAAGAGCATTATCGGAAAGTGGGAAGTTTGCAAAGTTGTACTTTGAAACAATCATAACGTCAATGCCCTTCTGAACGCACTCAGCGGTAGTCTTTTTTGCATTAATCTGAACATTTTCACAGTAGGATCTGATTTTTTCAATCATACCTGCATATTCCTGCTGAAGCTCAGGTGTGTTATAAACAAGAGCAATTGCATCCTCAACATCCTCAGCACATACCATTGCCCAGAATGAAGGGAAGGAGCCGTAGGAGTCACGGAGAATTCTTGCAAGGGCGTTTTCCTTAACAGCCTGCACAATACCCTCAACAACATCCATACCGAAGCCGAGAACATAAATCTCGTTTACAAATTCAACAATTGTGATAAGAGCCTCAATCAGAGAGTCATCCTCACCCTCACCGAGTATATCATTGCCTGCAAGTGAATACTTGACATAGTTGTCAACAGCATCGGGATGAAGAACGATTTTACCTGAGAATAAAGCGCTTATAAAATCAATTCCGAGGGTTGAAGGAATGTAAAGCACAGCCTTATTGACTCTTGAAAGAGTTTCCTCTGAAGCATTTTCAAGAAAAGCGGAAACAATGTTACCGCCAAGACAACGGCCTACAAGATTCACCTTCTGTGCATTTTCACGGTTCATTACATTCAGAACATACTGCTCAAGAAGTGCTGCATTATATTCAACGGAAAGACGCCAGTCATAGTCAAAGCGATAGCAGAAGCCGCTGATGCTTGTGTTTGCACGGTTGTAGCTTGTTGTGGGGTCAAGACCTCTGGCATTATAAGGATTGCCGTTTTCGTCGGTGCATTCGCCGTTGTTATCAAGCTTCATTTCCGCAAAAGCAGGAGCAAGAGCATTATAAAGTCTGTCGCAGTATGCATCATAGTTACCTGAAATCATACCCATACCAAGATCCTTGAGAAGGTCCTCAAGAACTGCGGTAAGGTTGCCCATAATATCATAATCTGTGGGGAAAACCTTTTTTCCTGTTTCGTCATAAAGATGTGAGCCGTAGCCCTCAAGATAAACGGTAACCACCTTATCCGCCGCAAGAGCACTCATGCCGGGCACTGACACAGCCATAAGCATAATAACAGTGAGAATGATTGCAATTATTTTTTTCATTTTATGTTCCTCCTTGATTTTATTCTACACTTTTAATCATTATAATACTTTTTTATTTATTGTTCAATATTTTTTTACAAATAATACACAAAATATTTTCTTTTTTTGCCTGTCACCCTAACGCCACATCCATAACCATCATAATGCAAAACCCGATACAAAAGGATATTCCGCTTAAGGGATAATCCTCTGTCCGCTCCCTTTTTTCAATAAGCTCATCACCCACAACAAAAAGCATTGCCCCTGCCGCAAAGCCGAAAAGAAAAGGCAGTGCCGCAGAAATATACCGTGTTACCGCAAGAGTAAGTGCCGCACCCAATGGCTCAACGGTACCTGAAAGTGTTCCCCAAACAAAGGAAGCTTTTTTACTTTTACCCTCACCGTGAAAAGGAAGAGATATAATCGCACCTTCAGGGACATTCTGCAAGGCTATTGCAAGTGAAAATGCAAACGCTGCCGCAAAAGTATCGTTTTCACCTGAAAGCAAGGGTGCACACATAAGGCCCACGGCAAGACCCTCAGGAAAATTATGCACCGTAACGGCAAAAAAGGTCATAAAAAAATCCGAACCGAGAACTCCCTTTGTTTCTTTTTGTCTGAGCTTCAGCCTTGTGAGCCTTCTGTCAATAACAACAAAACCGAAGGTGGCTGATATAATGCCTGAAAGTGCAGGCAGAAAAGCAAACCGCCCCAGAAAAGAGCTGCCTTCAACAGAAGGAATTATCAGACTCCATACAGATGCCGCCGTCATAACACCTGCCGCAAAGCCGGAAAGCACCTTTTCAGCTTTTTCTTTTGATTTACGCATAAAAAATACACTGCCTGAGCCTGCAACCGTGCCCAATAACGGCAAAATAATCAGCAATGCAACCTTAAAAAGCAAAAAAATCCACCCCTTTACCTTATCAGTATATTCGGGCGTGGGTTGTGGGGTGAGTAGTGAGTAGTGAGTAGTAAGTAGTCAGTAGTTAGTGGTTAGTATGAAACATAAAACTGAAGCGGTCGATGAAAACATCGACCGCTTCAGTTAATTACTAACTACCTGCTATTTATTACTAATCCCTATGCCCTAAGCCTTAGACCCTAAATCAACCACCGTCAGCACACCGTCTTCTACTTTGAAGGAGACCTCATAGTCTGCAAAGGTAAAGGTGTAAATTCTTTCAGGGTCATTCTGATATGAGGGTCTCGGGTCGCCCTCAAGAACGGATATAAGTCCGGTGAGCTTTTCTTCGGGGAATTTTTTCTTAAAGCCCTCAGGAAGCTCTACAGTGAGTTTTCTTTCCCCTAAGCTTTCCGTAAAGCCTCCCACGGCATCGGGAATACTGTCCGCATAAGGAAGGTAGGGCTTGATATCATATATGGGCGTTCCGTTCATAAGGTCGGCACCGCCGACTATGAGCACGGGACCTTCATTTTTAGTATACTCAATTCTTAAAAGCTTCACCGCAGAAAGCCCGATGTTGTTCGGTCTGAATGGTGAACGGGTAGAGAAAACACCCATTCTTTTGTTCCCGCCTAACAGGGGCGGTCTTACGGTAGGACTCCAATTTTCTCTGACAGCATCGGAAAATTGCCATAAAATCCAGATGTGCGAAAAATCCTCAAGACCTCTGAAGGCTTCAGCTACTCTGTATTCCTTTTCAAACACAATTCTGCCCTCTACGGCAGTATTGAGTCCGCTTTGCCTGGGGATTCCGAATTTTTCGTTGTAGTCCGTTTCAATATGCGCTATGATGTTCATTCTGCAAACATACCAATCACAATATCAATAATATTGCTCAGATAATCCATAATTTCGGATATCTTTTCAACAACCTTTATAACAAAGCTTATTGAATCGGAATAAGGAATATCAAATTCTGCAGGGTCACTTTCAACGTCACCGATGCATACATATATTCTGAGCTTGAGCTCTTCTTCCTTTTCCTCAACCTCATAATCAATATCACCTATGGGTGATAAGTAAACAAAGTATCCGTCAATAGCATCAATTTCACCCATAAGGCTAATGCTCATTTCACCGGTTATTTCCTTGGTGTAGGTTTTGCTTTTTCCGCTTGTGGGGGTGATTGTGTAAGTAATTGACTGAAGACCCTTTTCAAAATCATAAACACAATCCTTGATTTTTACACTCTTGAAGGGGCATTTTGCCTCAGGCAGCTTTTTGCCGTACTCGGCATCAAGGAAATATACCTTTATACCCGTGCTGTCATCATCGTAATAATCTTCAATAACATAAAGGGGCTTACCGTCAAGCTCATAGCTTACTTCACCGGTGTAGATGCCGTCCTTCTTTTCAACATTCTGAACAACCTTTGCTGTTTTTTCCGTGCCGTCAGCATACTTGATTTTGAATTTTGCACCGTCAAGGTCAATATAATCAGCATATTCGTATATCTTTGTCGGGAAGCCTGAAACGGGGCTTATGCTTTTAACAACAGATGAAACAACACTGATTTTTTCCTGTGCTTTATAATCGCCTTCCTTGGTATAATCCTGAAGAACGTTGCTGTATACCTGCGCTTCGTAATCAACCTTTATGGTTTTTGCACCCTTATCGGCTGCCTTAAGGTATTCATCCTTTGAAACATAGGCATCAACACAAAGCTCAATAAAAGCGTTGACCTCAACCCTGCCTTCCTCTGCAGGAACGGTATAGGTTTTTCCGTTTGAAAGAGTTACATCGTACTCATAATAAAAGCCTGAACCGCCAAGCTCAAAATTGAAAAGTGCTTTGAAGGAATTTTCAAGAGACGGATACTCCTTGATGATATCCTCAAGCTTATAGCCATACTGCTTTTCAATATCTTTTATTGTTTCTTCAAGCTCTTTGAAATATGTTTTCATTTCCTTAAGAGAAACAGAAGCATAGCTTTTATCAGAAAGTGTAACCTTTGTTACAGTAGGTGCTTTGAGAAAGTCGAGGCCTGCCGCAAGGGATGTTACGGACAAAGCTGAAAACAGCATAAGCACCGTAAGAATAAGAGCTGTAAGTTTTTTCATTGTTTTCTTCATAAAATTACTCCTCCTTTTTGTTTTGGAATGTTCTTCCAATTTGATAATACACCTTGTAACAATTGTTGTCAACAAGAAATACGTCACTGCAAGAAATTCTTAAGAATTTAATTCCAAAAGCAAAAAAAGAGGCTTTCACCTCTTTTTATATGCTTTTGTAATATTCCTTTTCGCCGTCACTGTCAACATAATTTCTTATGCTTTGCATTTCATCGTCAAGCTCTGCACTCATCTCTGCACAGCGTTGAAGCCTTTGAGCCGCCTTAACGGCTTTTTCGTCACCTAACTGCTTTTTATAATAAATCTTATGCTCAAGGCTTGCCCATAAATCCATTGCAACGGTGCGTATCTGCACTTCAACCTTCATCATCTTTTTTCCGCTTGTGAGGAAAATAGGTATTTCAATAACAAGGTGCAGACTTCTGTAACCGTTAGGCTTCGGATTTTTTATGTAGTCCTTGATTTCAACCAGTGTCACATCGTCCTGCTTTAAAAGGCAGTCAGCAAGCATATAAACGTCACTTACAAATGAGCAGACAACCCTGACACCTGCAACATCACTTAAGTGCTCTTCAATACTTTTTATATCGGCAGGCAGATGCTTTCTTTTTATTTTTTCGTATATACTTTCAGGTGACTTGAGACGTGAGTTTATGCTGTCAATGGGATTTCTTTCATACTGCAGTGAAAGCTGTTCGTCAAGAACACGGAATTTAGTCTCCACCTCTAAAAGAGCACAGCGGTAGCAGGTCATAAGCTCCTTGACTTCAAGAAAATGGGTGTGAAGCTTTTCTGTTCCGCCACGGCTGAAAAGCTCAACAATCTGCTGAGCCTCCTGCTGTGCAATTACGCTTTTTTTAAAAATTCTGTCGTTATATTTCTGAATTATGCTTTTTTCGTCCATGGCTTTTCTCCGTATTGCTGTTTTGCCTTAATTTTACACCTTAACCTTAAAAACAACCTTATGACATTTCAGTGCCTTGCCGTTTGTTGCAACACCGGGACAGTGGAGGTCGTTGGGATAAAGCACCATAAAGGAATTTGCAAAAAGAGTCAGAGGCTCTGTATTGCAGTTATAGAACCACACATCGTTTTCTTCTTTAGCTTCAACCAATTCCTTTTCAGAGCTTACAGGTGCAACACCTATTATTTCCTCGCCCTCAAGCATACACTGAATATCAATATACTTCTTGTGACATTCCGACACCGTTTTGTCGGGATCGGTTTCGTAGCTTTGCACCATATAGAAAATATTATACCCGTCAAGCTCATATCTGCCTAAAGGCATTTTTGAAAAATCAGTTTTTGCAAGGAACTCAAGAGCGGTATAAACCCTGCCGAGCCCCTCGTAGTTTTTTATGTTGTCAATTGTATCAAAAATCATATTAATGCCTCCTTTGTTTACTTTAAAATTATACATCAACACTGTATTCAAAGTCAATAAAAAAGGCCCTGTCCTAAGACAAGGTCTTTTTAATCATTCAAAAAGCGGGGTTGAAAAATATCTTTCTGCCGTATCGGGAAGAATTGTTACAACGGTTCTGCCCTTACCGAGCTTTTTTGCAAGACGCTTTGCTGCCGCTACATTTGTACCGCTGCTGATACCGCACATAATACCTTCTTTAGCGGCAAGCTCCTTTGCTGTTTCAATAGCCTCTTCATCAGTAACAATACAAACCTCATCAAAAATATCGCAATTGAGAATCTCAGGAATAAGTCCGTCACCAATACCCATCTGTATGTGGCTTTCAATTTCGCCGCCCGAAAGAATTGCAGCCTTTTCAGGCTCAACAGCCCAGATTTCAGTTGCAGGGTTAGCTCTTTTAAGTGTTTCACCGATACCTGTAATTGTTCCGCCGGTACCAATGCCTGCACAGAAGCCATCGATCACACAATCTGCCTGACGAAGAATCTCTTCACCGGTTGCAGACCTGTGGATATCTGAGTTGGCAGGATTTTCAAACTGCGAGGGTACAAAAACATCATCGTTATCATCACGGATTCTCAAGGCAAGGTCACGGCAGAGGTTGATACACTTTCCGATATCTCCGTCATCGTGAACAAGGCTTAATTCAGCTCCGTACTGTGAAATGAGCTTTCTTCTTTCAAGGCTTACAGAATCAGGCATAATAACCCTTACCTTATAGCCCTTGACCGCACCTACAAGAGCGATACCTATTCCCTGGTTTCCGCTTGTTGGTTCAACGATTGTCATTCCTTTTTTTAAATCTCCTCTTTCTTCCGCATCAAGAATCATATTCAGTGCAGTACGGGTTTTGATTGAACCGCCTACATTGAGTCCTTCAAATTTAACAAGAATCTGTGCATCATCGGGTCCTGTCATATGGTTAAGGCGGATTATAGGAGTATTTCCTACAGCTTCAAGAATATTATTACAAATCATAATTTACCTGCCTAAAAAATCAATTGCTGAATTATAGCACATAACTTAAATAATTTCAACTGATTTATGCTAAACTCATTTAAGTTATATATAATTATGTATAATATATAAAATTAATCTGTATACTTCGTTGACATCCTGAAATTCCCTTGCTATAATGAAAATATCATCAAAAGGAGGAAGGTATATGGCAGTTTTATTTTCAAAAATTATAAGAATTTTAGTTTCTGCTCTTATGGCTATTTCACCCACTCTCCCCCATATGTTCAGCTTACCCGCTATCCCTCAGGGACAGGAGCTCAAACTTGATTCAAGATTTGAGCTTGTGTGGAGTGACGAATTTGAAGGTGATAAGCTTGATAAAAGCAAATGGAACACAAACTGGTGGGAAATTGAAAGAAAGGGCGGCTATTGGCACGATGATATGGTAAAAGTGGAAAACGGCAACCTTGTTATCACCACCGCTTATTATGAAAATGGTCTTGAAATTCCCGACAAATACAAGAACTACTTCTCAACCCGTCCTCATAAAGAATATAAGGAAGGCTGGTATACAGGCTGTGTTACAGGTCAGGGAAATCAGAACTTCCTTTACGGATATTATGAGTGCCGTGCAATCCTTCCCAAATCAACAGGTATGTGGTCTGCATTCTGGATGATGAACAAGAATGTTGAAAAGGTTGACGGCTCAGGTAAAGACGGAACAGAGGTTGACATTTTTGAATCAATGTACTATAAGGATGTTTCCTGGGGTGCAGGCGATGCAATTGTCAGCGGCATTCATTATGACGGCTACGGTGAAGACCATAAAGGTGACAGCATCGGCAAATGGTTTGCTAATAACCCTTATGAGGAATATAATACCTACGGTCTTGAATGGACACCCGAAGAATATATTTTCTACATAAACGGTGTTGAAACAGGCAGACTTTCCACCGGTGGCGTAAGTCAGAATCCCGAATACCTTATCCTTTCCTGCGAGGTTGCCGGCGCAAATGGCATTGCTGATGCAGACCGCAACGGCACAGGTGAAATGAGTATGGAGCCCGGCGATACAGCAGAGTTCATTGTTGACTATGTAAGAGTATATAAGCATAAATAATCAAAGGAGAGAAAATTATGAAAAAGTATTTTTCAAAAGCAATTGCACTTCTGCTTTCACTCGTGATTGTTTTCGGTTGTGCCTCAGCCGTCAGTGCTGCTGATTTTGGTACAGCAGAAGGCAAGTGCAGCTGTGAGCACTGTCCCTCAATCGTAATCCCCGGTCTTTTCCAGTCAAAGGTAAGATATCTTGACGAAAACGGCAACGAAAAGCTCAATTCCGAAGGCAAGCCCTATGCAGGTCCCTTCTTTATGGAAGGCACAACAGATATCGTTTTCAAGGCTGTTGAAAAGGCTCTTATTCCCCTTGCAAGCCTTCTTATTTCTCAGCAGGATAAGGAAGAGCGTGCAGCCAAGGCTATCGCTGAGGTCCTTGGTGATGCACTTTTAGGCAACCTTGCTCTTGACACAAACGGTAATAACATCAAAAACATTCAGGCTGACAAATACTTAACAAGCCTTGCAGGTCTTACTGAAGAACAGAGAGAATACGCTCTTGATCAGATCCCTCTTGATTTATACGCTGAAATCGCAGGTATGGATCACCTTTATTTCTATTCCTTCCTTTCAACAGGCAATATGCTCAAAACAGTTGAAGGTCTTTATGAGCTCATTCAGATTGCAAAGAAGGAAACAGGTCACGATAAGGTTAACCTTGTTCCCATCAGTCAGGGCGGCTCGGTTGAAAATGCTCTTATGCAGTACTACCTTGATAACGGTCTTGATTTTGCAGCAGACGTAAACAGAGTATGCTATGTTGTTCCCGCCGCTGACGGTGCATATACAATCGGTGATGTTTATCACTACGGCTTTATTGACGATGCCGATGCACTTTATGATTATATGCTGCCTTCACTTTTAGGTGAAGATGACTTCCTCGGTTATCTTATCAACATCATTCTCAGAATTTTCCCCAATGCAGACCTTAATAACATTCTTGACAAGGCTGTTGATGTTCTTGTAAACGATTACCTTGCTTATTCAACTAACATCTGGGCACTCATTCCTTCAAGGGATTACCCGGACTGCAGAGAAAAATACCTTTCCGACCCCGAGGATGAGGTAATCCGTGAGCAGACAGACTGGTACTACAACGCTCAGGTAAATTCAAGAAATTATATTCTTGACCTTCAGAAAAAAGGCATTGAATTCTTTGATATTGTTGACTACAACTGCTCCGATTACAGAATTTTCGACTCCTGGAAAACAGAAAACGGTGACGGTGTTATCCACCTTGACTCCACATCCTTCGGTGCTACAAGCGTAGCAGTTGACAAGGCTCTTCCCAATGACTATGTTCAGGCAAACACCTATTGCACAGACCCCTCACACAACCACATTGACGAGGAAAGACTTGTTGACGCTTCAACGGGTATCCTTTGCGAAACTACCTTCTATTTTAAGGACCAGGCTCATGTTTCAACTGCAAGCAACGATGTTATTATGCGCCTTGCAATCAGAATTCTTACAGACCCAGACTTCAAGGATATTTATTCCGACCCCGGATATCCTCAGTTCAACTTTGCACGTAATTCAGTAGGCGTTATTTACAGATTCAACCTCTGGAAGAACTATGATGTATCAAAGCTTTCTGCCGAGGACGCCGCAGAATTCATCGCTGCACGCGATGAGCTTGCAATCGCAATTGAAAGCACCTGTATGCCCACAGAGGAATTTGATGCAGCGGCAGACAGATTCGATAAATGCATTGAAAAAATAACCGCTCCCGAGAGCGACAGCGAAGAGGAAGAAAACGAAGAAGCCTTAAGCGGCGATTTCTTCAAGGATCTTCTGACAAAGATTTTCAGATTCCTCAGCAAGCTCTTCTTCAACATTTTCGGTGATAAGGGATTTTCGGATAAATAAGAAGTATGTATAAAAAAGAAGGGATGCTGAGCATCCCTTCTTTTTTATCTTATATACTTTTTATAATCATTATAAAGCAAGGTTGATTCCTTATGCCCTGCAAAGGCAACAGAATCGGGAGCATTCATAAGCCCAGGATACTGGTAGCAAAGAATTTTATCAGCGTAGGGAGCAACATTTTCTAACTGCTTCTGTATCCTTTCAAAGTGAGCAGGTACAAGTGCACTTTTATAAACAACGCCTTCAAAGTCAAACAGCTCAATATCTGCCCACAGCTCTGCCCTGCCTGCTTTATCGTGGGCTTTGCGGAGCTTTTCAAAAATCCGTGCCGTTCTGTTAACCTTTGTTTTTCTCACGCCCACCTCATCCTGATAGGCTATAAAGTCCACATCAAGCTCTGCCAGAGTCCGCACAAAACGGTCGTTGGCTAAAGCTAAGTTTGTACCGTATGGTGCAATCAATGTTTTTTTATCTGGCGTAAGCTCACGGCACCGTGCCGAGCAAAGATTCACATATTTAGTAAAATCCTTTGAAAAGTTGAGAATTATGCAGGTTTCATCAGGAAAATACCAGCCGTAAAAGCTCTTGTGGTGGCCGTAAAGTGCTGTCAGCTCCTCCATAGCACGGAAAGAGCGTTCGATAACCTCAGGGCTTTTAATATTCTGACCTGCCTTGCGCCAGTCGCCGTAAAAGCCGTTACCTAAAAAGACCTTCACACCTTTTTCGTCAGCCTCAGAAAGAACTGCCTCAATAGGGTCACTGCAGCCGATTTCAGCAAAGGGAAATACAGATGACTTGAAATAGCATCTGTCATAAAGAGCCGTTGCCATAACCACAATATATTCCATACCTATATCAGAGATTTCTCTTACTTTAAGTCGCCACTGCTCAGCGGTAAAATTAAGAAGTGCCGGGTTCCAATATTTTCCCTCAGGTATATTATGGTGGCTGAATTCAAAAAATGTACCGTCAATTTTTCTGTTCATAGGTTTACTTTATATCTCCGTGCTTTTCAAAGAAAGTAATTTCTTTAGTAATATTATTATCGTCCACAAAAACAACCTTGGGCTTATGTGATTCCGCCTCTCCGATTTCAACATCGGCATAAGCCATTATAATAATTTTGTCGCCTACCTGTACAAGCCTTGCAGCTGCACCGTTAACACAAATCGTACCGCTGTTTTCCTCACCAACAATAACATAAGTTTCAAATCTGTTACCGTTATCAACATCAACAACCTGAACTTTTTCATATTCAAACAAGCCTGAAGCTTTCATCAAGGCTCTGTCAACGGTTATACTTCCCACGTAATTCAGTTCAGACTGAGTTACGGTTGCACGGTGAATTTTACTTTTTAGCATAGTTATATTCATTTTTTTGCACCTCTTATTTTTTACAAGCAGACATAGTATAACATATCACAGATTGTTTGGCAAGAGGATGTGATGTTATGGTATAATTTTGACGTTGTATTAAAAGCACCTTCGTAAAAACGAGGGTGCTTTGAATTTTTTACTTTTCCGCTAAGCTTTTATCTAAATCCCCGTAAAGAACAATTCCGTCATCTGTAAACTCTGCAGCAATTCCGTTATACTTTCCTGTTTCAAAAACCAGGGCACCGACACTGTTAAGGTTTTTAAGAGGTGTACGGCTTATACCACCCTCACGGTTTGTGACTATTGCATATTCGGGTCTCAGTGCTTGAACAAAGCCGGGAGTTGTTGACCCGTCATAACCGTGGTGACCCACCTTAAGCAGATTAACCTTACCGATTTCGGCTGCAAGGCGGTCCTCGTCACCGTCATAATTATTGATATCAGCGGCAAGAAAAGCTCTCTTTCCCTTCTTTTCGACCAACAAACCAACAGCATTTTCATTTTCACCGATAGGCTCTGTTGACTCTGTATCAGCAGTGTTGCAGAATCTCAGCGTAAAATTACCAAAGGCAAATTCTTCCTCCGATATATCGTTAACAACAGGAACATTACGCTTTTCACAAGCTGAAATCATCTGCTCGTAGCCCTCTTTGTTATCCCACTTTTCAATTTCATAAGTCTTGATTTTGCTTTCGTCATACCTTTTTATGTAAGCGGTTTTTACGGTAATGCTTTCATCAAGTATAACCGTATCCAATCCGCCGATATGGTCAGAATGACTGTGTGTACCTAAAACAAATTCAAGAACTGCCTTACCATTTTCATCGCCTGCAATTTTCTTAACAGCATCAACAACATGATCCTCCGTGCCTTCAAATTCAAGGTCGGCAAAGCCTCTCGGATTGTCGCTGTCCTCAGCACCGTCAACAAGAGCGAATTTACCCTCGCTTTCAATCAAGATAGCATCGGCACCACCTGTGTTAAGAAAATATATTCTGTCACCGTGTTTTGATAAATCAACTGTTTCCATAGAAAAGCCCTGCACTCCCTGAATCATTTTTATGTTAGGCATAAAATATATCAGCACTGTTGTAATTATCGCGAACAACAGTACAATAAAAGATATAATAATTTTTCTTTTTGATTTCATTATGATCACCTCTGTTTGCAGTATAACAAACATACTATAAAAAATCAAGTACAGGTGATTAAGTACTTGAATCTGTGACACCGGATTAACAGCTCGCGACGCGGCTGTTAACCATGAAGCTACATATTTGATTTCTATGTGAAGCATAAAAAAATACAGATACTCGAAAGAGTATCTGTATTTTTTGGCGCCTCAAACAGGACTCGAACCTGTGACTTTACTCTTGCGGTACCCAAAATCGCTTGTCGGCTTGGAGCGCCGAACGATTTTGACCGCTGCGCCATTTCGCCTTCCCTTCATCCGCCCCCGGCGGCGGTCAGGCTCAATGCAGTTAACAGCCGCATTACGTCTGTTGAGTTACGGTGGCATAGGTGAGAGAACTAACTGTTGTGGTGCCAGAAAAAAAGAAAACCATCCGAATGGATGGTCTTCTTTTTTGGGAAAGACTACCTAAACGGAGCAGAATTGAGGTAAGAAAGCCTAAAAGTACACCACTATTTCTTATAGAAATTGATGTGCAAATGCTCCTCAAGACCAAACCGTTCCATAATATAGTGATTAACAATATAATTTGATGTATGCCACTGTTCGCAGGGGTGTCCTCCAATCGAGGCGGAGGTAGTTATTAAGGGCTTGCCGTATTGTTTTCTTAATATACCAGATAATTGTGCAAACGATTCGTTAATATCATAGGAATCAGATAAGTAATACTCTTGTGGACGGAATATTTCAATAAACTCAATCTTTAACGCGTTGAAATGAATTCCAAACATGAGAGGTATATTACAACCAAACGCTCTGCCTTCGAATGTAATATATCCATCTGTAACAAGTGTATATTCAATAGTTGATGCTTTTAGTAAATCAATAAAGGAGTGCGTGTCAGGTGAAATAGCAATTTGCGGAAAGTCGATCACAAAAGTAGGATTTGTATTATTCTTTTTCAAAAAGGAGAACATAGTATCACCACCTTGTAAAAATTATATCATAGAAATGCTACATTTCAATGATATATCGCTTGAGCGATATGATATACGGCGTTGCCGTATGATATATTTGCTCCGCAAATATGATATAATATCCGTTCCTTCATATGCCGCAGGCATATACCATCGCTCGAAGAGCGATATCATATCGAAGATATATCACCCGTTCCGACAGGAACGTATATCATTGAAAAAAGTCACCTTTGTCGGTCGACAAAAGTGACTTTTTTCGTGGCGCCTCAAACAGGACTCGAACCTGTGACACCGCGGTTAACAGCCGCGTGCTCTACCGACTGAGCTATTAAGGCATATATCTTTTTTTGTTTTGCGGTGTCACCGTGACACCATCGGTCAAAAACATAGTCGTCTCACTCGCTTGGAGCGCGTCGTGATACTCCTTGTTTTTTTTCCATTTCGCCTTCCCTTCATCTGCCACCGGCAGCGGTCAGGCTCAATGCAGTTAACATCCCGTCTCTACCGACTGAGCTATTAAGGCATTTGATATATTATGTGCATTAAACTTTGTGTTTATGCATCATTTTTAAAGAGTTGTACCACCTTAGTATTACCT
>JAXJQQ010000066.1:0-2784 GCA_036311065.1 Acutalibacteraceae bacterium | reverse complement strand
GATATGTTCTTTCTACAGAAAGAGAGCAGCTTATTGTTTCAGCAACAGAGCAGGAATCACTTTTAAAGCAGGTTGAGGAATTCGGTATTGACCACCTTTTCACCGAAATTCTCGGCATGAGTGACATCTATGCAAGAAGCAAGGTTGAGCTTGCCGAAAGATGGATAAAGGAAAAGGGTGTAAACCCATCTGAGGTGCTTTTCATCGGTGACACAACCCACGACAAAGAGGTTGCTGACAGTATAGGCTGTAGGTGTATTCTTATTTCTTCGGGACACAACTCAAAGGAAAGACTGCTCTTTACAGGCTGTGATGTTTTTGAAAGCATTGCTGATGTAATAAGCTTTCTGGAGGAAAACTGAATGAAAAAGGTTATTGTTGCCTCAGATTCATTCAAGGGTACTCTTTCTTCCGTCAGAGTTTATGAAATTATAAAAGAGGTCCTGACGGAAAGATATGAAGGCATTGAAGTTATGGGCATACCCAATGCTGACGGAGGAGAAGGCACTGTTGATGCCTTCCTCTGTGCTTCGGGTGGTGAGAAGGTTTATACCACAGTAAAAAGTCCGCTTATGCGTGACATTGAAAGCTTTTACGGTCTGCTGCCTGACGGTACTGCAGTAATTGAGCTCGCAGCAGCAAGCGGTATCACCATTGAAAAAGCACCTGATGCAGTTAATTCATCCACCTTCGGTACAGGTCAGCTTATTCTCCACGCCATTAAAAACGGAGCAAAAAAGGTGATTTTAGGTATTGGCGGCAGTGCCACAACTGACGGCGGTATGGGATGTGCAGCTGCACTCGGAGTAAAATTTTTCGACAAAAACGGCACTCCTGTTCCGCTTTCGGGAAAAGGACTTTCAATGGTCGAAAAGGTCGACCTCAGCGGAATTTATGAAGCTGTGAAAAAAGCAGAAATCACCGTGCTTTGTGATGTGGACAATCCCCTTTTCGGTAAAAACGGTGCAGCTTACGTCTATTCACCTCAGAAGGGCGCTGATGAAAAAAACGTTGAATATCTTGATAAAGGTCTTCGTAACCTTGCAGAAAAAACAAAGCTTGCTACAGGCAGGGATTTTTCATCTGAAAATGGTGCAGGTGCTGCAGGAGGTATGGGCTTTGCTATGATAAGCTTTTTCAACGCAAAGCTTATGAGCGGAAGTGATTGTATTCTCAGTCTGACCGACTTTGAAAACAAAGCAAAATCCGCTGACCTCGTAATCACAGGTGAGGGAAAAATGGATTTCCAGAGCGTTATGGGTAAGGTACCCTTTGCCGTTGCCAAGAAAAGCGGAGGCACAAAGGTTATTGCCGTTGTCGGCGTAAATGAAGCGGATATTCGCGATATAAAGGAAAACGGCATAAGTGAAATTTATGAAACCAACTGTCTTCATCTGCCTTTTGATGAAATAAAAGACAAGGCAGTTGAAATGCTCAGAGAAACCGCATATAAAATTGTTTTTTAAAAAGAAAAAATTTTGCTTTATGTATTGATTTATTTTTCATTTTGTGGCTTAATATATAGTGGTTAATTTTAAAAACAGATTTTCAAAAAAGGAGTACATAAAATGGAACAGATTAAAAGACTTAAGTATTTTGTTGACGGCCAGTGGCTTGATTCAAAAACAGAAAAGTATATGCCTGTTTACAACCCCAGCACAGGTGAAGTAATTGCTGAAGCTCCCTGCTGTACAGCAGACGAAGTTGAAGCTGCAATCCAGTCAGCAAAGGCTGCTTTCCCCGCTTGGTCAAACACACCCGTTATGAAGAGAACTCAGGTTCTCTATAAATTCCGTGAGCTTCTTATTGAACATATGGACGAGCTTGCAGAGCTCTGCGCTCTTGAACACGGTAAGGTTCTTTCAGAAGCAAAGGGTGACATTCTCAAGGTTAAAGAGCCCGTTGAACACGCTCTTTCAGCTCCCTCACTTCTTATGGGCGATGCTATGAGAGACACCTCAAGCGGCTATGACACAACTCTCTACTATGAACCCGTTGGTGTATTCGGCGGTATCGTACCCTTCAACTTCCCCGGTATGATTCCTATGGGCTGGATGGTTCCCTGCTGTATCGTTTCAGGTAACACAATGGTTCTTAAGCTCGCTTCAATGACACCGATGACAGCTATGAGAATCAACGAGCTTCTCGTAGAAGCCGGTCTTCCCAAGGGTGTAGTAAACTTGTAACCTGCAGCAGAGTTGAAGCTGACCTTCATCTCAAGCACCCCGATGTTAAGGGTATCACATTCGTAGGTTCAACATCAGTTGGTCTTCACGTATATAAAGAAGCTTCATCAACAGGCAAGAGAGTTCAGTGCCTTTGCGAAGCTAAAAACCACGCACTCGTTCTTGATGACGCTGCTCTTGAAAGATCAGCAAGAGGTATCATCAACTCATCATTCGGCTGTGCAGGCGAAAGATGTATGGCTCTTCCCGTTGTTGTTGCTCAGGAAGGCATTGCAGACAAGCTTGTTGCACTTCTTAAGAAATTTGCTCAGGAGCTTACACTCGGACCCGCTTACCTTCCCGAATCAAAGCTCGGCCCCGTTGTAACAGCTAAGCACAAGGAAAGCGTTATCAACTGGATTAACAAGGGTATTGAAGAAGGTGCAACTCTCGTTCTTGACGGTAGAGATGCTAAGGTTGAAGGCTATGAAAACGGCTTCTATGTAGGACCCACAATTCTTGACAACGTAACTGAAGATATGACAGTTGGTACTCAGGAAATCTTCGGACCCGTTCTTTGCATCAAGAGAGTTAAGACTTTCGAAGAAGGTCTTAAGAT
>JAXJQQ010000065.1:0-13104 GCA_036311065.1 Acutalibacteraceae bacterium | reverse complement strand
AAAGAAGGGGGAATATCTTGGGATTTAAGAGAATAGAGAAGAGATAATAAAGAATAGATAATAATACAAAAATAAAAGAGTCACAAAAAGTGACTCTTTTATTTTTTGTGCGGGTAGCAGGACTCGACGGCGCTCGCTACGCTTTGCCGTCAACGGCAACGATTGTGTTCACCTTCGGTGAGGACAGGTTCAAGTCCTTGGGTATGTTTCTAAGTAAGATAATAAAAAAACAACCTTAGTATTTCTACTAAGGTTGTTGGTGCGAGTGTTCATAAGGGATTTACTCAAAATATAAGCAAAACCGGCTTCAAACATAGTATTCTGCACTCCTGCTGTTGCTTAATAGAGAAACATATGGAGGAATACATAATGTCAAATATCATTGAAGATTTTTATTACGGCAACATTGAGCCGCAAGATGTCAATTCAGAATTAACACCCAAGCTCAAGAAGAAATTGAGCAATCTTGCCGAGAAAGAAGAACAACCCACAGCAAGACTCGCTGGTGAGGATAAAGAGCTGTTTCAAAACTATATAAGTGCATATATTGAGTTTTCAATAACAAGTAACGCTGACAGCTTTATATCAGGCTTTAGACTTGGTGCAAAATTTATATACGATACATTTGTTAAGAATACGAAAGGATGAATGCCCTATGAAAAGCAATACAAATATTCAATATAGACAAGTTGGAGATTTCAACATTCCTAACTTTATCTTACCGCCCGAAGAAGCAAGTGTCAGGCTTGGTAAATGGGGAATGTTACATAAGGATTATTTGCTAAAAAATAAAAAGGTGTTATTTACAACACTGCTTACCCAAGGCAAACTCTATCAGCACTGTGCTGAAGTCGAAACTCAGGCAAGAGATATGTTTGACACTCTTGTTGACCAGATGAAAAACGCAGAAGGTGTAACCGAGCAACTGAAAGAAGAAAATCAGTTGGAATGGGTGTGCCGTATGCAGAACATTAATGCAAGGGTTAGAAAAATTATTAATAACGAAATTATATTTAAATAAAAATATTTCGATATGGTTAAAGTTTGAATCGGACTCCAAATTTTATAACTAAAGAAAAACCAAATAAAAAGTACAATTCCGTCTTCTGCATTTGTAAAAACAGAAGGCGGAATTAAGTGCTGCAGGAAATATTGGTGCAGACAGTTCTTGAAATCATTATGTTGAGCAGATTATGCGGAATGTCCTGAATTCAAATGGCTTATATGTGATTTCTCCGGAACATTCTCCGATATACTCTTCAAGGGGTGAAACCTCAGTGATTTTTGCGTCGTGTGTAACATTCATAACAGTTTTTCCGGGAATACCGTAAGGCTCATAAACACGCACGATATATCCGTTGCCGTCTTCAGCAGGCTTGATACAATCAACGATAAGACCTTCATTTGAAAGAGTAACAACAGGCTTTTCATTACTTTCGCCTTCAAACACAACAAAAGGAGAATTGAAAAGATATGCTTCCTGAGCAACCTTACCTGCCGATAAACCACCCATATGAGGATAGATTGAATATGCAAAATCGTGTTCACCTGTATCACGGAAGCGTGTAGGATTGTCAACGTTGCGCATAAGAGTTATAGTCATATCGTTGTCAATAACATTGTGACCGTATTTGCAGTCGTTGATAATTGCAACACCGTAAACATCATCTGACAAATCTGTGAAACGGTGAGCAGCAAATTCGTGCTTCCATTTTTCGGCAGGTGTGTTCGGATGGGTGTTACGTTTTGTAATGCCGTAAGCAATTTCGTAGCTTGCATAAGCAGAAACCACATTTACAGGGAAAGATGCCTGAAGAATTTTATATTTTTCCTGCCAATCAACGTGAGAAACTACGTCAACCCTTGTAATGTTTGCATACGCAATAATATCCTGAGTAAGAACGGTGTTGTTATGCTTTTTAGTAACCCTTACCGTCACACGCTCGTCATTTATATCAACAAGCGTAATTTCATTCTGCCAATTCATATCAACAGGACGCATTTTGTATCCGTCATCAATATTCCATGCATCCTCATGCTCGGGACCGTCCTTATATGTAACAAGGTTGTTAAGGTTGTCACCGACAAACCTATCTGCACGCTTGTCATAGAAATCGCCGAGAGTACCGTCCTCACGGATAATGAATGTAAAGAAGGGCGTTTCAATGCTGATTTTTCCGTTTTCCTTGTTTGCTGTAATTGCTTTTTCAGTATGTACAACTGAAGTTTTGTGATATGTTCTTGCACTGAAGCCTGCAAGATTTTTTACATATAAAATACAGTTACCGTCTGCATCTGTAATAACATTTGATGTGTTTTCTCCGTCCGTAAGTGCACAGCTTTCATACTTTTTGTCAACCTTTACGTATGCACTGCCGACAAATGAGTTTGGGTTATAAACTGTAACCTTGTCCTGTGCATCATCGCAAAGAGTATCAGTGACAAGCTCTTTTTCTTTTTTCTCTGCGAATACAAAAAGCTCTTTGTAGATTTTTTCTGCATCATCATAAACTGTATCTATAGAGCTGCCGGGAAGAACATCGTGGAACTGGCAAAGAAGCAGATCCTTCCAATGCTTTACAATTTCATCATATCCTGCATCCTTACCCTTGAGCTTTGCAAGAACTGAAAGCAAGTCAAGTCTGCGAAATGCCATTTCAATGTAACGGTTGTTGCGTTTTACATCGGCAATAGTTGTATATGTGCCCTGATGTGTTTCGACCGAGAGCTCCCCTTTCCACACAGGAAGATTTTCACGCTTTTTGTCAAGTTCAGTGAAATAGTCCTCTGCTTTTCTGATTTTTACCTCAGGCATACCGGGAACTGTCTGAAGCAGACGGTAATTCTTAAGCATTTCATCGGTTACACCGCCACCGCCGTCACCGTAGCCATAGGACAGAAGAACGTGGTCCCATGTTTCTTTTTGCTGAAGCTTATCTGAAACAAGGCTGATATTTTCACAGTCAATTGAGTTGTTGTAGCAATCTTTTGTGATAGGTACTGTTGCGTAAAGATTACTTCCATCAATACCTTCCCAGATAAAAGCATTATAGGGAAATTCATTGGCATTCTGCCAACGCACCTTGGTTGTGTAGAAGCTTTTCATTCCGCATTTTGTGAAAATCTGCGGAAGTGATGCGGGAAAACCGAAAGAATCGGGAATCCAGCAGACATCACTTGTTTTGCCGAATTCTTCTTTGAAGAACTGATGTCCGTAAAGAAACTCTCTTACAAGTGATTCTGCACCTGAAATATTAAGGTCTGATTCAACCCACATAGGGCCTACAAGACGCCATTTATCTTCCTTCACACGCTGACGGATTTGCTCAAAAACATCAGGATAAACTTCCTTGATATAGTTATAGACCGAGGGCTGTGAAAGCGAAAACTCAAATTCATCGTATCTGTCCATAAGTCGGAGCTGATTAAGTGCAGAACGGCCTGATTTGCGGATTGTATCCTTGAAACGCCACAGCCACGCAACGTCAATATGAGTAGAAGCAACGCAGTCAACGATACAGTCATCGTTTGACAGCTTCAATTCTTTTAATCCGTCAAGCAATTCCTTGTGAATTGCGATAATATTTTCAAGAAATTGGGTGTAGTCAAGGGAATTGTCGCTTTTACGGATTGTATTTTCAAACAAAGTGTTGACCTTGGCTTTCGTGTAATCATTCTTGATGTACTTTATAAGGTCACGGACAAAATCCATAGTATATGAAAAATCTGCAATTGCTTTATCTGCAATAACATACTGAGGATTTTCAACAGGTCTTACCATTCTTTCATCATTGCAGAAGGTACAGGCATATATTTCAAGCTCAATGGCAATTTCTCTGTCGTACATTGAGTCTTCAAGGTAAACCCTGCAGCGTTGTTCACCGTTGTCAACACCTGCAAAGCGTTTTCCGTCAATTGAAACAAATGCTTCGCAGTTGCAGGGCAATCTCAGTTCAAGATAAGCTGACTGGTGTTCCTGCGGCTTTTTAGGTGTGAATACAGTTTTCATCATACATGTTTTATGGTCGCAGAATGTAATGGTATCAGTATAATCTGCCCAATCTGTAAGAGGAATATATGTTTCCCTGTCCGCATAATCAAAAATTCTGTACTGCCATGCATCAATGGGGAACGTTTCCATAATCGCTCTGTTACGGTACAGCCATAAATTTTTGTCAATCATTTGTTCTACCATAGGTATCACTCCTTGTTTTTTGCATAGGTTTTTTGTTTTATTGTAGCTTTTGGAACAAAACATTTCATTGTTTATTTTTGTTTTATTATTGTCTTTTTTTGCTATGCCATTGTTTTTTATTGCAATAAACAATCAAGCGTAGTGAAATAAAATTCAACACAAATAATTATATTATCAATATCAATAAAAATCAACATCAGTTTAAAAATACAGGTGATTAAATGAATACGATTAAAAACGCAAAATTCATTAAAGAAAATGCAGATTTCGGTACAGTCGTTCCCGTTTTCATCAAGGCTATAAAGCCCGAAAAAGCAATCGGTAAGGCAACACTTTTCTGTTCTGCGCTCGGCTCTTATGAAGCATATATCAACGGAAAAAGAATCGGTGATTTTATTTTTGCACCGGGTTGGACAACCTATGGCAAACGCCTTCATGGGTATGGGACAACAGAAACGGTAACCTTCAAACATTGGAGGTTCGTGCATGGATGGACGAACTCGGTGTTCAAAAGAATTATGTTGAAAAAGACGGTTCTCAGCTGATTCTGTTGTAATTATGCTGTAACAAATAAAAATCAAAATAAAAGCAAACAAGCCCGTTGACTCATTGTCAGTGGGCTTGTTTGCTTTTATTCGGTTATCATACATTCGGTAACTTTTCCGTCAGGCATAATTCTGACAGTTTTGATTTCCTGCGGTTTCCAGCTCATTGAGAATTTTGTGTTAAGAGCGGTGAAATCAACCGTAGCATCGGTTGCGGTGCCGTTTGTTTCAACAATACGCATGATGATACCGTTGCCGTTTTCTGCAGACTTGATTGAAGTGACAACAATATTTTCTTTATCAACGTCAAGTGCAGAATAAATCTGAGGTAGATTTCCGCCGTGGTGTGTTTCCTGATGTGTCTGAAGCGGATTGTTAAGAACTTCCGATGCTTTGAATAGTTCGGAATTGACCTTCTGAATATGAGGAACGATTTCATAGGTAAATTCCTGCTCGCCCTTATCAAGAAATTCCATTTCACCGTCACGCATATGCTGACCGAAGTGGTCAAGGTATGCACAGCTTCGTGCAATCATCATACGCAGATCATTACCGATTGAACAGAAACTGTATTTGCCTGTGTTCAGAAGTCCGAGACCCTTACCAGTTTCATCGCATATATCGCACCATGCGTGTGAAGGCTCTTCCTGACCGTTTGCATCCTTTTCAATAAAGCCATAAGGCATGGAATATGTGACGGTTGAATTGTTTACATCCGCTTTGAACGAAAGCTTGACGGATTTATACTGCTCATCAAGATCAAGAACTGTTCTGACTGTAAGCTTATCGCTATCGTCATAAAGCGAGTAGTATCTTGTCAGTACGGAATTGCCGTATTTTACAACGGATTTGACGGTTACCCTGACAGGACCGTTTTCAACAATCTCAAGAGTACCTTCGCCAAACTGACCTATATCAATATTATAATCAAAAACTCTGTGTCCCCATGTATCGTTGGCAAAATCGTCGCAAACAACTGCTCTGCCAAGCAGACCTTCGGCAAATTCGGTGTTGCTTTCTTTTAATATACAAGAAGAAACTGCACCTGTTTCTTTATCAAAAACAAATCTGACCTTACTGTTTTCAAGGCTGTTTTCTGTTGCAGTAAGATGTGACTCGAAGGATTTTTCATCGTTGTTTTCTTTGTGATAAAGATAATATACAGCGTAACCGTAAGCAGGAACATCTGCTTCAAAAATGCACTTGTAAAGATGCTCACCGTCGGTATATGAAGCACGCACAAGCTGGAACGGGACTTCATTACCCTTTGAATCAAGAACCTTTGAAATGTACTGCGAACCGAACTGCGCAATAGATTTAACAGCAAAAGAATGAGGGTTAAACACAACCATTGGTGAGCCTTCGCCCTCTTTATACCACATTCTGCCTCTCATTTCAGAATCGTCAGCGTCAAGAAAATCGGTAGTCTTGATTCTCCAAGTTATACGCTGTGCAGCAAAGGTGTTTACATCAAGAGCTGTTTCACGAGCGTAACCGTAAGAATTTTCTGCATCAAAATATGCTTCTTTTACTGAACAGCCAGCAAGGATATCGTGGAACTGATTGAACATAACCCGTTCCCATGCGGCTTCAATCTGCTTGTTATGCAAAGCAGAACCCGTCATTATATTAGCAAGAACATCCAGTTTTTCAGCCGTTACAAGCTCTGTTTCTGCCCTGCGGTTGATGTTTTTAATTCTGCTGTTTGCGCTGTAGCAACCGCTTGCGTGGTGCTGCAAATCCTCGTTTACAAGCGGCATTTCAGTGCCCTGTGCTTCTTCAAAATAAGTATCGGGGGTGGAATATTTGAAATCACCGTTACAGATAAGCTTTTCAGCGTTTTTAAGGTGCTCCTTTGAAGGTCCGCCACCGTGATTACCGACACCGAAAAGCACCATCATCGGCTGATTTTTGTTGTAATAGTGGTCAACAAGGCGCTGCTCGTGAACATCTCCGCCGTATCCGTCAGGAACACGGAAAGCATTGATAACACTTCCGTCAGGGCTTTGCCAATAATGCAGATCATCAAACGGAAGATTAGGTTTTTCTGTACGGTTGTCAGGTCGCTGATAAATGTAATTGTCTATTCCTGATTTTTTCAGCAGCTGAGGCAACATACCGTTATGTCCGAATGAGTCAACATTGTATCCCGTTTTTACGATGAATCCGAAATTCTCTTTGAAAAACTTTTGTGAATAGAGCATGTGACGGCAGAATGCCTCACCCGACGGAATGTTGCAATCGGGTTGCACCCACATACCGCCAACAATTGCCCATCTGCCTTCTTTTACTCTTTGCTTTATTTCTTCGAACATTTCAGGCTCGTTGAGTTTTATCCATTTATAGTAGCTTGCACATGCACTTGTGAATGTGTAATCGGGAAATTCGTTCATTCTGTCAAGTGCGGAGCGAAAAGTGGATTTAACAAGCGACAGTCCTTCAGGGACACGCCATTGCCAGACGGGGTCAAGGTGAGCGTTTGCAATGAGGTGGAACTTTTTCTTCATCTTTCAATCTCCTTTTTATGAATTCATTTTTATTTTGAGAAAAAATGTTTTTCAAGAGATGCACACAGATAGTGATAAACAGGCAAGTGATATTCCTGCACTTCATAAGTTTCGCAGCTCGGAACATTTATTGTAACATCGCACAGCTCCATCAATTTGCTTGGCTTTTCACCTGTCAAAGCAACGGTCTTTACGCCAAGTGATTTTGCAACGGTCAGGGCATTGATTATATTTGCAGAATTCCCTGAAGTTGAAATACCTATAACAAGATCATTTTTGCATGCGTATCCATATACAAGCTGTGCATACATCATCTCAGGATCTGCATCATTAACATAAGCGGAGAGCACGGATATCTGGCTTGGTAAAGATATTGCCGGTAAAGCTCCTTGCAAACCTTTGCGGAGTTCTTCCGGTATGCGTTCATCGGAAACAGGTCGCTTCAAATGAAAACCTTTCATGAGTTCGCCTACAATATGTTCACAATCTGCCGCACTGCCCCCGTTGCCGCATATAAGTATCTTTCCGCCTTGTTCGTATGTTTTTATCATAAGTTCAAGAGTATTTTTAATTTTACTCTCGCAGGACTTAAGAGCAGGATAGCGTACCATTAGCTTTTCCATTCATATTTCTCCTTTTATTCCGCAAACCGCTACACACAAAGCAGCAACATCTCCAAGTGATTCACCAAGCTCTGCAGGAACTATTTTGCAAACATTGCGCGATTGAGGAAGAGTTTCTTTTGCAATAACCTTTTCCATTTCTGCTCGTAATAATTCTTCGCTGCGTTGAAATATGCTTCCAAGAATTATCTTTTCGGGGTTGAGTATATCAATCAGCACTGAAAGACCTCGACCTAACATATGTGCACACTGCTTGTATACTTCCAATGCACTTTCATCGCCTAATATAGCGATATCAGCGATAGATTTGGCTGTTATTTCATCACCCGAAAAACTTACAGGATGGCCCATTTGTTGGTTTTCTTTTGCAATGGTTTTTCCTATTTGAGCTATACCGCCGCCGGAACAGAATCCTTCAAATGAACCTGCTTTTCCGTAACCGACCGGTCCATAATCAGAAAGCCTTATATGACCTACTTCGCCTGCCATATCACAAGCACCGGTGTACAGTTTGCCATTCAAGATGAGTCCCGCACCAAGACCCGTGCCAAAAGTAAGAAATATCATATTCTGTGTCCCTCTTCCTGCTCCGAATTTCCATTCTGCAAGACTGCATGCATCTGCATCATTTCTTAAAAAGACAGGAACATTGAATTCGTTTTTTAGCACATCTACTATTTTAATATTATCCCATCCGGGAAGATTAGGCGGTGATTTTATTATTCCGTTTTTAGAGTCCAACGGGCCTCCGCAACTTATACCTATAGCATCACATTTGCCCATTGTTTTTGCAATTTTGATTATCTTATCAATAGTGTTTTTGCAATCCTTTGTTGGGATTTTTTCCTTTTGTATAACTTCACCCGCATCATTGCCCGAAACCACTGCGCATTTGGTTCCGCCAATGTCGATACCAATAAATTTAATAACTGACACCTCCTGTCTAATACGTTCCATTGATTATGATTTTATTATACTTTGCATGTCAGAATCCTGCATTGTCTTTTTTTGCCTTTGTATTGATTTTTATTATCAGACAAGTTAAAATAGAGCAAAAGGAAGTGGGCTTATGCAGAAATATACAAAGAGCAGATTTATAGAAAACGGCTACCTCAGTGCAACCAAAAAGCAAGAAAACACTTTTATAGAAACGCATTTTCACGATTTTTATGAGCTGGAGTTTATTGTTTCGGGCAACGGTACATATACGGTTGACGGAACCGAATATGAAATAGAACCGGGCAATTTGTTTTTCTTGACTCCGCTTGACTTTCACTATGTGGATATCAAGGATGCCGAACTTTATAATGTTATGTTCTCGGGCGATATCTGCAATCAGACTTTTCTGCAGAGCCTCACAAAAAACTCGCCGGTGTTTCTGAAAGTAAGCGGAGAAACCAAACTTTGCTTTGAAGTTTTGCTTAACGAACTCTGCAACAATATAAATGATAAGGATTTTTCCGAAATGTTGCTCAACGCCATTATTGCAAAACTTAAAAAGGAAACTTCAGATGACGAACCAATCAGGGAACTTTCCGCAATAAACAAAGCGGAGTTATATGTTCTCAACAATTTCAGAAATGAGCTTAAACTTGAAGATGTTGCCAACGAGGTTGCACTTGCACCCACATATTTTTCACGGCTATTCAAGGCAGAAAAAGGAATAAACTTCAAAGTTTATCTGAACAATATGCGCTTTGAATATGCAAAAAAACTGCTTGAGCACACAGACATGACCGTGCTGCAGATATGCACGGAATGCGGATTCAACGACTATCCGAATTTCATAAGACGTTTTAAACAACACACAGGATATTACCCTGTTCAATACAGAGAGTTGTTTGGATAAAACTAATATATAATTGAATATTATAAACCTTTTAAAAACGAAAAAGAGCAAAAACCGATTTGGTAACTTAAATAATGCAATTTTTACAATCTTCAAAGTGCAGTCTAAACCGATAAAAATCACATATTTTCCGTTCAATTTTTCTTAAACGACAATACATAATAAAAACTAAATCCATTCGACAAAAGTTAATTCTTAACGGTTTAGAGCGATAAGAATTAACTAAAAACACCGTGTCTTGAAACGCAATAGATACAAAAATTCCTGACTATTACCTAGCGTAGAGTTAGAAATTGGATTTTTGTGAATAATCTCTCCGCCGTCGGTTTTGCCGACGGTTTGCCGCCGTAAAGGTTATAGGGTGAACCGTCACTTTCTCAATTTGATTAATTTTCCGAGAATCCACAAACCCATACAGAACAAAGAAAAAAGCCAGGGAACACCTAGTGTTTCCTGACTTTGTTTTTATGGTGGTCATGACAGGAGTCGAACTGATAAACTGGACTTTATTTTATCTTGAATATGTGGTATAATTTACATTATTTTTCAGGAGATGTAAAAAAATGGGTGACAATCGTTCAATGCAATATGCTGAAATGCTTTCTAAACTTATTAAGATTGAAACTATTTCATCGAGAGAGAGTCAGGATATTACAAAATTCTTAGAATTTCACAAAGTACTTCGTGAGACTTTTCCTAATGTTTTCAATACAGTTGAATGTGAAGAATTTGAGGGCAGTCTTTTGCTTAAATGGAAAGGAACAGACTCTTCTTTAAAACCAATTATGCTTATGAATCACCACGATGTTGTTGAGGCAAGTGGCGAGTGGACTCACCCTGCATTTTCAGGTGAAATTGAAGATGGCAGAGTATGGGGTAGAGGGACTCTTGACACAAAGGGTGGTCTTGCAATGATGCTTCAAGCTGCAGAAGAGTTGATTGAAGAGGGATTTACACCAAAGAGAGATACATTTTTTGTAAGTTCTTGTAATGAAGAAACAGATGGTGCAGGTTGCGATGCTATTTCCCGCATATTACAAGAACGCAACATAGAACTCCATTTTGTGCTTGATGAAGGTGGCATGATTAAATATGACCCAATCGGTGGAGCTAAAGGCACTTTTGCTATGATTGGTGTTGGTGAAAAGGCTTGTATTGACCTTAAATTTATCGCAAAGTCAAATGGTGGTCATGCATCAGCTCCAGGTAAAAATACTCCTATTGCACGACTTGCTCAGTTTATTTGTGAGGCAGAAAAGGCAGAATGCTTTGAGGTTAAAATGTCCGACACGGTTAAAGAAACTCTTTCTCGTTTTGCACCTACAATGAGTGGCGTTATGAAAGTAGCTTGTGGAAATGTAAATGTTTTTGAGCCTGTACTTAAAAAGGTTATGCCAATGATTTCACCATCAGGTGCAGCACTTCTTCGTACAACTCTTGCATTCACAATGAGCAAAGGCAGTGATGGCTCAAATGTTATTCCACAAGAGGCTTGGGTAATCGGCAATATGCGTGCTTCACATCATCAGGGCAAGAAAGCAAGTATAGATGCTATTACAGCGCTTGCAAAGAAATATGATATTGAAACAGTGATTACTGACGACGGAATAGAATCGGGAATTACTGATTACATGGGAGAGGCGTTCAATTTTATTGAAAAAGCAGTTAATACAGTTTTCCCTGATTACAAACCTGTTCCATATATTATGAATGCTGCAACAGATAGCAGATATTTCAATAGAGTTAGTGATAACTGTATTCGTTTTGTGCCATTTCTCATTAATGACCAACAACTTGACAGTATCCACGCTATAGATGAGAATGTTGATATTTCTACACTTGCTCCTGCAGTTGATTTTTATAGATATGTAATCAAAGAAGCATAATTTGTACAAAAGAAAAATTCCCTCACACGAGGGAATTTTTTTGATTTGTTATTATTTAACCTTAATTACTTCGCAAGGCTTGTCAACATAGAATTTATATTTAGTGTTATAATCCATACCTGCACACATGAGCATTGATTTTTCATTGCAGTTATATACTGAACTCCAAAGAGTAATAACCTGATGCTTAAGTGTCTTGTGCTTATAAAAAAGAGTAACTTCTGAAAGAAGCTTCATAGCCTCATCTTCTGTGAGTGTACCATTATTTGCGTTAAGAGTTGTTTCGATTTTTTCGTAACGGTCATAACCACGACCATCGTGATTATCACCACCAGGAGTAAGGAAGTAGTTTGTGAGCATAAGGTTTTCTTTACCCTCTTCCTGACTGATTACAACCATTTTGTTATCAACATATTCGATAATTGCACTGTTACCCTGAGCATCAGCAAGTTGATAGTGATAGTTAATACCTAATAAATCCTGCATATCGTACGATGCGAAAAGCTCAATACCTTCTTGTACAGTAGCACATTTGTCAAGAGCAGCACGTATTGCAACTGTTGTGATTATAGGCTTTTTGCCTGTATTCTGTTTTGTTGCCTTCGATTTGATTTCAAGCACAGCAATTGAAAATCCCTTTTCATTTATTCCGTCCATCGATGTGTAAGGGGAAGCTAAAGCACGAAGATGGTTTTTAGCCTTTGACATAGGGAAATATTTTGTTCCGTGGATAAAGAATGTTGTGTCAACAACGGACATACTCTTGTAGCCATTTTCAGGTGCAGTCCAGCACACAAGACAAGGTGCAGCCTTGTAGTCGAAGTTTCTACCTAAAATATAGTCACCGTCAGGTGTTTTTGCATTGTATGTAGAACAAGCAAAACCGTCTTTGTCAGGATTTGGCACAAGATTAGGAAATTTAACTTCTTTCTGTAAAAACTTAACAGCATCCATAATTCCTTTTGTACCTTGTTCTAAAATGCCATCAAGACCGTATGAACATTTATAGTTCATAATCCACACATTATCATCAATCTGTTTTAATGTATTGAGTGTTTCTTCCTGAGCTTTTTTGGCAAGTGATCTCTGATTAGCATTCATTTTATCATCTTCTTTTCGTGTGATAATGACAGTATAACACATAAAAAAACAATAATCAACAATTTGAATTGCAAAGCTTACACAATAGAGATAATAATATAAAAAAGAAAAGGTCACAATACAACTTGCAACCTTTTCGTATCAACACACCTATGGTGTTATGGTCGGAGTGAGGTGATTCGAACACCAGACTGCCAAACGGTAAACGAGTTTCAAGGAACATTTACGCCCAAACAAGAGAAGAATGTGAAACAATCCTCGCAGAGCTTATAAAAGAAATGAAAGCCGAAATTCAGGCAGAAAGAGAACGAATAAAACAAGAGCAAAGCATGTAAAAATTTTTACTGCATAATACAAAGAAAGGGAGCTGACTAAAAAAGTCAGCTCCTGTAGTTTTT
>JAXJQQ010000064.1:0-18159 GCA_036311065.1 Acutalibacteraceae bacterium | reverse complement strand
TATATCTTACACCGAAGCCGCCACCCATATTGAGCATTCTGAATTCAACACCGTATTTATTCTGCATCTCACAGCCGAATTCAGTCATAATCCTTGCAGCATCAAGGTAAACATCGCCCTCACTGTCAAAAACCTGTGACCCTACATGGCAATGATAGCCGACGATTTCAACATTTTTGCAGTCAATAGTCTGCTTAACAAAATCCTCGGCCTGCCCTGTTTCAATAGCAATACCGAATTTGGAATCCACCTTACCTGTGGCAACGGCAGCATAGGTGTGAGGATCAATACCGGGGGTCAGACGAAGAATAACCTTCTGAACTACACCTCTTCTGCCTGCCTCAGCATCAATTGCCCTGAATTCATACATATTATCAACAACAAAATAGCCTACACCCGAATCCATTGCGAAGGCAATGTCGGCATCAGTTTTGTTATTGCCGTGGAAAAAGGATTTTTCCATAGTGAAGCCTGCCTTTACGGCAGTATAGATTTCACCGGGAGAAACCAGGTCAACACCCATTCCCTCTTCCTTCATAATCTCGTATATTCTTTTAAAGGATGCCGCCTTACTTGCATAACAAGGGAAGCTGCTTTCACCGAAATGCTCCTTCATTGCCTTAATATATACGCGACAATTATTACGGATTCTGTTTTCATCCATAAGGTACAAAGGGGTGCCGTACCTTTCGGCAAGAGCCACTGTGTCAACACCTGCAAAGGTAAGATGATTACCCTTTACTCCTATATTTTCACATAACATAATTTTTCTCTGTCTTTCCTGATGAATTTATTTTTACAGCATATGAGCAAGTAATTCTTCCTTGCTGTAAGAGGTAAGGTCTGCGGGAGCAATGTCAAAAACTGTTTTGCAGCCCTTCTCCCCTCTTTGTGCCATTCTGAAAACGGCTCTTGCATAACAGGTAAGTACACTACCCGTAAATTCGGGATTGGAATCAAGCTTAAGGCTGTATTCTATCACCTGACAGTGTGAGTTTCCGTCACCTGTGAAACCTGTGCGGATAACACTTCCTCCGTGAGTAAGCTCAGCGTGATTTTTCTTCATTTCTTCCATTGTAATGAAGGTAACCGTTGTGTCATAGGGCTCAAAATAAGCGGGCATATTAACAATCTCTTTGCGGATTTTATCTTCGTCAGCACCCTCTTCAATAACAACAAAGCACTCTCTTTTATGCTTGTCCCTTGCAGTAAATTCGGGAGCTTCACCCTGACGCACTCGGTTCATCGCATCTGCTACGGGAACAGTATACTGACGGGCATCAATCACGCCCTCAATTCTTCTGATTGCATCGGAGTGTCCCTGAGAAACGCCCTTACCCCAGAAGGTGTAGTCGTTTCCGTCGGGAAGAATTGCCGACGCATAAAGACGGTTAAGAGAGAACATTCCCGGGTCCCATCCGCAGGAAATAAGGGCAACCTTTCCGCTCTGCTTTGCTGATTTATCAACATTGGAAAAATGCACGGGAATCTGAGAATGGTTATCATAGGAATCAATAACATTGAAGTGTTTTGAAAGAGACGGTGTCATCTCAGGTAAATCCGTTGCACTGCCGCCACAGATAATAAGAACATCTATTTTTTCCTTCCAGCTTTCTATATCGTCAACCGATACAACGGGCACATTTTCTGTGTTAATTTTAAGTGATGAAGGGTCACGCCTTGTAAACACTGCAACAAGCTTCATATCACTGTTTCTTTTAATGGCATCCTCAACACCTCTGCCAAGGTTACCGTAGCCGTAAATGCCTATGTTCATATTGTCTCACCTCATTCAAGGATATCGTCCATATTATAGTAGCCTGCTTCTTTTCCCTTAAGAAATTCGGCGGCGGTTATTGCACCCTCGGCAAAAAGTCCTCTGTTTTCAGCCTCGTGCTTAAGGGTAATAACCTGAGAATTGGTTGCAAAAATCACCTCGTGAGTGCCGACCTCGTTACCCATTCTCACGGCATGAATACCGATTTCCGTTTTCGTTCTTTTACCGTTTTCGTGGCGTCCGATGTTGTATTCACATTCATCCTTAACGCTTTTGATTGAATCAGCAAGTAAAAGAGCTGTTCCGCTGGGTACGTCAAGCTTTCTGTTATGGTGCTTTTCAATAATTTCAATGTCGCAGTCAGGTATTGCCTTTGCAACAATTTTTGCAAGGCAGGAAAGAATAGCAACACCAAAGGACATATTGGCACTGCAGAAAAGAGGTATCTTTTTTGCTGCCGCCTCAATCATCTTTTTTTCTTCTTCCGTCTGACCGGTTGTTGCAACAACAAGGGGAATTTTTTTCTCAACGGCATATTCCGTAACATCCTTTGTTGCACTGTGGTGGGAAAAGTCGATAATACAATCGGCTTCACCCTCGTATTCTTTTATGTTAGAGTAAATAAGTCTTTCCTTGTCGGTAGTATATTCCATACTGCAGAAAGCAACGGTTTCGTGCTTTTCACTGTTTTCAATAATGTCGCAAAGAACCTTACCCATGGCACCGCCTGCGCCGTTAACGATAAATTTCATTTATATCACCTTGTTTATACTTTAAGTCCCGATTATACATCAAGGCCGAGCTTACGCATTTCTGAAAGAAGAACTGCCTTGTGGTCGTCCTCCATAACGGTAAGAGGAGATCTTACATAGTCCTCGCAGAAGCCGAGAGCTGCCATTGCTGCCTTTGCGGGAATGGGGTTAACCTCGCAGAAAAGAGCCTTCACAAGAGGGAAGAACTTAAACTGCATTTCAGCCGCACCCTTTATGTCGCCGTCAAGGAACTTGTGGCACATTTCTGAGGTTTCCTTGGGAAGCACGTTTGAAAGAACGGAGATTACACCCTTGCCGCCTACGGACATTACGGGGATAATCTGATCGTCGTTACCTGAATAAAGGTCAAGCTTATCGCCAACAAGAGACATTGTTTCAACAATCTTGTCAATTGCACCGTTGGCCTCCTTGATACCCTGAATCATGGGGTGCTCAGCAAGAACTGCATATGTAGCAGGTTCAATGTTAACACCGGTTCTTGAAGGCACATTATAAAGAATAACGGGCTTTGTGCTTGCATCGGCAATTTCGGTGAACATTTTGATAAGACCCTTCTGGGTAGCCTTGTTATAGTAGGGTGTTACAACAAGCATAGCGTCACAGCCTACCTCGCAGGCATATTTTGTAAGCTCAATTGCATATGCGGTATCGTTTGAGCCGGTACCTGCAATAACGGGAACTCTACCCTTAGTAACCTCAACGGAGAAACGGAGTACCTCCTTGTGCTCTTCGTCGGTAAGGGTTGAGCCTTCACCTGATGTACCTGCAATTACAAGGGCGTCAATTCCCTCTTCAATCTGCCATTCAATAAGCTTTCTGAAGCTTTCATAGTCAACACCGTTTTCGTTCATAGGTGTTACAAGAGCTGATGCTGCTCCTTCAAAAATAGGTTTTCTGGTCATTTAAATTACTCCTTTATGATTAAATTTCCGAAAATTCAATTATCATCACTTGCTATAAGAAAACACCCGACACATTGCATCGAGTGTTAAAATATCTGCAAATTACAGCTATACTGCTGTTATTTTACAATTATAATAGCACTCCGCAAATGCGACAGTCGGTTAAATATTATTTTAACCGCCCAGCTGAGCCTTTCGCCTGACCCCCTTCGGCAACCATCCCTTTCCTTCCCGGCAGAGCCTGCGCCGCTCCTTGATACCGAAAGCTACTGATGATGAATTGCGCCTCTATCATAAATGAAATATTCGGTTTGGGTAATTTTATCACTATTTTTCACTTATGTCAATACATTCTCTGCAATTTCCTGAACTAAGTTGACAGCGGATTCATAAAAAAACACCGCACAGGCAAAGGGTGTGAGTCTGAGGTATCTTTTAGCCTTTTCCCACTCATGCTTTGAAGGAAAATCAAATACTACATCCTCATTAAAGCCCTTCATTTTTACCGTCTCACCCTGACTTACCATACTCAGAACGGCATATTCCTTAAGGTAAGTGTTATATGCCGTTCTCTGCGCAGCGGTCACACTTCCGCAAAAAAGCAAAAGAGAGCAGGAAATAATCGTACAGGAAAGAAAAAATCCCCTTAAAAGGCGCTTCATTTCTTTATTCATAAATTTACTCCTCATATTTCTTTAAAATTTCACTCACGGCAACGCCTATACATTTGCCCGTATAAACCGCTTCTTCAAGGGTGTTTGCATCGGAGCCTACCTCAACAAGCAGAGAGCAGTGGGTAAGGTTCATATTGTAGCTTCTCGGGCAGAAATACAAGGGTCTTGTTATGCCCTCAAAAAGCTCTTCTAATTTATCCTGAAGGTGCACGGCAAAGGTAAGGTTGTATTTCCAGTCGGGCAGGTTTGTTATTCCGTTGCCCTCCTCCTGACAGCCGCTTATTATCATAATCTGAGCTGCTTTTTTACCGTTAATTTTAGCTGTGGGCTTTATTTTGGTGCCGTCGGTACGCTGAATGGCATCACGGTGAATATCAAGCACAACCTGAATTGACGGATATTTTTTCAAAGCTTCCTCGGCACCCTTTCTCGAACGGCTGTAAGCACCTGAATATTTACTGTCGTAAACAGAAGTGTCGTGAATAACCCTGAAGCCTGCCTTTTCAATCTGCCCGGCTATTGCCTTGCCAACCCTTACCATATTCCTGCCGTTATCGTTACTTCGTGTCATAAAGCCGGTTTCATAAAAGCCTCTGTCAAGAAGCTGATAGGTTTCCGTGGTGTGGGAATGAAAAATAAGTACGGAAGGCTTTTCCTTGCTTACACTGAGATCAGGCTTTTCCTTAAGCTTTTTTTCAATATCTATACCCGTTTTGTTTGTGTTTTTCACCTTTACCCGACCGAAGGAATCCGTTACTGAGTCGTTCACATATTTATATTCTGAAATATCCCCGTCCTTTATGTGATCGGCAGAGGTTTTCTTTGCTTTTTCAATGAGCTCCTTTATATCCTTATCGGTCACGGTAAGTGAATCCGTCAATCCGACTTGCTTATTCACCTTCTGTACCGTGACAGATTCTTCCGTGGTGCTGACCGTTACCGCTTGGGAAACAGAGACATCCTGAGCAGATGTATCAGCGGTTATATTTTCATCACCTTCTGATAAAAAGCTGTATACGGGAAGGTAGCTTTTTGCTGCAAGAACAACAATTTCAGTGCACAGATGACGGAAGGGCTCCTTAAAAACCGTAACAAGTCCTGCCGATGTCGCAATGAATAAAACGAAAGCAGTGATTCTGATAAAGGTTGCTTTTTTCGTGTTCATTTTAATCCATCCTTTTTTTATAATGCTTTCTTATATTTTATTCGGCTGAATATAAAAAAATTACCGTCATCCGACTATGGCAACAAGGTCTTCACAGGGTATATGAGGCTGAAGTGCTTTGTTGATCCCAAGAGCAATAAAGCAGGCAGCACGGCTTATTACATTGTCAATCTCCTTAGGGGTCACCATAACATTGCTCTGAGACAGCAATTTATCTTCATCTATGGCTTTTTCAATATCAATACCTGCATTTTCCAGAATATCAAGAGCCATTGTAACACCGTCAACTACGGTGGGAACTCCTATTGCTATAACAGGAATACCCATACTTTCCTTATCAATACGGCTTCTTTTATTTCCGACCCCCGCACCCGGCGATACGCCCGTATCACACATCTGAATTGTTGTTCCGAGCCTTTCAAGGCTTCTTGATGCAAGGGCATCAATTACAATAAGTGCTGACGGCTTTATTTTTGAAGTGATACCTTCAAGAATTTCCGCCGTTTCAATACCCATGTTACCGAGAACTCCCGGTATTATCCCCGCAACGGAACGCAGGTGGGAAAAGCCTATGGATTTTGCAATTTCAGGACTTATATGCCTTGTTGCAAGCAGTTTTTCTATACATTCCGGTCCCAACGCATCGGGAGTTATTCTGTCATTTCCCAATCCTGCAACAAGAACCGTACCCTCATCGGGCAAAAGGGATTTTATCTCCCTTGCAAGAATTTCCGCCTCAGGAGAAAGTATATCTGCACTGCTTTTCAGAAAAGGCATTTCAAGGGTAATATACCTGCCCTTCGGCTTTTCCATCACCCGTTCTCCGTTAGCGTTGGTTATTTCTATTCTTGAAACAGTAATACCCTTTTCACTGAACTTTTCAAAGCTGATTCCGTCTTCATCCTTTTCAGCTGACAACTCGTGCCTTTCAAGAGCAAGATCTGTACGAAAATTCATTTTTTTCACCTCAAAGTATTGCTTTTTGCACAATAATGTGTTAGTATTGTTGTCGCTTTCAAAAAAGTATATCCAAATTTGCAAAAATATCTTGAAATTTCTTAAAAAAGATGTTATGATATGCTCTGCATGACACAAGATTAGTAGGAGGTGTAAATCGTGGCCAACATTAAATCAGCTAAAAAGCGTGTTCTCGTTAACGCAACAAAGCAGGCTCGTAATAAGTCAGCTAACTCCGCTCTTAAGACAGCTCTTAAGAAGGCAAACGCTGCTATTGAAGCAAACGCAGAAGACAAGGAAGTTCTTGTTACTCTCGCAGTTAAGAAGATTGATCAGGCAGCTGCTAAGGGTCTTCTTCACAAAAACAACGCTGCAAGAAAAAAGTCAGCTCTTGTTTCAAAGCTTAACGCTTCAAAATAATTGACCTGAAAATTTATGAGACGGAATTTGATTTCCGTCTCTTTTTCTTTTTTCACACAGATTTCTCAATACCGTGATAGGCTCTAAAAGCAGTGTGACAAGGATTTGTTAACATTGTGATATTTTTTAAAAATTTTTCTTTATATAATTGTATTTTATATAAAGATATGATAATATAAATACAGAATCAGAATGGAGGACTATACTATGAAAAGAAATATTTCAAAAGTACTGCTTTTCCTGTGCACTTTTGTGTGCCTTATGACACTTTTCATATTCGGAGCTTCAGCAAAGGATGTTAAATCAAACGGCTTTGTTTATTCCGTAAAAGGCACAACAGCTACCGTTAAGGAATACACAGGCACGGCAAAATCGGTTAAAATCCCCTCAAAGGTTGGAAATGCAACGGTTAAAAAAATCGGAGACGAGGCTTTCTGGAGCGTTAAAACAATGACCTCAGTTACCATTCCCTCAACCGTAACAACAATCGGCAAGGCCGCATTCAACGAATGTACGGGACTTACCAAGGTGATAATTCCCGAAAAGGTAACAAAAATCGGTTCAGGTGCCTTCTGGTACTGTACTAACCTTAAAACTGTTGTAATTCCCAAATCCGTCACCTCAATCGGCTCCAACGCTTTCAGAGGATGCAACAAGCTTACAGCTTACGTTATAAAAGGCAGCTACGGAGAAAAGCACGTAAAATCTCTTTCAAATATAAAGCTCGGTTACACATATATGAGTTCACTCAAGCTTGCCAAAACCTCAGCAACAATTCAGATGGGTGAAGCATTCAAGCTTACATACACTGTCAGTCCCTCTGTTGTTTACAACAAAAAAGTGAGCTATTCCTCAAGTAATTCCGATGTTGTTTCCGTTTCATCATCAGGAACACTCACACCTAAAAAGGCGGGTAAGGCAACAATAACTGTTAAAGCCAAGGACGGAAGCGGTAAAAAAGCTACCTGCAAAATAACAGTTGTACCCAAAAAGGTTACATCACTCAAGCAGACATCAACAACTGCAACATCCTACACTCTCAAGTGGGGCAAAAGCACAGGTGCAACCCATTACAGCCTTTACAAATACAACGAGAAAACCAAAAAGTGGGAAAATGTTGTAAAAACCAAGAAAACCTATTACAAATTCAAGAACCTTCCTCTCAGCTCAGTTACAAAATATAAGGTCAGAGCTTATATTCAGGTTGGTAAAACTTATTACAAGGCTCCCTATTCGGATGTGTTTACAGCTCTTACAAAGTATCCCAGAGCAGTAAGCTCCGTTAAAGCTTCAACGGGCAACAACTTTATTACACTTTCATGGGGTGCGGCAAAAAATGCTACCGGATACAGAGTTTACTATTACAATACTCAGACAAAGGCAACAACCTATATCAACAAAACAACCGGAACAAGCATGAAAATCTCCTCACTGAAGCCCAACACCGAATACAGCTTCGTTATCAAGTCTTATCTTACAGCAAATAAGGATACAACTTATTCGGATTTATCAAAGGTTTTCACCTTCTCAACTCTTCCCGATTATGTCAGCTCCTTTGCCCTTAAGCCTGACTCCCTTTTCATAAGCAAGCTTACATTGCAGTGGGCTGAGCTTAAAGGTATTGACGGCTACAGAATCCTTCAGCTTGACAAGGAAAGCGGCAACTACCTTCCCCTTGCAACGGTAAACGGCAGCGATACAACTGAATACACAGTTGAAAATCTTCTGCCGGGAACAAGCTACAGCTTCAAAATTCAGGCTTTTGTAAATAAGGATGCCGATACTGTATACGGATACAATTCCAAGGAAACCGTTACCGTAACCACAAATTCAAGACCCGGCGACAACCGTGAGGCCTTCTCCGGCTTCCTTGAAGGCTATAATAACACCAAAAATTCTACCAAGGATTTTACAATAATCTCAACCGTAACGGTTTCAGATTTTGAAGGTGAAAGCAGCGAAGAATATTCAGCAGTTGTCAGTGCACTCGGAAGTGACGATGAGGACTTTCTTTTCATCAAATCCGGTGTTGATACGCTCAGCAAGCTTCCCGTTACATCAATCCTTGCTCCTGAGGATGCCTTCTGCACTCTCAGCTACGAACAGCTTGAAGCGGATTCACTTAACTTTGACGATGACGGCAACGGATTCAGAATCAGCTTCGCTCTTCCTGAGGATGACGGTGCTTTAAATGAGCTTATTGCAGGAACAATCGATTGGGAAGCAGTTGAAGCTGCCGTGCCCGGATTCGTTCTTAACAGATGCACATACAACGGCACAACGGTAAATGCAAAAATACAGAATACTGCCGTTGATGACATCATTATTTCAGTACCCGTTACTGTTAATTTCAATATCGGAGACAAAACCTACGAGTTCTCCGAAACAATTACAAAGGAATTTTTATTCATCTGGTAAAACAGACAGAATATAAAATACAGAATGGAGGATAACAAAAAATGAAAAAAACATTAAAAGCACTTGTACTTATGACATTCTGCATCTGCATGATTATGTCATCAATGGTTATGGCTTCCGCCATAGGTAAGGTAACAGGCGCAAAAGCAACAAGCGTTACTTACAACTCAGCAACCCTCACCTGGAAAAAGGTGTCAGGTGCTGACGGCTATGAAGTTCAGCAGTACAAAAGCAAAAAATGGACTACAGTTAAAAAGATTGAGTCCGGCAGCACAGTAAGCTACAAGGTTTCAAAGCTTACAACAGGCACAACCTATAAGTACCGCGTTCGTGCTTATGACAAAAGACTTCTCAAAACCGATTACAGCGCATATGTAAACATCACCGTTAAGCCCCTTCCTGCAAAGGTAACAGGTCTTAAAGCAAGCTCAGCAGGCTATAACTCAGTAAAGCTTTCCTGGAGCAAGGTAAGCGGAGCTTCAGGCTATGTTGTTCAGCAGTACAAGAGCAAAAAGTGGGTTGATTTAAAAACAGTTACATCAAACAGCCTTACAGTAACCGGACTTACAACAGATACCTCCTACTCATTCAGAGTAAGAGCTTACAGAACAGTTTCAAAGAAAAAGCACTACAGTGCTTCCTACAGCTCAACAGTAAAATGTACACCCAAGCTTCCCGCAACCTCATCTGTAAAGGTTTCAAAGGAAGCCACAACATCAGTATACCTCACCTGGAGCAAGGTTACAGGTGCCACAGGCTATCAGGTTTATAATCCCAAAACAAAGAAATGGGAAAGCTCAAAGGGAAAAACAAGCTACACAATCAAATCCCTTGCAGCAAACTCAAAATACACCGCAAAGGTAAGAGCTTTCAGAAAAACAAGCAAGAAGACCTATTACGGTGTTGAAAAATCAATTACATTTGTTACAAAGCCTGCAGCACTTAAGAATGTTAAGGTAAGTGACATAACAACAAACAGCCTTAAGGTTTCCTGGTCAAAGGCTTCAAATGTTTCCGGCTACAGTGTTTTAGTATATGACTACTCCACAAAGAAGGAAACAAAGACCAACACAAAGAGCACAAGCCTTACAGTAAAGAGCCTCAAGTCAGGCACCAAATACAAGGTAACCGTACGTGCATACGCTAAGAACGCAGAATATATTTACAGTGATAACGTTATACCTTTTACCGGCTATACACCCCTTGAAATAAAGGCGGGCAAAAACACGGGGAACACAGCTGTTCATGTTACATGGAACAGTATATCCGAGGCCACAAAATATGTACTTGAACGCTATGATTCAGCTACAAATTCATGGAAAACCGTTTACTCAGGCAGCACAGCCTCATACTCCGATGAAATAGGAGAAAATACAGGTGCTCTTTACCGTGTTACTCCTTACAAGAGCTCAACAGCATTAGCTGTTGCATCTGCATCTGCAGAGCTTGCAACTAAGGGTATTACTCTTTCAAAGGCAACAAATAAAATCACCGTTACATGGAAAAAACCCGAAACACCAAATACTATTTATATGTATTCTGTTTATGAAAAGCCCAGAAGTGGTTCCGGCAAAACCGCCGAAGAATTAGCCTATGTTATTAATGCTGAAGACACAAAAGAAACTCTTTTTACAGCATACAACACTGAACAGACTTATGTTATTTATGCCATTTACGGCACAGACCCAAAAAGCATTTACAGAGCAAAGGTTGCTGAATTTACAGTAAGAGCGGAAGACCTTGTAATTGATTCAACTGACACCAGCAAGAACGGTCAGATTCTCAAGCTCGTTGATGCAATCAACCGTACAAAATACGAACAGGGCAAAGTTTCTGTAACCCAAAACTCAACTATTTCTCTTGATGTTAACAGTATTAGCATGAGTTTGGATCTTTACGCTTTCATGGAATTAGCGTCACTTGTTGATCCAAACATGAAAATCAATGGATTTAGTTACAATAAGAACACAGATAAAATGGAATGTAGCGGAGAAAAAAACATCAAAGCATTTATGGAAGGTATTATGGGATCATCCGATGAAAACCTCAATACGCAAATCAAAGTAAATGAAACTATAACATTCATAGATGGCAAAGGTATAAACTCTAATTCACAGTATTCATACCTCAATAATTACATTGAGCCTTCAATTAAAGACCCCTATATTGCTTACCTTTATAATGGAAACGATGTTTCAAAATGGGATGAAGGCTTCTCATCAGTTACAACTAAGGTTCTTTCAAACGGAAATTACTCCTTCGAGGGTACAATCAAAAAAGAAGAGTTTGGCAGTAAGACAACATCAACCGCAACCGCCGCCAACTACCACGCAGGATTTACTTCAAGCTTTGACGGTCTCAACCTCGGTGCAACTGACGGTATGGACAACGTTAAAACAACTGTGGGTGCTACAAAACTTACAGCCGAATACACTCCCGACGGTAAGCTTGTTAAGTACAATATCGGCAAAACAACTATCAATATGGACCTTGAAGCATCAATGGGAGACATAGAAACAGATGATGGCAAAAAAATAAGCAATGCTTCAATCGGTATGGGAATGAACGGCGACTGCACATTAAGCTACAGCTTCAAAAGATAATTGATTTTATAAAGATAATTCAAGGGGTACCTCAGAGTATCCCTTGAATTAATTGAATTCGAAAGGAAATGCTCATGGATCAGAAAAGATTTACCCAATATGCTTTAATTCTGGTCGCAGCAGTTTGGGTGTTCTGCGGCACCTTTATGGTCAGTGCAAAGGTCATAAAGGATAAAAAGGCTGCCGTAGCCACCCCTCAGACACAAATAACTACAGCACCAAATTTAACAATGGCTCCCGCCACCACAACAACTCAGCCTTCCACAACGGCACCTTCAACAACTGCTCCCACGGGGCTGCACACAATGGGCGGCAACAACCTTGCAACAACGGTTACAGTCGGTGACCCCCAGTGGCTCATTGACCAGCAGGCAAGTGAGCAAGCGGCTAAAAACACAACAAAAAGCATTGTGCCCTCTGGCAAGAAGGATATTATTGATGCCTATGTAAACGGCATAAACAAGCTTAAAAATGAAAAAAATGTTACAGTATCAAAAGCCTCTACCCTTGATTTTGCAATTAAGAGTATTACAATCAACGGCAAAAACGATATGAGTGACACAGTAATAAATTATGTTCAGAATTTTCTGAATACTAATAAGCCCGTTGATATAACCTATAACTTTGTTAACGGACTTGATACGCCGACAGGACAGACTCCCCTTTCTGCAATTGCACCATTAGGTCAGCAGGCAAAGCTTTCCAAGGATGCGGTAAAATCAGCAACAGCAGAAAAAACCGTTGGCGGAGGATACAAAATTGTGCTTACACTTGTTGATGAGCTCCAGACTCATGACACCCCGGCTCCCAACCACGCTACCACAGTTGAGGTTATTGACACAGCTTCACTTATGCCCTCAGGTGCAAAGCTTAATTACCTTAATATCCTTTACAGCGGTACTGTTATTGAAGCTACCTTTGATAAGGATGAAAGACTTGTAAATGTAAAGCATAAGCTCCCTGTTACAAAGGCAGACGGTGAAGGTGAAATGTCAATTCCCCTTCTTGGCAAAAACTCCGCAACAATGGAAATGAACGGCGAATACAACTGCACATACAATATTAAATATTAACAGGTAAAATCTGATTTTATTATTGACTTAGATAATACTAAGTGTTATAATGATAAAGTAATAAATTAACTCGGAGGACAGTATCATGGAAACATTCAAGAAAATTGCAAAAATTGTGGCTATCATCATTGCAGTTGCAGCAGCAATCGCAGGCATTTATATTGCAGTAACAAAAATCATTGAAAAGAAAAAGGCAAAGAACGCTGACGACAGAGAAAACTTCGTTTCCTGCTCCTGCTTCGATGCAGATTTCATTTCAGAAACCGTAGCATAAATCAAAACTTAAAAGGCATCAAAGCAGAGCTTTGATGCCTTAATTTTTTGCAAACTAAAAGGCTGTCAGCAACAACTGACAGCCTGTGTTATTTATTGGGGTGTGATTTCCTCAAAAGCTATATGTGTAATATCCTGCATTGTTACAGCTTCCTTTTCGTAAAGAGAAGTGTATTTATCCTGATAATAGCTTTCTGCCTTACTGTCAAAGCTTCCGTCAGGCGAGAAGGTAATAATTGTGCAGCCTCTCTGTGTGCCTTCCTTGTAAATACCGGGGTAAGCAAGATAGTCAACGCTCATTCCGTATGTAAGTCTGATACCCTTGTAATCAAGTGAGAAGTTGTTGTAGTGGTCGTGACCGCAGAAAACTGCCTTTGTTGAATCAAGCTCAAGCATTGCTTCAAAAAGTCCGTCTTCATGAATACCGCTGTAAACAACCTTGCTTCCTTCTCCCGCTTCACCGTAGATATATTTAACATCCTGTGTATCCTCAAAGCCGTTTTCAGCATATTCGTACCAGGCATCTCTCTGCTCTGTAAGAGGAATATGGAAGAAAGCTGCTGATTTGATATCCGAATTTTCTTCCTTACCGAGCTTTTTAAGAATTTTGTTGTTCTGCTCATTAAGTGCTTTTACTGTGTTTTTGTACCACTCAACCTGATTTTCGTGAATATTATCGTACTTCCACATAATGCCTAGGAAGTCGCCGTCAACATAGGAATGGCTGTCAAATACATAAATCGACTGAGTGATAATACCGTCGGAATTCTTAACATTAATTACCTGATTTCCGTAGCCGTCAACATCATCGGGGCCTGCCTGGAAAAGGCAGTACTTAAAGTCCTCACTGCTGTAAAAAGCGGAGATATCTTCTCTGCTGTAGTAGCTGTAAGCCTCTGTATCGTGGTTACCGAAGCCCAATGTCCAATAAACACCGAGCCTTTCCATAAGTGCGGCAAAAACCTTTGCAGAGGAAAGATTGTTGAAGGTACCTGCCTGGAAGGGCACAGGATAAGATACGTCACCCGTTACAACAACAAGGTCAGGCTTTTCAGCCATTATCATTGCAGCAACGGCATTCATAGCCATTCCGTCCTTTTTAAGACTCATCCAACCGCCGCCGATATGTACGTCAGTGAGCTGAAGCACCTTAAAATCTCTGTCCGTTGTGAAGGTCCAATAGCCGTTTTCATCCTTTTCGGGAATAAGCTTATCTTCTGCTTCCACAACGCCAAAGGAACCGGCTTTTTCAATATTTGCCTTATTACCGATTGCTGAAACCGCCGCAGTTACTGCCACGAAAATCAGAATAACGGCAAGTATAATTGAAAGAACCTTAAGAGCTTTTTTACCTCTCCCTTTTTTTACAGCTTTTTTCTCCTTATTTTTTGTGTTTGTTGCCATAATATCATCTCCTTTTATTTTGCAAAATAAATCTTTGTTCCTGTTTTTTCAAAAATCTGCCTTTTAATTTCCTCAGCTTCTGCTGAATCTGCAACAAGATAAGCCGATTCTTTATCAGTAACGGAAAATACAAGCTCACTGTTTTCAGCTGTTAAGCCGTAAGAAAGAAGAATTTCCTCAATAGCTTCTCTTTTCCCTTTTTCGGGTATACTCATAAGCTTGACTGTGCTTTCTTTTATCAGCTTAAAAGCGGAAATTAGAATCATCACACTGATTACTATTCCGCAGAATGAATCAACAGCATATACACCCTTTGCTGAAACAAATAAGGTAATTACCGTAACTGACGTAATAAAAAAGTCCAGCAGGCTGTCATAAGCTATTATCTTTATAATATCTGACCCTGACTTTTTATAACTATACCGTAAAAAGAAAAACATCAGAAGCTTTATTAAAGCCGTTGCAATAACAATATATAAAAATTTAAGCTGAAACCACACAGGAGTAGGATACATCAGCCTTTCAAGTGAGCTGTAAAGGAATACAAAGCCTGCAATACCTACCAGCACTGAGAGAACAAAGGAAAGCAACTGCTCAGTTTTTGCACTGCGGATTTTTGAAAATAAATCCCCTTTTCCGCCAAAAAGCATAAGGCAAATTACGCTGAGTATTCCTGAAAGGCTGTCAAACAGATTATTGATTCCGTCAGAATAAATGCTGATACTGTTTGAAGAAAGGCCTATATAAAGCTTTACGGCGAACAGAATGAGGTTTACAAAAAAAGCAATAAAACAAACAGGTATAATCCTTTTGTTTTTTATCTGCACCACCCCCGTAAAAACAACTGTACTTTTACGCTATTATAACATACATTTATTTAAAAATAAAGGTTATTATAAAAAAACAGTAAGGCGTTTATTAAACACCTTACTGTTCAGCTTTTATCCTTACTTCTTGTAAAAATTGAGCACACAAGTCCGCACAAAACTGCTGTCATAATACCAATTGATGCTGAAGAAAGCGGTCCGCTGAGAATACCCAGCATACCGTCTTCACGGATTGCTTCTTTTGTGCCCTTAGTCAGGGCATAGCCGAAGCCCGTAAGAGGTATTGTTGCTCCCGCTCCGCCAAAGGATTCAATTTTTTCATAAATCCCGACAGCACCGAGAATTACACCGATAATAACAAAGCAAACAAGTATTTTTGCAGGAGTAAGCTTTGTGTAATCAATAAGTAGTTGACCGATTACACATATAATTCCGCCCACAAGGAAGGCTTTGAGAATAGTTACTGCAATATCCATCACATCATCCCCTTCAATCTCTTTGCCATATCACCTGTATCCGCACCTGCAATAGTCACAAGAGCAACTGAGGCAATAATTATAGTTAAAAAGCAAAGGATTTTTTTAGCAAAATAAAGATATTTACTGCATTTTATAAGGCACATTATACATTTGATTTCTCTTACAAGATTCATTTTCTTCACTCCCCTGTTCTGATATTTACAAGATGGGCTATACCGGGAATACTCTCACCTTCACGTGAGGAAACCGGTGACATAAGAGCTCCTGTTGCCACAAAAAGAATATTACTGTATTTTCCGTTACGCATAGAGTTAAGAATAAAGGAATTCAGCACCGACGCACTGCAACCGCAACCCGACCCTCCTGCGTGTACGTCCTGATTCTCTCTGTCAAAAATAAGAAGTCCGCAATCATTATGACGGGATGAGATGTCAATTCCGTCTTCACGGTTAAGAAGCTGAATTAAAAGCTCACTGCCCACACTGCCAAGGTCACCCGTAAGAATAAGGTCATAATCTTCAGGCACTGTGTTTGTGTCACGGAGAAAATCACTGATGGTTTTTCTTGCAGCAGGTGCCATTGCCGCACCCATATTTGTGCTGTCAATTATGCCGTAGTCCTGAATTGTGCCAAGGTGTACCTTATCAATATAAGGGCTTAGAGGTGAATCACTTTTCTGCAGAACGGCAGCACCTGCCCCCGTAACAGTCCACTGAGCGGTGGGAGTTCGCTGACCGCCGTATTCAAGAGGGAAACGGAACTGCTTTTCAGCCGAGCAAAAGTGTGAGCCCGTTGCTGCAATACAGGTGTTGTAGCCTCCGCTTTCAATTGCTGTGGAAGCCTGAATAAGACTCAGAGCCATTGTGGAGCAGGCACCGTATATACCGCAGAAAGGAATGCTCATATCACGAAGGCCAAATGTGGAACCGATACACTGATTAAGCAGGTCGCCTGAAAAAATTGCATCAATTTCGTTTGTTCTCAGAGCGGCTTTGCTTATTGCAAGCTCAACTGTTCTTTTTAAAAGCTCACTTTCACTTTTTTCCCAGCAGTCCTGACCTAAGGTGGTGTCATCAAAAACAACATCAAATTCCTTGGAAAGCGGGCCTTCACCCTCTTTTTTGCCGACTGCGGCAGCATTGGCTATAATCCTTGGCTTAGAGTCCAGAATAACGGTTTTACCAATTCTTCTTGCCATATTCCGCCTCCTTTAATAAAGATGAAAAATGTAAATAATAACACCGTATATGGTAGCAGCAGAGCAACCGAAAACCACAACAGGTCCTGCAATTGAAAACATCTGTGCCGCAGTACCCGTTATTTTACCTTCAGCCTTGAATTCAAGTGCCGGCGATACCATTGAATTGGCAAAGCCTGAAATTGGCACCATTGTACCTGCACCTGCATGCTTTGCAATGGTATCAAAAACTCCTATTGCCGTAAGAATTGCAGTTATAACTATAACCAGAATCATAGCAAGTGCACGGCTGTCATCTTTTTTCATTCCGTATATTAAAAACCACTGATTAAGAAGCTCCGCAAAGGCACATATCAGACCTCCGATAACAAAAGCTTTAACAGAATCAAGCAGCACGGGAGACTTAGGTGAAGCCCGTTTTGTCATATATGAATAATCTTCATTTGAAATTGACATTATTATTCCTCCTTAAGTTATTTTTCTTTTCTATCTTTTGCATTGCAGGATGAATTATACATTGACAAAGCTGTAAGAAACATATAAAATATAACAGTATGATATTTTTTAAGGAGAAATAATTATGGCTGTTTTTAAACCCTTCAAGGCACTTCGACCCGTATCCGATAAAGCTTCTCAGGTTGCTGCACTTCCTTATGACGTTATGAACAGTGAGGAAGCCGCAGAAATGGTAAAGGATAACCCGATTTCCTTCCTTCATGTTGATAAAGCTGAGATTGACCTTCCCAAGGATATTGATATATATGATGAAAAGGTTTATCTCAAGGCAAAAGAAAACCTCAGTTCACTCGAGGAAAAGGGCATCTGCAAGCAGGATGATACACCCTGCTTTTACATCTACCGTCAGATTATGAACGGCAGAAGTCAGACCGGCCTTGTAGGCTGTGCTTCAATTGACGATTATAAAAACAATATAATCAAAAAGCACGAATTCACAAGAGCTGATAAGGAAGCCGACAGAATCCGCCACGTTGATTACTGCGACGCCAATACAGGCCCTATTTTCCTGACTTACCGTGAAAACGAGGAAACAGCGGCAATAATCAACAGCTGGAAGCAAAGCCATACACCCGTTTACGATTTTGTTACCGAAGACGGCATTTCCAACACCGTATGGGTAATTGATGATGTAGAAATAAACTCAAAGCTTTCTTCTCTTTTCTCAGGTATTGACTATCTTTACATCGCAGACGGGCAC
>JAXJQQ010000063.1:0-6051 GCA_036311065.1 Acutalibacteraceae bacterium | reverse complement strand
GTCAACTCTGTAAGCACCGATGTGCTGAGTGATACCGCCTGCTTCCGTTGCGGCAACACCTGCGTTACGGATAGCGTCAAGAATAGAGGTTTTACCGTGGTCAACGTGACCCATAACTACAACAACGGGATCTCTGGGAAGAAGGTCTTCTGCTGAGTCCTCGTGGTCATCAATAATTCTTTCTTCAATTGAAACCTCAACTTCTCTTTCAACCTTTGCACCAAGCTCTGTTGCAACAATTTCTGCTGTATCAAAGTCGATAGTCTGGTTAACGGTAGCCATTGTGCCGAGCTTGAACATTTCCTTTATAACCTCAGCGGCTGTTCTTCTGAGCAGTGAAGCAAGGTCACCGACAGTGATTTCGTCGGGAATTTTAACGGTAAGAGTTTTCTTAGCTCTTTCAGCTGCAATTCTCTCTTAAGCTTTTCTGCTTCTGTTTCTCTTTTTGATGAGCGCATACCCTGCTTTCTGTACTGCTGGCTCTTCTGCTTGAGCTTCTGCTTGCCGGCACCCATTTCGTTGTCACGTCTGCCGCCCTGTGAAGCCATTTCGTCATACTTTTCGTTGTACTTTTCAAGGTCAACGTTACTGCTTCTTGTATCAACGGTTCTCTTTTCGCCCTTTGTTCTGGACTGCATAACCTTTTCTTTCTTTTCCTTTTTGGGCTGTGCAGGCTGTGCGTTCTGCTGAGCAGGCTGAGCTTTAGCCTTCTCGGGAGCCTTCTGTGCTTCCTTTTTGGGCTCATTCTTCTGAGGTGCTGTATTTTTAGCGGGAGCCTTTTCGCTCTTGGCTTCTTTTACGGGCTCAGCTTTTACTTCTTCAGGCTTCTTTTCTTCCTGAACCTTCTTTTCTTCCTTCTGCTTTTCACCTGAAGCAAAATATGCCTCAAATGAAGCTACCTCGTTAGTCTGAGTAAGTGTTTCAAAAATGAAATCGAGCTGTCTGTCATCAAGGACTGTTGTGTGCTTTGTGGGCTCAGCGGAAAGCTTTGTAAGAATTTCAATAATAGCCTTGCTGTTCATTCCGAAGTCCTTGGCAAGCTCGTGAATTTTATACTTTTCTCTTGGCATGAATATCATTCCTTTCTGCCTTTGTTGATTTCGTTGTATCTTTCTGTCAGTGCTTTGGAAAAGCCCTCATCGTCAACGGTAAGCACCGCCGCCTTGGAGCCTATTGCCACAGAAAGCTCTGACAAGGTGTAATCTGTTATAAGTAAGGGGATGTTTTTATTTTCGAAAGTGCAGGCGTGGTGCATTTCCCTTTTAAGCCGTTCCGAGCCGTCACAGCTCATAACACAAAGCTTAGCCTTGTTTTTCACAATTGCGTTTATTGCCGCATCGTGACCGAGGGACATTTTTCCCGACCTTCTTGCCATACCTAAAAGCGAAAGAAACTTATCATTCATTTTCTTTCAGCTCCTTTTCCATAAGGTCGTAAATCTCTTCGGGAATTTCACAGCTTAAAGCTCTCGGGAATCTTTTTGCCTTGCGTGCCATCTGAAAGCATGATGTTTTTTTGCAGATATATGCACCCCTGCCGTTCTTTTTGCCAACAAGGTCAAGGCTTACGGTATAGGTTTCCTCTTCACCCTCATTTTCGGGCTTGATGCGTGTTTTAACAACCCTTACAAGCTCTCTCTGGGGGAACATTTCACCGCAGCCGAGGCACTTTCTCATAGGTACCTTTTTCATTGCCATATGCTTCACCAAAAAATCAGCTGTTAGCCTGACTTAAGGGCTTGATATCAATTTTCCAGCCGGTGAGCTTTGCAGCAAGGCGTACATTCTGACCCTTATTGCCGATTGCAAGTGAAAGCTGGCTGTCAGGAACGATTACTCTGCAAGCCTTTGCACCGTTTTCGTCAACCATAACCGAAAGAACCTCAGCGGGAGCAAGTGCTGCACCGATATACTTTTCGGGTTCTTCACTGTAACGTACAATATCAATCTTTTCACCGCAGAGAATATCAACAACATTGCTTACACGCTGACCTCTGGGGCCGATACAAGCACCAACTGCATCAACATTTTCATCGTGGCTGTTAACGGCAATTTTTGTTCTTGAGCCTGCTTCTCTTGAAACGGAAACGATTTCAACAATGCCGTCATAAATTTCGGGAACTTCCATTTCAAAAAGTCTCTTAACAAAGCCGGGATGTCTTCTTGAAATATTTGCATAGCTTGTGCCGTTTTCCTCCTTGATGGAAGCAACATAAACCTTGATAAGCTGACCTGCGGTAAGAGTTTCACCGGGAATCTGGTCTGCCTTGGGAAGAATTGCATTTGCTCTGCCGATTTCAATGGAAGCGTCACCTGTTTCGGGATAAACAATGTTAACCTTTGCAGTTACAACCTCCTGATGTCTGTTCTGGAACTCCTTTGTTGCGAGCTCTCTTTCAGCCTCTCTGATACCCTGACGGATAACGCTCTTTGCTGTCTGAGCTACGATTCTGCCGAACTTTTTGGGCTCAAGTGCAATTTCAACAAAGTCGCCTACCTGAGCATTTGCATCGTAGTTTCTTGCCTGCTCAAGAGTCATTTCTGCTGCGGGCTCTTCAACCTCGTCAACAACTGCAATTCTTACATAAACACTCATTGTCTGCTTTTCGGGGTCGATTTCACAAACAACATTGTCTCTGTTGCCGTAGCTGTTTCTTGTTGCGGAAATAATAGCCGCTCTTATTTTGTCATAGATGTACTCTGATGAGATGCCCTTTTCTTCCTCGAGCATCTTAACTGCTTCAAAAAATTCCTTATTCATTTTTGATACTCATCCTTTCTGATTTTTTATATTTATTCTCTTTGTTTACATTTCAAAATCGTCAGCCTTGATCCAGGAGGCTTCCTTCTTTGTGAAGGTGAAGCTCTCACCGCCAGGTGCTTCGATTGTTATATTACCGTCAGCGTATTCCTTCAGAGTTCCTGAGAACTCTCTTTTACCGTCAACGGGTCTTATCATTTTAACTTTAATTTTTTCACCGAGGAACTCAGTGAAATGCTCATCACGGACAAGGTCTCTTTCAACTCCAGGTGATGACACTTCAAGGAAATATGCCTGTTCAATGGGGTCTGCCTCGTCAAGAGGCTTGTTGATCAGATGGGTAAGGTCAACGCAGTCGTCAATACTCACACCGCCGTCCTTATCAATAAAAATACGAAGATACCAGCTTGCGCCTTCTTTAAGAAAACGGACGTCCCAGATGCGAAGTCCGAGCTCAGAAGCGAAGGGCTCAACGATTTCCCAAACGGTTTTTACGGTGTTTCCGCCTTTTGCCATTTAAATCACTCCTTATAAAATATTCAATTGTAAAACCCGAAAAAAGCAACAAAGAAGAGCGGACTCGTCTGAGCCCACTCGGAAATTGCATTACGGATTATTTGTATTTTACCACATATATTCAGATTTATCAAGGGGTTTTTATAAAAAAATGCAAAATGCAGAATTGCGCCGACCGTTTGATAAAACAGTTAAGTTGTTCCCGCTGAATTTATGTTTCTGCCGTGGCGGTTTTACTCAACTTTTTATAGAACTTTTAAGTATAGTTTTTCCTCTATGTCCGTACGCTCGTGCCGTTATAATTGTGACGAAGTCACCACATCGCAGAGGCTCTCCTGAAAGGGGAGCTGTCAAAATCGTAAGATTTTGACTGAGGGGTCTTGGCACTTCCTTTGTCCCGGGCGACAAAGGAAGCAAAACGCCCTATTGGGGTGCTACGGATATACCACGAGCATACATCTGCATCCGTCTCCGCATACAACCCTTACGGGTTGTTCGTACGGGCAAGAGATTCGCTTACTTGATTTGATTAAAAACTGTACATTACCACAAGCCTTTGATAAAATGTAAACTCGAAGACTGTGCCTTATTGCTTGATAATGCTTTCCCCCGGCCGTTACAGAAAATGTTGGGGAAGACTATACGCTGTCTCCTGAGCTGCGGTGATAGGGTGCGGGGCATAAAACGAAAGATGGGGAAAGCCCTGCGGAAAACGGGGTTATATAAAAGCTTCCTGCGGTGATGCTCGTGGCGTTCGGTAGTAATATTAAGTAAAGATTATATTTACGATAGATTAAAGTTGAGCTATAAATAGTTTTATTAAGCCTTCAGCCGAACTAACAAGCATCATCCGAAAAAAAGCGTGCTTTTGCTTCCTTTTGCCACAATCGGCAAAAGGAAGTGCCCAAGCGTCATGAGCGTACGGGTTTTGAGGAAATACTATACTTTTAAATATAATATAAACATTGGATAAAATCACCACGGCAAAAATTACTGATGATTAATTGCTTTATTGAAATATAAATTGTTAAAGTATGACCCCTCAGTCACAACCTTTGGTTGCGACAGCTCCCCTTTCAGAGGAGCCTCTGCGAAGTGGTGACTTCGTCACTATCATAACGGCACAAGCAGACGGAGTTAACTGAAAAAATATAATTAAAAATTTTATAAAAGGCACCACGGCAAACGCCACGCTAAGTGCAGCGTTAACGATTAAATGTTTTATTGAAACAAAAAAGGACGACCGACGGTCGCCCACAATAAAAGCACTAAACAATCAAGCTGTAATTATCAATATCAACATACTCCCCGAATTTAAATCCGACCTCTTTTATAGTACCGCAGAAGGTAAAACCGAATTTTTCGTGAAGACGGCATGACGCTTCGTTGCCGCTTGTGATAACAGATACCACTGTATGTACGTTGTCATCCTCTTTTGCAAGGCGTATGATTTCATCCATCAGAGCAGTACCCACACCATTTTGACGGTGGGAGGGTGAAACATAAACAGAAAGCTCCACCGTTGATTTGTATGCCTCCTTGAATCTGTAGGACGAAAGGGTTGCATAGCCTGCTATCTCGCCCTTATCCACACAAACTATAAGGGGGTGATTATCCTTATTGTGCTCGTCATACCACTGTTCCCACTGAGAAAGTGTTCGTTTTGTTATATCTAAGGTAGCTTTTCCGTGCTCCACCTCATAGTTATAAATATCAAGAAGGGCAGGTATATCAGCCCTTTCGGGTTTTCTTATTACCAAATTTACACACTCCAAAAAAATACTCCCCAACCATAGGCTGAGGAGCTTTGATTTTTACGAAAAGAATTATTCTTCGATTTCTTCCTCTTCTTCGATTTCGAATTCGAGAATTGCACCGCAGCAGGGGCATTCAACTTCGCCGTTGTCATCGATTTCGTCAAAACCGATGCAAACTTCCTCTTCGCAAGCGGGGCAGGTTACTTCGATGCATTCGTCGTCGCAGCAATCGCAGTCGTCATCGTCACAGCAGCAATCGCAGTCACAATCGTCATCCTCAAAGCATTCGTAAACAAATTCTTCAACGTCGCCGAGGTCTTCGTCGAGCTCTTCAACATAATCCTGAAGGTCGATAAGGTCTTCGTCGATATCGCTGATTTCTGATGCAATTTCATCAAGAGCATCAATAATTGCGGCAAACATTTTGCCTTCCTTCTTATCGTCGTCAATGTCAAGACCTTCCATAAGGCCTCTTAAGTAAGCAACTTTTTCTGATACTGACATGGTAGTATCTCCTTTCTGTAATAGGTTATAGGATATAAATTATACATCCTTTGAACGGCCGAGATATTCGCCTGTTCTTGTGTCAATCTGAATGAATTCACCTTCGTCAATGAAAAGGGGAACCTTAACCTCTGCGCCTGTTTCAAGTGTTGCGGGCTTTGTTGTGTTTGTTGCTGTGTTACCTGCAAAGCCGGGATCGGTCTTTGTAACCTGAAGGTCAACAAAGTTCGGGGGTTCAACACCGAAAACGTTGCCCTTGTAGGAAAGAATCTTACAGGTCATGTTTTCCTTAACAAACTTGAAGTTGTCTGAAAGCTCGCTTTCGTTAATGGGAACAAGCTCGTAGGTTTCGGGGTCCATGAAGTAGTAAAGACCGCCGTCGCTGTATGAATATTCCATATCCTTTCTTTCAACGAAAGCTGTGGGGAACTTTTCACTGGGGTTGAATGTACGTTCAATAACTGAACCTGTGATTACGTTCTTAACCTTTGCACGAACAAAAGCTGCACCTTTG
>JAXJQQ010000062.1:0-12255 GCA_036311065.1 Acutalibacteraceae bacterium | reverse complement strand
TCGCTCCGCGAACGGGCACCCTTTTGTCAGCTTACGCTGACATTTCCCCTAACAGGGGAATTACCTTTCAGGAGAGCCTATGCGATGTGGTGACTTCGTCACTATCGAGACCCCTCAGTCACAACCTTTGGTTGCGACAGCTCCCCTTTCAGGAGAGCCTCTGCGTGGTGGTGACTTCGTCACTATCATAACGGCACGAGCGTACGGGCATTGAGGAAAAACTATACTTAAAGTTTTATTGAAAAAAGATAAAACACCCATTACAAGCTGTAACGGGTGTTTTGATTTTAATAATATTCTTTTCCTGTAAGATATCTCCACGCTGCAATATATTTATTGGGCGAGCGGGGGATATGACATTTGATGTCAAGGAAAATCTTGTCGTCAACAATTAAAAGTGTGTCCTTGTTGGCAATGGAAGCCTGCTTGATTTTATTTATATCCATTACTATAGGCTCACTGCCGTCCTTAAGGTCTACAACAAAGCTTTCAGGATAAAGGGTTATTGTAGCATTATCGGAAAGGTCAGTTTCTTCTTCACCGTCAACTTTTTTCACAATCTGTCCGTCTTCAGTGAAAATGCAGCTGCCCTTTTCAGCGGAAAGAACCTTTTTCTTCCATTCGTCTCTCTGCCACATATCCCAGTCAAGAACATTGTCTATAATGTTGCCTGAGCCTGTATCGTGAAATAGACCGTCAGTGCCCATGTCAACACTGTATCCGCAGTCACAGGTAAGGGAATTACCCTTTGAATGAAGCTTGCCTACCTCACCGCATTTGGGACACATATAAAGGATTCGTTCAACACATTCGGCAAGGTTTTCGCCTGCATATTCCTGAGGATTCTTTTTCTGCTCCTCATACACGTTTACATATGTATCACGTCTTATTAGCTCGGTAATTTCCTGAACAGACATTTTGCTGAGCTGTTCGGGTGAATATTCACCAACAAAGTGACCGATGATAGGACCACTTCGTGCTGTGTTGGCCCAACGTGGCTTTCTGAGGTAGCCGCCAACAAAACGGTAGGTTACAAGTGCTGCACCTGAATCCTTAACAAGCTGACCTGTATGCTCGGAAATGAAGCCGGTCTGACCGTTGAGGGACATTGCACCTTCAGCGTGAAGACCTACGGGGATACCTGCATTAAGGTTTTTGATGATTTCATCGGTAAGAATTTTAGAGGGCTTGTCTCTGTGCTTGATGATAACACCGCCCACAATTTTGAACACGGGACCTACGATCTTCATTCTTACAGCGTGGTCACTTGAAACATAGCGGATGTATTTTTTCATCGCAGCCATTTCATAGCCGGGATCAAGTGCTTCAGTGTGGTTTGCAATGAGGATAAAAGCCTTTTGCTTGGGTTTGTAATACTCAAGATGAACATTATTTTCCGTTATAACCTTTTTCTTGAGAATATTGATAATGGTTGTTGTTGTAAAACGGTTAAAGTCATAACGGGGTCGCATTTTCAACTTTTCAAAGGTGTTCATACCGTTGCTGTCTCCTTTTCCAGAAGCTCTTTTTCAGCTTCTTCTTCAAGTGAGTGGTAAGCAACCTTACCAACAAGAGTTTTGGGAAGCTCAGTTTTGAAAATGATTTCCTTGGGTCTTTCAAAAACATCAAGGTAGGTTTTGCAGTAGTCAAGAATCTGCTGCTTTGTTTCTTCTGTTGCTTCAAAGCCTTCCTTAAGAACAATGTATGCTCTTACTCTCTGCATCTTATAGGGATCTCTTACACCTATTACACAGGAGTAATCAACAGATTCGTGCTTATCCAAAATATTCTCGATATGAGTGGGGTATACATTGTAGCCGCTTGTAACAATAAGGCGCTTGATTCTCTGCTTGAAGTAAATGAAGCCTTCCTCGTCCATAGTTCCCATATCGCCTGAGAACATCCAGGTTGTGCCGTTTTCGTCAACCTTGAGAGTCTTTGCATTTTCTTCGGGAGCTTTCATATAGCCAAGCATAAGAGTGGGGCCTGTGATAATGATTTCACCTCTTTCGCCTCTGGGAAGCTCATTGAAGGTGCCGGGCTCAACAACTTTGTAAATCATATCGCGAAGGGGAAGACCTATTGAGCCTTCCTTAGCTCTGTCGTGAGGTGTAACGCAGGAAGCGGTAACACATTCTGTAAGGCCGTAGCCTTCTCTTATCTGTACGCTTGCGTTGTGCTCTTTGAGGAATTTATCAGCTCTCTTTTTAAGCTCGGGGCTGAGTGAGTCGCCGCCTGAGAATACGCCGATAAGGAAGGAAAGGTCTGCACCGTTGAAAATGTCAACCTTTAAAAGTGCCTCATAAAGGGTGGGAACACCTGCGATGAAGTTGGGCTTATGCTTAAGCACTGCCTTAGCGTAGGTTTCCTTTGTAAACTGAGGAATAAGGATGCACATAGCACCGTTTTCAAGAACGGTGTGAATACCGATACCAAGACCGAAGCCGTGGAAAATGGGCATAACGGAAAGGAATTTACAGCCGTAGTCAAGGTTGCAGCCTGAAATTTCGGCAACCTGCATACCAAGAGCGTTGAAATTATAATCGGAAAGCATAATACCCTTGGGTGTACCGCTTGTACCGCCACTGTAAAGAATAACTGCAGTTTTGTTCATATCGAACTCAACCTCGGGGAGTGTAACACCGTCGGTATTCTTCACAAATTCGGAGAAGATAAGGTCATTCTTGCCTTCGGGAATATTTATGTTTTCCTTGTTCTTTACTGCTCTGAAGAGGATGTTCTTCGGGAACGGAAGCTCATCACGGATTCTTGCAACAAGAACGGTAACATCATTTTCTGCTTCGTCGGCTGCAGTTCTTACCTTATCGTAGAACTGAGCAAGTGTAAGAATCATCTTGCTTTCAGAATAATCAAGATAGAAGGTGATGTTCTTTTGTGAAGAAAGGGGATGCACCATGTTGGCAACTGCACCGATACGGTTAAGAGCATAAAGGCAGATAACACCCTGAGGAGTGTTTGGCATACAGATTGTTACTGCATCGCCCTTTTTGATGCCGTATTTCAGGAATGCTTTTGCTGTCTGTTCAATTCTTTCAACGAACTGACGGTAGGTTGTATACTTACCCTCGAATAAAAGTGCAGGTGCATCGGGAACTCTTTTTGCTGAAAGCTCAATTGCACCGAACATGGTTGTCATAGGGTAGGGATGGATTACCGGTGTTTTGTTAATAGGGGGGAATTTCATTTGATATATCCTCCGGAATAGTTTTTTTAAGTTAAATGCTAATAGAAGGTTTTTGAGAAAACCTCAATTTCACATTATACTATATATAAAGAAAAAAATCTATTTAAGGCAGTTAAATTTATTGATTTGTTAATAATTACGTATAATTTTGATTTAAAAGAATATACAATCATTAAATCCTGTTTAATGAAGAAAATTTCTTTATTACAAAACAGAAATTAAAAAGCTGAAAATTGCAGTTGACAGAACGGAGAAAGGGTGATAAAATTACTTTTAGCGTGTCCGGAGTAAGAATGTTCTTACGAGCCGTTTACACACTTACTCCGACAAACACGCCCTCTTAGTTCAATGGATAGAATAAACCCCTCCTAAGGGTTAGATGTGGGTTCGATTCCCGCAGAGGGTGCCAAGAAAAAAGTCTCTTTTGTCTACTGACAAAAGAGACTTTTTTCAATGATATCCGTTCCTTGCAATCACGGATGATATACCCTGCGAGTATGATATCTGCTTCGCAGATGATATACGCTTCGCGTATGAAGGAGTCGGGGAATATCAGGGGAAAAGTAAAAATATAGTGAAATATGTTTATTTCTTTTAAATGATATATAAAAAGGAGCTGTAAAAAACTTTCGTTTTTTACAGCTCCCTTTGCTTTGCTTTTATGCTGCAACATCTGTTGCATCGCTTATGCTCACTGTTGTATCTTCCTCTGTGGTTTCCTCATCGGGGCGGGGGAGTGAGCTCAGGTATTCGTTGCAGGCGTCAGTGCCCTCTTTAACAAGTGCCATTGTGCGCTCGTATGAAGCCTTTGCCTGACTGAGCCCGTCGGAGGTTTTGTTAAGTCCGAGAGACTCAGCGTTGAGGTTGGCACTCAGAGGTACAACGGAATGCACCTGCTTTGAGCCTTCATTATAAAGGTGTACCCATGTGGGGGTTACGTCAACACTGTCAAATACAACGGTGCCGTCGCTGTATTTTGAGAAGGTCATTTCAAAAATAAGACCGTCCTCAGTATGACCTGTTTTGAGACCCATAAGGTTTCTTCTCTGATTTGAAAGGAAGTTGCCTACGGAATAAACGCAAACGGTTTTATGCTTGCCGTCGGTTGAGGTGATAAGCTCAACGGGCTCAACAACGTGTGGATGTCCGCCGATGATAACATCAAAACCGATGTCGCAGAGCTTTTGTGCAATTGCCTTCTGGTATGAGTTTGCGGAAAGCTTGTATTCATCACCCCAGTGAACATAAATTACACTGACCTCGGCACCTGCACCCTTCATAAGTTTAAGCTGCTCTTCAATTTCCGTATAGAAGGTGTCAAGGTGGTCATAGTCGAAGGAGTTGACAAGGGGAGATGTGGTCTCATTCATTTCTATGCCGTTGAGGGCTTTTATTGTAGTTGAGTCATAGGGGGTTTCATATGTATAGCAGGTAAAGCCGAAGCTGATATCCTTGATATTCTTTACAAAGTATTTTTTATCCTCTGCCGTTTTTCTTGAGCCTACATGGTCAAAGCCTTTTTCATCAACCTTGTCAATTGTACGAAGGAAGCCGTAGGACTTGGTATCATAGCTGTGGTTGTTTGCAGTCAGAAGGCAGTCAGTGCCGAGGGCTTCTACGGCGTCAAGAAGACTGTCGGGTGAATTGAAACGGGGATAGGTTGTGTATGTTCTGCCGTCCTCAGTGCCTGCAAGGGTAGTTTCAAGGTTAAGCACAAAATAGTCATAAGCACTTGTAACGGATTTTGTGTAAGTAAAAAGCTTTTGGAAGGAGTAACCCTCGGAGCCCTTTGCACTTTCGAGTATAGGCTTGTGAATGAGAATATCACCTGCTGAGCCTATTGTTGCCGTTGAGGTTACATACGGAACGGGAGGCTCTGTTGTGGTGGGCTCTGTTGTGGTGTAGCCCGGCTGAGGCTTTACCTCTCCGCTTATGGAAAGCACAAAGGAAAATGCAACCGTTGTAAGAATTACGGCAATAAGAATTGCACCTGCTACCACTGAAAGATTCTTTTTATTGTTTTTTCTTTTCTTCTGCGGTGCTTTTTTTACTTTCTGAGGTGTTTTTTTCACTTTATTTAAACTCCCTTCGGTATTATACTTCTGTTTTTATAAGTATATCACGATATAAAGTTAAAAACAATGATTAAAAGATAAATTTGCAAATAATATGGTATTTCGTTTTATTGCAGCGGTATTTATTTGACATATCGGGGAATTTGTATTATTATATAGTTCATACGATTTTATTAAACAAGTATATATTAAGAAAGGCGTGTGTTTTATGAGTTCATGTTCAGGCAACTGTTCATCCTGCTCCTCATCTGATTGTAAGGACAGAGATCCTCATCTCAAGCAGAATGAATACAGTAACATAAAAAAGATTTATGCTGTTGTAAGCGGTAAGGGTGGCGTAGGTAAATCCTCCGTTACATCACTTTTAGCTTCAGCAGTGCAGAAAATGGGGAATCAGGTTGCGATTCTTGACGCTGACGTAACCGGTCCCTCAATTCCAAAAATGTTCGGTATTAACGGCAGAGCTGAGGCTGATGCTTCGGGTATTATTCCCCGTGAAAGCTCAACGGGCATCCGTGTTATGAGCATCAACCTTCTTCTTGATTCTCCTGAACAGCCCGTTGTATGGAGAGGTCCCGTTATAAGCGGTGTTATTCAGCAGTTCTTCACTGATGTTGCATGGGGCGATGTTGACTATATGTTCGTTGATATGCCTCCTGGAACAGGTGATGTACCCCTCACTGTTTTCCAAAGCCTTAAGGTTGACGGTATTATTGTTGTAACCACACCTCAGGACCTTGTAGGTCTTATTGTTTCAAAGGCTATCAATATGGCTGAAATGATGAACATTCCCGTTGTGGGCCTTGTGGAAAATATGAGCTACTTCAACTGTCCCGATTGCGGAGGTAAGCACGAAATCTTCGGTAAGAGCAAAACTGAGGAGGTTGCGGCAAAATTCGGCATTCCCGTACTTGCAAAGCTTCCCATTGACCCCAGAACACCCAACCTTGCAGATAAGGGTGCAATTGAGCTTGCTGATACCGATGCATTTATATCTGTTGTTGAAAAACTCAAATAATTCATAATTCTGCTACAAGTTTATATAACTTAATTCATATAAGTTTTACAGCACATTGCTTGACTTTTTCAAGCCTTATGCTGTAATCTTATATTATACACAACTGTCTTAAGACAGATTTACCCCATTAAGGAGACCCGATAATATGAAAAAGATTCTGAAGAGAACCTTCACTGTTCTTGCAGTTCTTATTGTGGCAATTGTTGCAGCTATTGCTTCTCTTACCCATGAAGGCAAGCCTGCCGAAAGTGTTATTGCCACCGACGCTGCAGGTAATACCTATTATGTTTACGAGGATAAGCAGAAAAACACCACCTATGCTGTTGTAACCGACGAAGAAGGCAACAGATATGCTGCAGAGTTTGACGGTAACACAGTCGGCAGTACTGTTGAAAAAATCAATGATAAGGTTGCAATTGAAGATGTGCCCACTAATTACACAGGTGCACACACTGAAATTACGGCAAATGTTGAAGATTATACGGGCGCACCCGTAACAAGTGCACCCACAACAACTGCTCCCACTCAGCCGAACAATCCTCAGGTGCCTTCAACAACTGCACCGGCTCACACTGAGCCTAAGGAGAAGGCTTACAGAATCAACAAATATCAGCAGATATTTGCAGGCGGTACATACCTTATGCAGTTTACTGACCCTGATATCAGCGAGCTTCCCGTAACAATGGCAATCAAGAACGGTAATATGTACATTGATACTACAATGGAGATTGATGCAAACAGCCCTCCGATGAATGTTAAGATGATTTACAAAAACGATACCAAAACTATGTATATGGTTATGGATTCCGTTAAAAAGTATTTCAAGCTCCCCGAGGACCTTATGGGCGAGGATATGGATATGGAGCAGATGCTTTCCGAATTCAACATAACCGAGCTTAGTAATGTAACTGCTACCGAGGTTGAACTCGGCGGACAGAAGCTTGTTCTTGAAAGCTACAAGGACTCTTCAGGTACCACCTTCAATTACTATTTTAACGGTGAGGATATGGTAAGAAGAGATACCATAAACAAGGACGGAACAACAAACAGTATGTTTATTTCAAAGTTTACAACTGATGTTCCCGATTCTATCTTTGAAATTCCCGAAGGCTACGGATATTTTAACCTCAGCTGGCTGGGTGCAATGATGTAAAAAAAACGAAGTGTCACAGACACTTCGTTTTTTTATATAGCTTTTTTCTTTTTGGTTAAACGAATAAGCGCAATCACCCCTGCAAGTGACAGAAGGGACAGCACAAAGCCGGCCTTTATACCGGGGACAGTATATCTGAACTCAATCTCGTGGCTTCCTTCGGGAATTATAGCCGAGCAGAAATAGTCACAGAGCTTTATTACCTCTGTTTCCACTCCGTCAATATAAATCTTCCAGCCACCGTCAAATGGGATTGTGGTAAACAGAACACTTTCTTTTTCGGCTGTTATGCTGCCCTTTATTCTGTCGGTATCAAAAAGGGCTATTTCCAATCCCTTTTCCTGAAGCTCTTTTACCTGGGCGGTGAAATCCTCGCTGTCCTTTTCTGTAAGGCTGAGCCACAGTGCACTCTGTGCTTCTTTTCCCGGCTCGTGGTCGGTGAGGTTGAAGCTTTTTATATCATCACTGCAAAGGAAGGCTAAGGGCAGGACATTTTTGTTTTCGGTAACTGTAAAATCGTATTTGTCACTGCCGTCCTTCTGCTTGGTTTTTTTCTCCGTAAGTATATGGCTTATGCCGAAAAGAGCATTTGTAATGTCGCTTTGCTCATAGTAAACGCTGACATTTTTTGCATATTTAGGCTGACCTATTGCCTGAAAAAAGTTGTAAGCGTCGGCAGTCATTGTTGAGGAGTAATAGGTAACGCCTTTAAAGGAATACTGCTGAGTGCCGTTGTTCTTTTTTACATCGGCAAATTCTATACGGGTGAATTCTTCATCCTCCTGCAAGGGGACGAACTCACTCATTATATGGTCGTAACGGTTAAGCGAAGAGCTTTTTGATGCCCAGATGTATGCTGTGGTCTGCATGATACCGTTGGTGCATAGCTCGAAAAGAAGGAGAATGCACAATAGTCTGACCGTACCTTTTTTAAGCTTTGAAAGGTCAATAAATGCGGCAGCAAAGGAAAGGGCAAGAAAGATAAATAAAAAGCTCTGTCTTCCCGGCAACTGATTGGGATAATGAAAGCCGTGCCAGATAAAGTCTCCGAGATTGATATTCATAGTCAGAAGCATAAAAATAAGAAAAGAAAGGGAAAGGAGCTTTTCTCTTTTTTGCACCCTTTTTGAAAAAAGACCGCAGATAAGAATAATGATACTGACTATACCGAAGTACAGATTAGGTGCACCGTATTCCAGTGACGGCTTCATAAAAGGCAGAAAGTTAGTTATAAATTCAAGTGCACTGTTGGTGAATTCAAGTCCTCCTTCAAAGCCTAAATCACTTGCAAGGGTAAGACCGAGAGCCTTATAAGTCGGGACAAGCACAACAGCCGCCATACCTGCTGAAAGAATTGAAGAAAGAGCAAAAAGTGTACCTTTTTTCAAAAAACTCTTAAGGCAGATGCGGTACTTGAATGTAAGATAAAGGAAATACAGTACGGCAAAAATGCACACCATATAGCTCAGATAAAAGCAGGACCAGACGGACAAAAACAGACTTACTATATAAAGTGCGGGTCTTTCTTTGCTGAAAAGAAGCTCAAGACCCCATACCGTAAGCGGAAGAAGCATAACAACGTCAGTCCACATGAGCTGATTGATAAACGCCAGTGCATAACCGCTGAGTCCGAATGCGACGGAAAGGCAGGGGAAAAGCAGCTTTTTTGAATAGCTTCCTTTGTTTTTGTATGTGAAATACAGCCTTAAAAAGAAAAACAGAGATGCAAAGCAGAGTTTTAAAGCTACAAGAAGGTTAACACCTGAGATTTTCATGCTTTCAGGCAGAAAATATATCAAAAGCCACAAGGGGCTGTTGGTGTAATATGCACTCTGAGCAAAAAGATTGAAGCCCAGTGCACCGTTAAAGCTATACATAATCTCGCCGTTTTTAATTGCCTCCCCCATATTCTGAAGCATAGGCCAATACTGTGAAAAGCCGTCCATAGAACAGAGCGTTCTTTCACCGAATGGGGCAATTTCCCTGAGATAAAAGCCAAGAAGCATAACAAGGAAGGGAAATGTAAAAGAGATAAGACTGCCACCGAGTAAGGCTTTATCAAGCTTTACTACCCGTGATTTCATTTTCGTCACCAGCTTTCAAAATATAAATAGTAAGGGGCTGTTGCTGAGCAACAGCCCCCTTTTATCAATCACATAATTTCTTGATGAAAGCAAGCTCCTTATCACTGATCACGCCGTCAACGGCAAAAATCAGACCTAAAAGGTAGCTGAAGTCATCCATTTCGTCTCTTGTCATTGAATTGGCAATTTCAACAAGGTCGCGGACAATTTTACCGTCCTTTTCAACCTGATGAATGAAGTCCTTGAATTCTTTTTCTCCAACACCGATGATATCCTTAACAAGCTTAAGCTCTCTTTCGGAAAGCTCATCGTCAACGGTGGCGGTGTAAGCAGCAAGGCCAACAAGAGTGATAGGTGCCGAATCGCTGTCTGAATACTTTTCAATAATATTCAGAACACGGGAAACCTTTTCCTTTCCTTCGGTTACTATCTGCTCATAGCTGAGCTTTGCTATCGTGTGTAATAATCTCGACCAGTCTCTCATATTCATTCTCCTGACTTTTTAAAATTATTTTTTGACAGCATATAAATCAGTGTCCCACATGGAACAGATTATCGTTTTCATATTCCGGCTCATAGGTGAGGTGAAGACCGAGTTTTCTGAAGAATACCGCATCTACACTTGAGGGAATAACGGAAATGTGTGCTTCACAGCCCTTAAGGCTTGAAAGCTGGGAAAGAGCCTTTGCGGCGTTTTCGTCCGTTGCGGCTGAAACGGAAAGAGCAACCAGCACCTCATCAACATGAAGACGGGGGTTTTTTGAGCCCAGATAGTTGACCTTAAGGCTCTGAACAGGCTCTATAAGTGAAGCGGGCAGAAGCAGAAGCTCATCGGGAAGACCTGCAAGGCTTTTGAGGGCGTTAAGGATTGCCGCTGATGCCGCACCTAAAAGGTCTTTTGTTTTGCCTGTTACAAGTGTTCCGTCGTGAAGCTCAATTGTTGCAGCGGGAGCACCGGACTGCTTTGCTGTTTTATTAGCTTCTAAAGCTACGGCTCTGTCTTTTATGGTAATACCGCACTTGTTCATAAGAAGTGAGATTTTTTCGCTTTCCTTTGCTGTGTCCGCACCGTTTCGTGCATCGCAAAGGCAGGTGTAGTATCTTCTTATAATTTCCTGATGTGCCGCTTCTTTAACAACGGAATCATCTATAATACAGTTTCCTACCATATTTACGCCCATATCCGTGGGTGACTTGTAAGGTGAGGAGCCGTAAATCTTTGTGAAAATTGCATTGAGCACGGGGAAAATTTCCACATCACGGTTATAGTTTACCGTGGGTATGCCGTATGCCTCAAGGTGGAAGGGATCCAGCATATTCATATCATTAAGGTCAGCCGTTGCAGCTTCATAGGCAAGGTTGACGGGATGATTCAAAGGAAGGTTCCATATGGGGAAGGTTTCAAATTTTGCATAGCCTGCTTTTATTCCGCGAAGATTTTCGTGATAAAGCTGAGAAAGGCAGGCGGCCATTTTTCCGCTTCCGGGACCGGGAGCAGTTACAACAACAATGTTTCTTTCGGTTTCGATATAATCGTTTTTGCCGTAGCCTTCATCGGACACAATCAGAGGTACATTTGCAGGGTAGCCGGGAATTCTGTGGTGGGTGAACACCTTTATCCCAAGCTCCTGAAGCTTCTGCCTGAAAGAATCTGCCGATGCCTGACCGTCATACTGTGTGACAACAACACTGCCTACAAAAAGGCCTACACTTCTGAAAAGGTCAATAAGACGGAGCACCTCTTTATCGTAGGAGATATTAAGGTCACGCCTTAACTTCTTTTCCTCAATTGCCTTTGCAGAAACAGCTATAACAATTTCAGCTTCGTCCTTGAGCCTTAAAAGCATTCTGAGCTTACTGTCAGGCTCAAAGCCGGGCAGAACTCTTGCGGCGTGGTGGTCGTCAAAGAGCTTACCGCCGAATTCAAGGTAGAGTTTACCGCCGAACTGAGAAAGGCGCTTTCTTATATGTTCGGATTGTGTCTGAAGATATTTATCGTTATCGAAACCTGTTTTCATATTAATGAAATCCTCCAAATAAACTACAAAAATAAATATACCACAAAGTAAAAATATTTTCAATAATAAAACTATGATAAAGTGATTTTTTATGATAAAATAAAGCTGATATGTTGGCAGTTACACTATACATTTAAGTATGGCTTTTTTGCCGTGGAGTTTTTAGCCGACCTTTAATCAAATTTATAAGTGTAGTTTTTCCTCTAAACTCGTCCGCTCGTGCCGCTTGGGCACTTACTTTTGCCGATTGTGGCAAAAGTAAGCAAAAGCACGCTTTTGCTGCAACCGTTCCGAAAGGCTAATTTGCCGAGGAAGGTTTTATATCTTTTGAAGATAGAGTCCTTTCCCATTGTTTGATATATCCTCAGAATTGTTTCATCGGCAAAACCGCAATTTCTCCCGTTAGTCGGGACGCAGTGTTTGTGCTCCACAGTTATTCCTACTGATAAGATTAATAAACACATCCGCTACGGTCAATAATTCCGTCAGGCTGTTAACTTGTCAAATTTACTCGTCTGCTGTTTAACCGCCCGTTCTTCCGACTCTCGTTGACCGCTACTAAAGAAATTCCATTCTATAGATTGCCACGAGCCTTTGATAAATTTCAGTAAGCGAATCTCTTCCCCGTACGAACAACCCGTAAGGGTTGTATGCGGAGACGGATGCAGGTGTATGCTCGTGGTATACCCGTAGCATCCCAAT
>JAXJQQ010000061.1:0-75094 GCA_036311065.1 Acutalibacteraceae bacterium | reverse complement strand
GTTATAGAAGCCCTTGAAAAAAGTCGTCAGGAATTTGAAAAACAAACACAGATTGCTGAAAATCTCCGCCTTGAAGCTGAAAAATCAAAATCCGAAGCGCAGAAATTCAAGCAAGACATTGAAAAAATGCGAGAAGAGGAGCTGGAAAAGGCAAGAGGTCAGGCTATGCGAATTGTTGAACAGGCAAAGCGCAGTGCCTATGCACTGCAGGCTGAGCTTGAAGAGCTTAAAAAGCAAAGCGAAAAAGCCAAGGATAAAACGGAAATGGCAAGACGAGCCAAGCAGCTTATGAAGCGCGGACTGATGGAGTTTGATGACATCACCAATCCCGTTGTTGCAAGTGTTATTCAGGATGAAAACTATGTTCTTCCAAGAGAGCTTAAAATCGGTGACGAGGTTTTCCTTGTTGACATAGGCAAAATGGCAACGGTTACAGCTCTTAAAGACAGAAAGGGCAATATTGAGGTTCTTGCAGGCATAATGAAAATGCGTACACCCGAAAGCAACATCCGTCTGCAGGAATCCAAAAAGAAAAATGCACCTAAACCGAGAAGCACCCCCAACAAAAAGGAGCATATATTCTCCCCCGGCTCAGATGCACAGACACGCTGTGATATGAGAGGTATGAACGTTGAGGAAGGTATTCTTGAGCTTGACAGATATATTGACCATGCTCTGAGACTCGGACTCGGCGAAATTACCGTTATTCACGGTAAGGGTACAGGTATTCTCAGAAAAGGCATACACGAGCACCTAAGAAAGAATAGATTTGTAAAATCCTTCCGTCTCGGTGTTTACGGTGAGGGCGAAACGGGTGTTACAATAGTTACTCTGAAATAAGAAAACAGAACGGAATTGAAATCCGTTCTGTTTTTAATTATACATTAATTCTTCTATTCTCGGTCTGTCAGGGTATATTGAGTCAAAATAGTTGTTGAAAACTGATACAGCATCAAAAGTATCAAGCTCAAGATATGTTTCGCCTATTACTTGCTTTTCAATACCCTTATCCTTAACGGTTTTATTTACGGAATCCACAATTTTATTCCATTTTTCGCTATCCTCGGATCCGCCGAAATCATAACTGTATCCGTCTTCAAACTCAACAGAATATACGAAATGCAGATATGCACTGGCTCCGTGCCTGACACCGCCATGTACAGACGAAGTCAGACCGACAGTGACCTTTTTTGCATCTTCAAATTCATAAACCTTTGTAACCTGACCGATTAAATTATGCTTTGTAATTGTTTCTGCAGTAATTTCCGTTCTCGGCAGATATTCATAGTAAGGTACAAGAATCAAAATAGCAAAAACAAGGGAAAAAACAGCTATTCCCCGCTTTGTCATTACATTGTATTTGTTTTCCTTAAAAAATATACTTGCAGATATGAATGCGGGAACAGCTAAAAAGAATGTAACAAATAATCTGATTTCCCAATACTCATAAATAGTGTTTTCCCAATTATCGAAAAAAATCTGCTCAAAAGAAATGGGATTCCAATATATCAGCCCAATATAAGCGGCACAAATTACCAATAATATATTCCTGAAGGTTTTAACCTTCATTAAAATCACTCCTTTTTTCTCAATTATAGCACATTTTTTTCATTAGTAAATAATTCCTTTTCATTTTCACATAAAAATAGTTGACAAAACAATATAGTCCGTGCTATAATACATTTAACAATTAAGTTAAATGTTAAATATCTAAACAAAGGACTGATGAAATGGGAATACAGAATACTCTCAAGGCCCTCAGTGACCCTACCCGACGCGAAATACTTAATATGCTGAAAAAAGGCAAGCTTTCCGCAGGTGAAATTGTGGAAAAATTTCCCGTCAGCGGTGCAGCAATTTCAAGGCATCTTTCAGTTCTGAAGGACGCTGACCTTATCCGTGACGAGAGAGAGGGTAAATTTATTTATTACGAGCTTAACGCTTCTGTATTAGAAGAAATTATGCTCTGGATAACCGACCTGAAAGGAGACAATGACAATGATTAAGAAAAACCTTAAAACCGTAATCGCAACAGCTCTTATCACCCTGTCCCCCATTGTGATAGGTCTTCTTCTGTGGGATAAGCTCCCCGATGAGATTGCAACACACTTTGGCACAAACGGATTGCCTGACCGCTACAGCAGTAAGGCCTTTGCTGTATTCGGGCTGCCCTTTGTTATGCTCGCAATACATCTTTTCGGCATTTTAGCAACCAAGGCAGACCCCAAGCACAGTAACATCACTGATAAAAACTTTAAAATTGTGCTCTGGATTGCTCCTCTTCTTTCGGTTGTACTGTGTGTACTGAGCTTTGCTTATTCAATCAACAATACTGTACCCGTTGTAACAGTATTAATAATCTTTATGGGTGTGCTTTTCGTTATTACAGGTAATTTAATGCCAAAGGTAAAGCAGAATTATTCCATAGGTATAAAGCTCCCACACACATTGAATGATAAGGACAACTGGTACAAAACCCACCGTTTTGCAGGTAAAATATGGGTTATCGGCGGTGTTGTAATCTGCCTTACGGCAGTGCTTGAGAATATTTTTGTGTTCCTGGCAATTACGCTTGTAATGGCATTTGCACCTATGGTGTATTCATATATCATAGCAAGAAAGATCAGTAAGTAATAAGTAAAAAAAATCCCCGTCACTGACGGGGATTTTTTATCAGTCAATTTCAACTGAGATTTTAGTGTCGCTTCTGTTTGCAGTTGCACGCATTACGGTTCTGATAGCCTTTGCAATTCTGCCCTGCTTACCAATAACTCTACCCATATCATCCTGAGCAACATGAAGGTGGTAAACGATTACACCCTCTTCGTTAATGTCGTCAACGTCAACAGTTACCTTTTCGGGTTCATCAACTAAACCGCTGGCAATTGATATAAGTAAATCTTTCAAAGTGCGTCCCTCCGAAATTACTTAAGGATGTCGCTCTTTTTAAGAAGAACTTTAACTGTGTCAGTGGGCTGAGCACCGTTAGCAATCCATTTCTGTGCCTTTTCAGCATCAATTTTGATTTCTGCGGGTTCCTTCATGGGGTTGTAGTAACCGATTTCTTCAATGAAACGGCCGTCACGGGGATATCTTGAATCTGCTACTACTACACGGTAGAAAGGAGCCTTTTTTGCGCCCATACGGCGAAGTCTGATTTTTACTGCCATTTTAATGACCTCCAAAATTAATTTTATCTAACACTTTCGTGCTGTTTACTTTTTATATGCCGAAGCCGTTCATTCCGCCCATACCGTTCATGCCGTTCATCATACCGGGCATATTTCTCATGCGCTTCATCATTTTCTTTGATGATTTGCCGTTGAGCTGTTTAAACATCTTCTGCATTTGTCTGTGCTGGCTGAGAAGCTTATTAACATCCTCAACCTGCATACCGCAGCCTGCTGCGATACGGCGTTTTCTTGAGGGGTTGATGATATCCGGCTTTGCTCTTTCCTGAGGTGTCATTGAAAGAATAATTGCCTGAATACGGTCAAACTGTCTTTCATCAACATCCACATCGTCAATCTTTCTGCCGATACCGGGAATCATCTTGAGTGTATCTTTAATCGAGCCCATTTTTCTGACCTGAGAAATCTGGTCGTAAAGGTCGTTAAGATCAAACTTGTTTTTTCTGAGCTTCTGCTCTAATTCTCTTGCCTTCTTTTCGTCAAGCTCCATTTCAGCCTTTTCGATAAGAGAAAGCATATCACCCATACCGAGAATTCTTGATGCCATTCTGTCGGGGTGGAAAACATCAATGTCACCGAGCTTTTCGCCTGTACCTACGAACTTGATGGGCTTGCCAGTAACAGCTCTTGCAGAAAGAGCCGCACCGCCTCTTGTATCACCGTCAAGCTTTGTAAGAAGAAGACCGTCGATACCCAGAGCCTCATTGAAGGATGTAGCAACATTAACTGCGTCCTGACCTGTCATTGAGTCAACAACAAGCATAATTTCGTGGGGACGAACTGTTGTTTTTATGTTCTTAAGCTCATTCATCAGCTCCTCGTCAACGTGAAGACGACCTGCTGTATCAAGGAAAACATAGTCATGACCGTGGTCCTTTGCAAAAGCAACAGCCTGCTTTGCAATTTCAACGGGGTCAATCTGACCGAGCTGGAAAACGGGTACTCCCGCCTTTTCACCAACAACCTCAAGCTGCTTGATAGCGGCAGGACGGTAAACGTCACAACCGACGAGAAGAGGTCTGTGTCCCTGATTTTTGAGCATAAGTGCTAATTTTGCACTGTGAGTGGTTTTACCTGAACCCTGAAGACCGCACATCATAACAACTGTGGGAGGGTTATTGGCTGTGTTGAGCCTTGACTTGGTACCGCCCATAAGGTTTGTGAGCTCCTCATTGACGATTTTGATAACCATCTGTGAGGGGGTGAGGCTTTCCATAACCTTGGCACCGATTGCACGTTCCGTTACGGAAGACGTGAAATCCTTGGCAACCTTATAGTTAACGTCAGCCTCTAAAAGAGCCAGACGTACCTCTCTCATTGCTTCCTTAACATCGCTTTCAGTAAGAGAGCCCTTGCTGCGAAGCTTTTTAAAGGCGGCTTCCAGTCTTTCGGAAAGACCTTCAAATGCCATTATATCAGTCCTTTAAAACTTATTTACTTATTCACTAAGCATACGGGTGAGAACATCAATCCTTGCCGTGGCATCATTGATTTCTCTTGAAAGAACGGTTCTGCGGTTAACCTCGTTGATAACATCGCAAAGCTCCTGAATCTCACGAAGTCCGTCCTTGGTTTTCTGCAGCCTTTCGTGAAGTCCGAGATGCTCTTCAAAGGCAAGAAGCTGAGCTTCCGCACGCTTTATGGCATCTCTTACACCCTGACGGGTTATACCTTCATTTTCTGCAATTTCTGCTAAAGAAAGGTCATCATTATAATAATAGCAAATGAAATCCTGCTGCTTCTGAGTGAGCATTTCACCGTAGATGTCAAAAAGTATGATAACATCAAGGTTTTTCGCCATTATTTCCCCTCCTTTTGCGTCCTTGTGTAAAGAACAATAACTTTACAGCTTGGCTATTATACTAAATATAACTGTAAATGTCAATAGCTTTACAGAAGTTTTTTGGAAAAGCAGATAAAAATTGTGCTGTCAGCAAAACTGACAGCACATCATTATTTTATTCATCTTCCGTTTCTTCTTCAGGGGTAATTTCCATTCTTACCTTACCTATGCGACGCTCTTCAACGTTAAGAATGGTGAACTTTACATTTTTAAATTCAACCTCATTCATATCTCCGTCCTTCGGCAGGAAGCCTAAAAGGCTTATTATAAATCCGCCGAGAGTATCGTAATCGCCCTCAGGGATAATATCACCGATAAGCTCATTTACTTCTTCAATATAGGTAGTGCCGTCAACGGTGAAGATGTTTTCACTCACAACTGCAATTTCTTCCTCTTCGTCGTCGTATTCGTCCCTGATGTTACCCATAATGGCTTCAACAAGGTCTTCCATTGTAACAATGCCGGCTGTACCGCCGTATTCGTCAACAACAACAGCCATCTGTACTCTTTTCTCCGTCATTTCAGAGAAAAGCTCACCGCAGTTTTTGCTGAAGGGTACATAATATGCCTCACGCATTATGTCGCCCGGCTTTTTATCCTCGGGCAGGGATTCGGAAACATACTTGAGAAGGTCCTTGATGTAAATAATGCCGATAATATTATCCTGATCCTCATGGAAAACGGGAATTCGTGAATAGCCGTGCTCCATTGAAAGCTCAACAACGTCACGGAGAGTATCTGTATCCTCAACAGCAATCATATCCGTTCTGTGAGTCATAATATCCGTAACATCAATATCATCAAACTCGAAAATGTTATTAATCATTTCCTTCTGAATATCTTCAATAACGCCCTTTTCCTGACCCACATCAACCATCATACGGATTTCTTCCTCGGTTACTACCTCTTCGTTGGCATTGGGGTCAAAGCCGAACAGACGGACAACTGCATTGGTAGAGAAGGAAAGAATCTTCACAAAGGGTGTGCATACCTTCTTTACAACAAGAAGCACGTCAACCACCTTATATGCTATCATTTCGGGCTTCTGCATTGCCATACGCTTTGGTGCAAGCTCGCCTAAAACAAGGGAGAAGTATGACATAATAACGGTTATAACAACAACGCTTGCACCGCTGATTATATCATCAAACTTTTCAAGCTCAGGGCTTATGGAAAGAACAGCCTGAGTGAGCAACTGAGCAAAGGTTGTTGATGCACTTGCAGAGGTCAAAAAGCCTGCAAGGGTTACACCGATCTGAATTGTGGACAGAAAGTTAGAGGGATTTTCTGTTAATTTTTTGATTTTCTTAGCCTTTTTGTGGCCCTCTTCGGCAAGCTTGTCAACCATATTATCGTTAAGCGAAACAATTGCCATTTCACTCATTGCAAAAAATGCGTTGACAAGAATCAATACAAACAATAAAACTATGCTGAAAATAAGACTGCCGGGGTCATCCATTTTGGATATATCTCCTTTCAAAATAAAGAAAAGTGTATTTAGTGTATAAACATCAGTAAGATATTATACTATACTTTTACTGTTTCGTCAATCATATACACAAATATTACTTTTCAAGCCGAAAAGCAGGTATATTGACTTTAACCGGACCAAGGATTATAATTTAACTGAGGTGAAAAAGATGAAAAAGAAAGCCTTTATAATTGTTGCAGTTCTTGTTCTTATCTGTACTGTCAGTGCAGCATTTCTTTTTTCAGGCAATAAACCCGATGCACCGCCGACAGAGGAAACAAGCAATTCCACTTCTGTTTCCCAAACCGATCCTTCAACGGAGCTTAACGAATCTCAGATTTCTGAAATACTGAAAAATACTGCAGTAATCACCGTTTATGCACCCGACGGAGCAAAGGTGCTTCTTGACGGAAAAGAAATGCCCTATTCCGCTACAGCTGGCTGTTACAGAATCATAGACGAGCTGAAAGGCAAGCACATCCTCACTGTTACAAGAGACGGATATGAAAGCTTCCTTAAGGAGCTTGACCTTGATAAAGAAAAAAATTATGAAATAAGGGTTGAACTCACAGCCCTCCAAAGCATAAAAGTTGATGCCTTAAAGCAAGCAGAAAAAATTTTACCTGAGATAATAGCCATCTGTGACGACGGAAGCGGTGACCTTTCCGACTTCAGCTTTTATAATGAAGAAGAAAAAAACACAATTCAGGATACGGTATACGGAATTATTGACGAGCTTTCCGTTGATACCGAAAACTACAAAACAGGAAAAATCAAGCTTCTGAATATTTCCTTTGATGAAACTTTCTCTTACGGTGACACTATTTCTGTGGAAAATGTAACCAACGGAAGAATGATAAAATTTACGGCAGATTACTCTTACACCTGGGAATTCAAAAGCGACGCATATGAGGATTCCGGAGTTGATTCCGCCACGGCAAACGGACTTATTCTTCTTGACTACATAAACGGGCAGTGGTGTATCCGTGAGCTTTATCTGCCGCTGAGGAAGAATATTCATTAAAGTTATTTGAATCTGTAATTATTTTTAAATCAATATCTGTTGAAATATCAGGAATATTTTGGTAGAATAACCTTTGCAAAATGTTTTTGGAGGAAAATATAATGAAAAAGCTTTTATGTACCCTTTTGGCAATAGTTATGATTTTATCATGCACTGTTATTGCTTTTGCAGCAGACTCATCCGATGCACTTCAGTTCAATAAGGATGGCAAGTTCAAAATCATGCAGATTAACGACACTCAGGATACAAACAGTATGCAGAAGAAAACAGTAGCTTTTCTTAAAGCTGCACTTGAAAGCGAAAAGCCTGACCTTGTTGTAATTGCAGGCGATATGCTTTCTGATATGTTCCCACTGCCCACAAAGCAGAGACTTTCTGATGCACTCAGAGCTCTCGGCGGAATTTTTGAGGATGCAGGAGTCCCCTTCACAGTTACCTTCGGCAACCACGACCATGACCATGAAAAAACTCTCCCCTTGAACGAAATGATTGCAGTGCTTTCAGAATTCAGCACCTTCCGTCATTCCGAAGGCTATAACGAGGGCACATTCAATCTTCCCATTCTTTCATCAGACGGAAGTCACTACGCTTTTAATATCTATATGATGGATACAAACAACAAGCTTGACGGCGATTATGCCGGCGTTTTCCCTGAACAGGTTGAATGGTACAAGCAGAAGAGTGATGAGCTCAAGGCAGAAAACGGCGGTAAGGTTGTTCCCTCTCTTGTTTTCCAGCACATCCCCGTTAAAGAAGTTCACCAGTTCTTTGTTGAGGGCGAAAAGGGTGCCGACGATTCCTTCTTCAACTTTGATGACAGTAAGTGGTATACACCTGACTGGTCTCTTGTTGACCCCGAAGACTGCTTTGTCGGCGAGATTCCATGCTCAGAGCCCGTTACCCGCACAACAGGTCAGTATGAGGCATGGCTTGAAAAAGGCGATGTTATCGGTGCTTTCTTCGGACATGACCATGTTATCAACTTCTGGGGCACAACCAAGGACGGCATTGATCTTGGCTACAATGCAGGCACAGGCTTCAATGCTTACGGTTTCGGAGACAGACGCTCCGTAAGAATTTTTGAGCTTGATGAAAATGACATTGAAAACTATACAACAAGAACTGTTTTCTACGGAGAGCTTACAGGCGACCGCTTTGATTTTTACATTACAGACATTCTTTCAACAGCCGCTTTTGTAGAAATTTTCAGACTTTTCTATAAGCTGTTCCCCTTCTTCAAATAAAATAAATCCACAGACAGCAACGGGTTTTCCTTTGTGATTACCCGTTGCTTTTTTATTCGCCTGCTGTTTCCTATTTAAATAAAACTTGTTGAATTTCAAGTGAATCTGTGTTAAAATCAACACAGAACAGATACCTTAAAGGGAGGAATTAAAAAAATGAAAAAGCTTATCAGCATTATTCTTGTTTTTTCAATGCTTTTTGCATTCAGCTTTGCAGTTTCTGCAAAACAGGAGAAAAATCCCCTTCAGTTCAATGAAGACGGTAAATTCAGGATTATGCAGGTCAACGACACTCAGGACAAGCATAAAGTAAACAAAAAAACCGTTACCTTTCTCAAAACTGCCCTTGAAAGCGAAAAGCCCGACCTTGTTGTTATTGTCGGTGATATGCTTGCAGATTTTTATCCCTTTGCCTCAAAGGAAAAGCTTGAAACAGCTCTTTACGAGCTCGGCAGAATCTTCAACGATGCAAAGGTACACTTTACAATGACCTTTGGCAACCACGACTATGATTACACAGAACTTATCTCCCTCAGAGAAATGGTTGAAGTATTCAAACAGTTTGAATATTTCCGTTATTCCGAGGGCTGCGACGAAGGCACCTTCAATCTTCCTATTCTTTCATCTGACGGAAAAAATTATGCACTTAATGTATATATGATGGATACTCACAGTAAGGTTGAGGATAATTACGAGGGTGTTTACCATTGGCAGATTGAATGGTACAAAAAGACAAGCGATAAGCTTAAAGCCAAAAACGGTGGCGAGCCTGTTCCCTCAATACTTTTTCAGCACATTCCCGTTAAAGAAATTCATCAGTTCTACGTTGAAGGTGAAAAGGGTGCAGAGGACTCCTTTTATAATTTTGAAAAGAAGCAGTGGTTTACTCTCGGCGGTAACATTATAGCTTCAGACAACAACTATGTTGGTGAAACACCCTGCTCCGAGCCCATCGACTACACAACGGGTCAGTATGAAGCATGGCTCGCTAAGGGTGACATTATAGGTGCATTCTTCGGTCACGACCACGTTAACAACTTTGTTGGTGTTACTGAAGACGGTATCACCCTGGGCTACAACGGCGGCTCAGGCTTCCATTCCTACGGTATGGGAGACAAGCGTTCCGTAAGAATCTTTGAATTCAACGAAAAGGATGTTGAAAATTACACAACAAGAAGTGTACTTTACAGTGAGCTTACCGGAAAATCCTTCAGATTTGCTATCCCCGACCTTATGGTCTTTGTTACGGCAATCTTCAGATTTTTCTATAAGGTGTTACCCTTTTTAAAATAAAATATTTGTGAATAATAAAAACCGATGTGAAGTGCCACACAATTCACATCGGTTTTTGTTTTACACTGATATTACAATGTATCAACTGCTGCTTTAAGATTTTCCATAGCTTTTACAACGGTTTCTCTCGGGCAGGCAAGAACAATTCTCTGGAACTGCTCTGCAATCTGACCGAAGATGTCACCTGCATCAAGCCAGAGGTTTGCTTTATTGATAATAAGGTCATTGAGAGCCTCAGCAGAAAGACCTAAGCCTGAGCAGTCAAGCCATGCAAAGTATGTGCCTTCAGGCTCAACTAATTTTATCTGAGGTATGTTTTCTTTCACAAAGTCTCTTACATAAGCGAGGTTGCCCTGAATATACTCCCAGCAAGCCTTATACCATTCGTCACCGCCCTTATATGCAGCCTTGCAGGCAACAACGCCCACATTATTAGGCACTGTGTAACCGCTTGCTGCAATTTCCTCGTTATATCTCTGACGGAGTGCTTCGTCGGGAATCCAGATATTTGAGCACTGAAGGCCTGCAATATTAAAGGTCTTGCTCGGTGCAGTGCAGATGATTGTTCTATGAGCCATTTCAGGCACTGTTTCGGTAAAAATATGGTGAGAATGTCCTTCATAGGTGAAGTCACAGTGAATTTCGTCGGCCACAACATAAACATTGTATTTGTGGCAGATTGCACCCAACTTTTTAAGCTCTTCCTCAGTCCATACACGGCAGACGGGGTTATGGGGACTGCAAAGAATAAAGAGCTTTACATTATTTTCTTTAATCTTGCTTTCAAAATCCTCAAAGTCAATTGTGTATTTTCCGTCAGTGTACACAAGAGGGCTTTCGATAATATTTCTCTGATTATTTCTTATAACATTATAGAACGGGTAATATACGGGAGGCTGAATAATAACACTCTCCCCTTTTTCCGTAAGTGCACGGACAGCCATTGCAAGGGCATAAACCACACCGGGAGTCTGCACAAGCCATTCTTTTTTCGGTGTCCAGTTAAAATGGCGGGCAAACCAGCCTGAAACTGCTTCGTAGTAATCGTCCTTCAGGTTACTGTAACCGAAAATGCCGTGGTTAACACTGTTCTGTAGAGCTTCGAGCACACATTCGGGAGCCTTGAAGTCCATATCCGCAACCCACATTGGCATAACGGATTCGGGAAGTCCGTTTTCAACTGCAAAGTCGTGCTTAAGGCTGTTAGTGTTTCTTCTGTCCGTAATTTTATCAAATCTGATATCCATATTATCCTCCGTTATTTTTAATCTGAGATAAGTTTATCACTTTAAAACTTTTGTGTCAATAACTTGAATTTTTTTAACTTAAGAGTTATAATCATAATATAAAATACTACCAAAAAGGATGATATAAATGAAAATTGCAGTAACCTTTGAAAACGGAAATGTTTTTCAGCACTTTGGTCATACGGAAAAGTTCAAGCTTTATACCGTTGAAGACGACAGAATAGTTAACCTTAAGATTGTTGACACCAACGGCAGCGGACACGGTGCCCTCTCCGGCTTTTTAAAGGACAACGGTGTTGATGTTCTTATCTGCGGCGGTATTGGTGGCGGAGCACAGAATGCACTCACTGAGGCAGGCATAAAATTCTTCGGCGGTGTTCAGGGCAGTGCTGACGGAGCTGTTATGGCATACCTTCAGGGCAAGCTCACATATAACCCTGATGTTCAATGCGACCACCATGACCACGAACACGGCGAAGGTCATACCTGCGGTGAACACGGTTGCCATTGAGAATTGACCTAAGGTCAATTCTCGGCATGACCAATTCATGCCGAAGGCAATTCATTTCATTATTAGTCAGAAAAAAACAAAGGTCACAGACTGTTATGTTCTGTGACCTTATTATTTGATGTAAAGCTGAACAATCATTCAAAATCGCAAAGCGATTTCCTTACTGCTTACTACTTGCTACTTATCACTTATTTCACTTCATAGTCGAGCTTAAATTTCTCTCCGCAGCCGTAATTTTCGTAAACATAGTCGATATCCTTATCGCCTCTGCCTGAAAGACAAGCTAAAATCGAGCCGCTCTGATGCTCCTTGGCGTATCTTATTGCATAAGCTACGGCGTGAGCACTTTCAATAGCAGGAATTATACCCTCGTATCTGCAAAGAAGGAAGAATGCTTCCATTGCTTCCTCATCGGAAACAGTTTCGTAGTTCACTCTGCCCGTATCACGAAGGTATGCGTGCTCAGGACCTACACCGGGATAGTCAAGACCTGAAGCAATTGAATAAACGGGAAGAGGCTCACCGTTTTCATCCTGAAGAAGATAGCTTTCAAAACCGTGAAGTCTGCCCTTTGTACCGAACTTCATTGTTGCAGCGTGGTCACCGATTTTTTCACCTCTGCCAAGAGGCTCAATGCCGTAAATATCAACAGGGTCGGAAAGGAAGGGTGTAAACATACCCAGTGAGTTTGAGCCGCCGCCTACACATGCACAAACGGCATCAGGCATAATGCCTGTCATTTCAAGGAACTGCTCCCTTGCTTCAATACCGATAACGGACTGGAAATCTCTTACCATTTTCGGGAAGGGGTGTGGACCGAGTGCTGAGCCGATGCAGTAAATTGCATGGTCATACTCCTTAAGATATGCTTCAAAAGCAGCGTCAACAGCCTCTTTAAGTGTTTTAAGGCCGTGAGTTACGGGAACAACATTGGCACCGAGCATTTTCATTCTGATAACATTGGGGTGCTGCTTTGCAATATCAACCTCACCCATATAAACATCACATTCAAGGCCGAAGTAAGCGGCTGCAGTTGCAATTGCAACGCCGTGCTGACCTGCACCTGTTTCAGCAATAAGCTTCTTCTTGCCCATATATTTTGCAAGAAGTCCTTCACCCATGCAGTGATTCAGTTTGTGTGCACCGGTGTGGTTAAGGTCTTCTCTTTTAAGATAAATCTGGCAATTACCGAAAAGCTTGGAAAGTCTTTCACAGTGATAAACGGGAGTAGGTCTGCCCTGGAACTCCTTACGGATTCTGCGAAGCTCGTTGATAAACTGTGCTGAATGGCAGATTGCTTCATAAGCGTCATCAGCCTCTTTAAAAGCGGGTTCAAGCTCGGGAGGAAGGAAAGCTCCGCCGAACTGACCGAAATAGCCGTCCTTTGAAGGGAATTGCTTAAGGTAATTTTCAAAATCTCTGTAATTATTCATTATTATAACTCCTTTTGTGATTTATGTATATTATATTTTAGTAAGCTGAACTCAGCTACGCCATCGGAATTCTGAATAATACATAAAACACTCTTCTTTCGTTTAATAATCGTAAGGTAAGCAAGTAAAAAAATAAACTTCCGTCCCCTTATAGGAACAGAAGAACTGCAAGCCACCTATCCGGTATTACGTACTGACATACGCTCTCTTTGATAACGGTCAGAGTTTCCGTCGGCGCCTACTGTAATTTTCGGGCCGCCCTCACAAGTCCATTCACATTCTTTTCCGCTGCCGCTTTTCACCGTCCGCGGCTCTCTTTGAGCTTCAGAAAATGCTACTACTCTTGTTCATCGGTTTAAAATATAAAAATATGATAAAGCAAAAAAAGAATTTTGTCAATAGATTTTATTTATTTTTATATCTGTAATCACTTTTCTGCCATTAATCTGACACCGCAACCGCAGGTTGCATAAATTCAAGCTTTGCTTTATTGAAAGGCAACTGTAAAAATGCTATAATAAAAGCGAAAAGAAAGGAGCACTGCTATGAAGCTGCACGAAAAAATAAGTTTATACAGAAAGAAATCCGGTCTTTCACAGGAAGCTCTTTCCGAAAAAATCGGAGTATCCCGTCAGGCGGTAAGCAAATGGGAAACCGGCGATGCACTGCCTGAGGTCACCAAGTTAAAGGCCCTTGCTGAGCTTTTCGGCGTTACAGTGGATTTTCTTCTGAGTGAAGATGAAACTGAATACAAGGCTCATACTGAAGAGCCGGCATATAAAGGAAGCTTTTTTGACAGATACCTTGACACAATTGATGAACTGCCTGATAAAATTTTATCATTTATAAAAAAGCACCGTAAGGTATTTTGTGTTCTTCTTATTATATTCGGTGTATACACAACAGTTATGAGAATCCTGGGCTGTATCACCGCCTTCACCACTGCAAGTCAGTTCGGTAATATCGGAATGGGCGGAATGGTTATTCCTGCAGTTCTCAGCTCCGTTATTTCTGTATTTATAGGAATTGCAATTATTGTTATAGGAATTATACTGTTCAAAAAATACTGCAAAAACAAATAAAAATCAGCCATCCGTTATTGCGAATTAACGGATGGCACTTTTATTATTTAATATTCTTTATAAGCTCAGTGTAAAATTCAATACACTTTATATAATCCTTAACGGGAATTCTTTCATTTGCCGAATGAACGGTGCCGAAAAGGTCATCGTCAAGGCGGAAGGCACCGAAACGGTAAACCTCCTTACAGATTGAAGCAAAATGTCTTGAATCGGTACCTGCATTAAGGATAAAGGGAGATATGCCCACGTCGGGAAATACCTTTTTAACAGTATCCGCTATAAGCTTAAAGGACTCAGTATTGTGGTCGGAAATTGCAGGGGGGTCTGAACGAGTGAGAACCTCCACCTCAATTTCGTCACCGACAACACTTTTAATATGCTCAACAACACCGTCAAAGGTATCGTGAGGTGCTATTTTAAGGCTGAGCTGAGCCACGGCCGTATCGGGCATTGTGCCCTTTTCGTTGCCTGCTTCAAGCTTTGTAAGGTTAATTGCAGAGCTTATCATGGCGGCGGTATCTGCATTGGAGGCGAGCACCTTTTTAACAACGGGAGCAAAAACATCAATGTTTTTAAGAACAGCCTTCAATGGTCCGTCAATATAAGGTGCAAAGCTTTTGAGCATACCTGTAACCGCAGGAGTCATAACAGACTTTACGGGAGTTTTATCAAGCTTTGAGAGAGCTCTGACAAGCTTTAAGGGTGCCGGAGTTTTGTCTCCGGGCATTGCCTTTGCACCGTGAGCGGCAGTTTTGCTTTTTGCAGTAAGTCTTACACTGCCCCAGCCCTTTTCGGAAACGGCAACCATTGCAAAGGGAGTTTTAATGCCCATAGGAAGGTTTGACATAATTGCGCCGCCTTCATCAAGGATAAAATGAGGCTTTATCCCATTACCCTTAAACCACTCTACAATCTTCGGCATTGTATCTCCGCCGATTTCTTCGCAGTTGCTTGAAGCGAAATAAATATCTCTTTCGGGAACGAAGCCGTCTTCGATAAGTCTGTCCATAGCCTCAAGAGCACTTGCAATAAGGCACTTTGTGTCAATTGCTCCCCTGCCCCAGATAAAACCGTCGTGGATTTCAGCCTCGAAGGCAGGATATTTCCAATCCTGACCTTCATCAGACACAACATCGTGATGTGCCATTAAAATTACGGGGTCAAGCTTTTCGTTTTTACCCTTCCAACGAAGAAGGATTCCGAATTCATTTATAAGCTGTGCTTCAATTACAGAAAACACTTTGGGATATTTTTCCTTGAGCATAGGCAAAAAGGATGCGAATTCCTCTTTATCAAAATTACCGTCCTTTGCGGAAACGGTCTTTTTTCTTATCATAGCCTGAAAGCGTTCAACGGCTAAGCTTTCATTAATTTCTTTCATATTTTTCACACCTTTCAAGATGTTAAGGGCAGACCGTGTCTGCCCTTTATAGCTTTATTAAATTGCCTTGAAAATCGTGAAGCGATTTCCCTGACTACTGACTACTTTTACCAAATGACTCTTGTTGCAATATCGTCGAGGCAGAGCTTCACAAAGTCTGCTGCAGCCATTGAGCCCTGGTCTCCGTGACCGCGCTTTCTTACGGAAACAGTTCCCTCTTCTGCTTCCTTATCACCGATAACGAGCATATAAGGAATCTTTTCAAGCTGAGCTTCACGAAGCTTATAGCCGAGCTTTTCACTTCTTATGTCAACGGTAACATCGTCAATACCTGCTTCAGCGAGGAGCTTTTTAACCTCATATGCTGCATCCTGATGACGGTCAGCTATAGGCATAATGCGTACCTTTTCGGGTGCAAGCCATACAGGGAAGGCACCTGCATACTTTTCAATAAGAAGAGCAAGTGTTCTTTCGTAGCAGCCGATTGATGTACGGTGAATAATATAGGGATTCTTCTTGCTTCCGTCGGGAGCTACATATTCCATACCGAATTTTTCTGCAAGCATCTGGTCAATCTGAATTGTGATAAGTGTATCTTCCTTACCGTGAACATTCTTGATCTGAATGTCAAGCTTAGGTCCGTAGAAAGCAGCTTCACCGATACCGATTTTATAATCGATACCGAGATTATCAAGAATCTTATACATTACACCCTGAGCTTCATCCCACTGTTCAGCAGTGCCGATATACTTTTCTGTATCTTCGGGATCCCACTGTGAGAAGCGGTAGGAAACATCCTCATAAAGGCCGAGGGTTTTAAGCATAAATACACAAAGGTCAAGGCAGTTCTTGAATTCGTCCTCAAGCTGTTCGGGAGTACACATAAGGTGACCTTCAGAAATTGTGAACTGACGGACACGGATAAGGCCGTGCATTTCGCCTGATGCTTCGTTTCTGAAAAGTGTTGAGGTTTCACCGAGTCTCATGGGAAGATCTCTGTAAGAACGTGCTCTGTTAAGGTATGCCTGATACTGGAAGGGGCAGGTCATGGGACGAAGAGCAAATACCTCATCGTCAGTTTCTTCCTCGCCCATTACGAACATACCGTCCTTATAGTGGTCCCAGTGACCTGAGATTTTATAAAGGTCGCTTTTTGCCATAAGGGGAGTTTTTGTTCTGAGCCAGCCGCGCTTCTTTTCCTCATCCTCAACAAAGCGCTGAAGAGTCTGAATGATATGAGTGCCCTTAGGAAGCATAATGGGAAGGCCCTGACCGATATAGTCAACGGTGGTGAAAATTTCAAGCTCTCTGCCTAATTTATTGTGGTCACGCTTTTTAGCTTCTTCAATTCTTTCAAGGTGTGCTTCAAGGTCAGCCGCCTTTGTGAAGGCTGTGCCGTAAATTCTCTGAAGCATTTTGTTTTTGCTGTCGCCTCTCCAATATGCACCTGTGCAGGAGGTAAGCTTGAAGGCTTTTACTCTGCTTGTGTCGGGAATGTGAGGACCTGCACAAAGCTCAAGGAATTCACCCTGACGGTAGAAGGAAATGGGGTCACCCTTATCGGCGTGCTCTTTGATAAGCTCAACCTTATAAATTTCGCCCTTTTCTTCCATAAGAGCAATAGCTTCAGCGGGCTCCATTTCGATTTTCTCAAGAAAAAGACCTTCCTTGACAATTTTTTTCATTTCCGCTTCAATTTTTTCAAGAATTTCGGGAGTGAAGCTCACTTCACTGTCAAAGTCATAATAGAAGCCGTTATCAACTGCGGGGCCGATTGCAAGCTTTACTTCGGGGTAAAGTCTTTTAACAGCCTGAGCTAAAATGTGTGAGCAGGTATGCCAGAAGGTTTTCTTAGCTTCATCATCGTCAAAAGTGAGAATTTCAACCTCACAGTCCTTTGTAATAACAGTGCGAAGGTCACAGATTTCTCCGTCAATTCTGCCAAGGCAAGCGGCCTTGTATAGACCTGCTCCGAGACTTTTTGCAACCGTAATAAGGCTTGAGCCTTCTTCGTACTCACGGACAACGCCGTCTTTTAAAGTTACGTTAATCATTGTTTTTTCTTCCTTTCTGAAAATGCAATTTTCTTCGGAAGAGGAAAAGGGAACTAAAAACACTTTAATACCTTTTTAAGTCAATGTTTAATTCCGAATTCCGAATTCCGAATTCATAATTAAAAAGAAAACACCTCATCCCAATCAACTTGGGATGAAGTGATAAATTACTCCACGGTTCCACCCGTATTCCGTTTTATTAAAACGGCACTCTTCTGACTTTAACGCAGTCAATGCGGCACACCTTATTTCGGCATACTCTCAGGAGTGGTGAGCTTTGCTTTTGGAATATATCGCACTCACAGCAAATATGCGACTCTCTGGATAATCCGTTAAAACAAGCCTTCTCCCTCAACGATTTAAAGGGATTAAGTTTTTCTTTTATTAAAGGTTATTTTAGCACTGTGAAATAGGTTTGTCAAGTTAAACATCAATATTTACCGTAACATCATTATTTTTAAGCACGGCAATAAAGTCCTTTCCGCCCTTATCGTCTTTTGTAAATGAGCAGATTTCTTCTTCACCTATGTAAACCTTAATTCTCAGAGTTGAAACACTTCTTATAATCTGCTCAGAGTCCACGATAACATTTGTGATATCTTCATATCCGTAAGTTTTTTCGCCTACTGTAAAGCTGTTTTCGTCATAAAAGATTTTTTCCTGAGAAAGGTATTTAAGAAGAAGCCATATAAAGGCACCGACTACAACTAAATCTATTAATATTTCGGGAAACACGGTAGTATTCCCCGTGATAAAGCCTGAAATTGTCAGGACTAAGCAAAACAAAGCCATAATGCCGAAAAGAATCACTACCCAGGGTGAAGGCTTTACTGTTTTTTTCATATCAACACACTCCTTTTATTGTTTTAATTATATCGCAGATATTATTATAAAACAATACCGAAATACATACTTTATGGGTACAAAAAGTATCAGAATGCATACTTTCTTTGTGCCCTCTCAGGCAAAATCGAAGATTTTGACGGCTATCCCGAAGGGAAAGCCGTCGAGGTGCTACCTCGACGGAGAGGGCGCCACACCTGCCTGAAGCAAACAAAAAAGGGCAGTTAAAAACTACCCTTAATTTTATCAGCCTTCAAAAATACCGTCCTGAATTGCCATAATCTGGTCAACTCTTCTCTGATGTCTTCCGCCCTCAAACTCAGTGTCAAGGAAAACATCAACCATTTCAATTGCAAGGCCTGCACCCACAACTCTGCCGCCGAGGCAAAGTGCATTTGCATCATTGTGAAGGCGGGTGAACTTTGCGCTGAACCAATCGCTGCAGCAAGCGGCTCTGATGCCCTTAACCTTGTTTGCTGCCATTGAAATTCCGATACCCGTACCGCAGCAGAGAATTGCTTTTTCACATTCACCGCCTGTAACGGCACTGCAGGTTTTATATGCAATTGCAGCATAGTCAATGGATTCGGGTGAATATGTGCCGAAATCCTTATATTCAATACCTCTTTCTTCAAGGTGCTTTTTAATTTCTTCCTTGAGGTAATATCCTCCGTGGTCTGCTCCTAATGCTATCATGATTTATTCTCCTTTAAAATTATTTGTTATTTAAAGCCTGCCTGGCCTTTAATTCACGTTCAGCCTGAGGAAGTCTCAGATAGTAAGGCAACAGCTCTGCACCTGCAATAGCCTTATCCTCGCTAAAATCCTTTTCAGCCGCAAAAGCAACACTGCTTCCTCTTTGATATATATTGCCTTTTCCTGCTATGGAATATCCCAGCTTTTCATAGCAAAGCTTTGCTCCGTCACCAACAAAAACAACATTTTCGTATTCACTCAGCATCTCACCTAAAGAGTCTATCTGCAATGCCATATCCTCGGTGAGCCTTTCAACAGTGTCACCGTCCACACGGAAAATTCCGCAATAAACCTGATTGCACCTTGCATCCATAACACTGACAGCAGTGCATTTCATACCCGTAAGGTTATAAGCCAGAGCCTCAAGAGTTGAAACAGGTACACATTTTTTATTCACAGCATCGCAAAGACCCTTTATTGCCGCAACGCCTATTCTCACTCCTGTAAAAGAGCCGGGACCCGCACTGCAGGCAAAAAGATCGATTTCAGAAAGGTCAATTTCCGCATTTTTCAGAGCACTGTCAATCATAGGCATAAGGGTGCGTGAGTGAGTAAGGCCCGAATTGATACTGCACTCGCTCAGGATTCTTCCGTTTTCAGTTACGGCAACCGAAGCGCAGACAGCACTTGTATCAACAGCTAAAATTTTCATTATATATCCAATCCTTCAATGGTTATTGTTCTTTCGTTTTCACTGTCACCTTTTTCAATATAAACACGGACAGTGTTTTCGGGAAGAGCGTTTTCAATATTCTCGCTCCATTCGGAGGCAATTACGGCACCCATATCAAGGTAATCAAAAAATCCGCTGGAATAAAGGTCCTCCCAGGTGTTGACCTTATACATATCAAAATGAACAAGGTGGGGATTTCCGCCGTAGTCGTTTACTATTGCGAATGTGGGACTTGACACATCAGAAGTGTTGCCCAAACCCCTTGCAAGACCCCTTGTAAAGGCAGTTTTACCCATACCGAGTCCACCGAAAAAGGCAATAACCGTACCGCGTTTTATTCTTTCGGCTAAACGGCAGGCTATTTCTTCCGTTTCGGTTGCACTTTTTGAATTGAACTTCAGCATTACGGCTTCACCCCTTATTTTTGTTCCTGAATAAATATTTTATCACAAATAATAAATATGTCAACTTTTGCTTACCTTTTTGACTTGAAAAATTCTGTTATTTCTATTATAATTCATAGAAGACACAAAAATATAAAGGAAGTGATGGCAATTATCCGCAAAAATATAATAAAAGCAATCAGGCAGACGGATATTCTGCTTCTTCTTATAACTCTTGCTCTTTCCATTCTGGGAACGGTTATGGTTTCAAGTGCAACCCTTTCCGCTGATGCAACATCATTTTTCTCCCGTGACGCCAAGGTTATGGTCCTTGCTCTTTGCCTCGGAGCTACGGCAGCACTGATTGTGTCCCTTATAGATTACGACATAATACTTAAGCTATGGCCCCTTGTGGCAGGCGGATGTCTTATGCTGATGCTGCTGCTTATCCCTTTCGGTGTTGCTCCGCCGGGACGAAGCGATGCTATTTCCTGGTTCAAAATAGGATCTCTTTATTTCCAGCCCTCAGAAATTGTTAAAATCGGCTTTATCATAACCTTTGCCGTTCATCTTAGCAAGGTTAAAAATAATATTTCCGATTTTAAGAATGTTATGTTTTTATGCATCCACGCCGCAATTCCCATTCTGCTTGTTATCAAAACCGGTGATATGGGCTCCGCCCTTATTTTCGGTATGATGTTTATAGGCATGATGTATATTGCAGGTGTGCACTGGGTTTACTTTCCTGCAGGCGGTCTTGTGATTGCCTCCGCTTCACCGATTATATGGCTTAAGGTCTTTGACGATATTCAGCGAAACCGTATCCTTGCTCTTTTCAACCCAGAGGAATATGCAACGGAAATCTATCAGCAAAATCAGGCACTCAAGGCTATCCGTAACGGAGGCTTTTCCGGCATGGGACTTTTTGAGGGTGAGCTTACCCACAGCAAGCTGCTTCCCGAAAAAGAGAACGATATGATTTTTTCCGTTGTATGCGAAGAGACGGGCTTTATAGGAGCATTTATCCTTCTGACTCTTTTTGTGCTTCTTGCCCTTCGCGTTATTCAGGTTGGTAAAAGGAGCCGTAATTTTGCCGCTGAAATGATGTGCTACGGTGTTGCCTTTATGATTATCTCTCAGGTTATTATCAATATAGGTATGTGCACGAGGCTTCTGCCCGTTATCGGTATCACACTGCCCTTTATAAGTGCAGGCGGCTCATCAACAGTCTGTCTTTATCTTGCAGTTGGAATTGTGCTGAGCGTTTACCGTTCCTCAACGGGTCTTGGTTACGAGAACAATTACCGCTTTGCAAGAATTGCAAGAGAATACTGATAAAAAAACTACCGCTTTCGGCAAAATATTTAAAGCTAATCCTTTATGATTTCTAATCATGAAGGATTTTTTGTTTTTTCAGGAGGAAATTTTATGGCGGCAAAAATTGAATACAGGCAAAAAGAAATACGGGTGATGCTCGACGGTGAAATTGACCACCACAGTGCATCACTTATAAGGGTGAGCATTGACCAGGCAATAATACATAAAAAGCCATCGCTTTTAATTCTCGACTTCGGTGGTGTCAGCTTTATGGATTCATCAGGAATAGGTCTTGTTATGGGCAGATACAAATTAATGAAAAGTGTTTCAGGCAGAATAAGGGTTGAAAATCTTTCCCCCTCAGCCTATAAGGTGATGAAGCTGGCAGGGCTTGAAAGACTTGGTGAAATAAAGCAAAAGGAGGTGGTATGATGAAGCTTTTTAATGAAATGCAGACCGTTATTGATTCAAAAAGCATTAACGAGGGCTTTTCACGTGTGGCTGTTTCTGCTTTTATTTCCTGCCTCGACCCAAACGTGGAGGAGCTGACTGATATAAAAACTGCAGTAAGTGAAGCAGTTACAAACGCCATTGTTCACGGCTACAAAGAAAAGCAGGGAAAAATTTACATAACCGTCAGCCTTTTTGAGAATAATAATATCAGAATCAGAATCCGTGATAAGGGCGTGGGCATTGAGGATGTACCCAAGGCCATGGAGCCTCTTTACACAACGGCAGGCTCCGAAAGGGCAGGATTAGGCTTTGCTGTTATGGAGTCCTTTATGGATAAAGTAAGGGTTACCTCAAAGCCGGGAAAGGGTACAACCGTAACCATGGAAAAACGGATATGGGGCAAAAATATTTAACTTTTTAAGGCGGTACGGGTATGAATGAAACACGAAGTCGTGAAAATCTGATAAATGAAAACTACGGACTTGTTCACGCTTGTGCCAATAAGTTCCGTGGCAGAGGCGTTGAATATGATGACCTTTTTCAGGCGGGCTGTGTGGGACTTATCAAAGCGGCAGATAACTTTGATGCCGAAAGGGGCTTTGCTTTTTCAACCTATGCTGTACCCGTTATTCTTGGTGAAATACGGCGGATATTCCGTGACGGCGGCAGTGTTAAAATCGGCAGAACACTGAAAGAAAAATCCCGCAACGCTATGAAAATACGGGAGCAAATGGCAGTTGAGCTTGGCAGAGAGCCCACCGTCAGTGAGCTTGCGGAAAGGCTCGGAACCGATGTTTCTTCCGCTGCTGAGCTGATCACAGTTTCAATGCCTACAATTTCCCTTACGGCAACAGATGACGAAAAGGGCTCCGGACAGCTTGACATCCCTACACCTGCACCCGAGGGAGAAATTACTGAAAAAATGGCTCTGCGCACTGTTGTGGCATCCCTTGAAGAAAGGGACCGTCGCCTGATTGAGCTCAGATATTATAAGGGACTTACTCAGGTTAAAACAGCCGCCGAATTAGGTATGAGTCAGGTTCAGGTTTCAAGAAGAGAAAAGGCAATTTTATTGCAAATGAGAAAAAGTATGCTTTAAATATAAACCTGTGGAAATTTTCTTTCCGTTGTGTTATAATAAAAAACACAAAACGCAAAAGGAGCTAAATGATGTTTAAAAGCAGAAGATATATATGTATATTGCTCACGGTATTGCTGAGCCTTTCTCTTTTCGGCTGCGGCAGAAAAACAAAAACAGCCGATGCCTATACGATGAAAAATAAAGAAGAAAGTGTTGCCGTATCATCGGGAAAAATAAACGACAGTATATATTATGATAACACAAAAAAAGAAAAGCTGAAAAAAATCTCAACTACGGATATGCTCACACTTTATTATAACGAAGAAAAAAAGAGCATAAGCCTTTACGATTCGGGAGCCGAAAAGCTCTGGAGAGGTCTTCCGTCAAAATACAACGGTGAAGAAACGGGTCTTGTTTCAATAACCCTGCTTTCTTCGGGAAATGAATATGAGCTGTTCCCCTCGCACAATGCGGAAAATAAGGTCGAATACACGGAAAAGGGTGTAAAAATCACCTTTGATTTCACAGCCGAAACGGAAAGCGGAGATGAAATCGGCTACTCTGTGCCGGTTGAATTTACTGACAACGGAGGTATGCTGGTTGTTACGGCTGATTGCAGCAAAATATCTCAAACGGCTAAAAACAAAAATACTGTTATAAAAAGCATTAATCTTTTACCCTTCTTCGGTGCATTTTACGGCTCTTCAGAAGGTGATTATCTTGTTATTCCCGATGGCTGCGGAGCTCTCATTTACCCGTCTCAGGTCAAGGGCAAAAGCTATGAAACAAAGGTTTACGGCAGTGACCCCTCTTTAAATGAAAATAAGGAAAGCTCATCCGTATTGCCCGTTTTCGGCATAAAGCACGGCTCAGGTGCTGTTGCCGCCGTTATAACTGACGGTGACGCGATTGCAGAAATCAAAGCAGAAACAGAAGGAAAAAAAGGCGGCTTTAACAGAGTCTACCCAAGCTTTGATATCACTCCCGTTACTGAAAATGAAGACGGCACATACCTTGTAAGTAAAAAGCAATATAGCGGTATTCTCAGCGTTTCTTATCGCTTTTTGTCAAAGGACAGTGCAGATTATATCGGCATTGCGGGTGCCTGCCGTGAGCTTCTTATCAGAAACTCAGAGCTTACAACAGGCAACATAAACGAAGGCAGTGACTATCCCTTCAATCTCAGCATTATAGGTGCTGCCCCCGTAACAGATGCTGAAGGCAAAATAAAGCACACCACTCTGACCGATTATTCTCAGTGCCTTGATATTATAGAAAGCCTTAAGGCTAAGGATATCAACAGAATCAACCTGAGATATAAGGGTATTCTGGATGGTGGAGCATTGCAGAAGGATATTGAGAATGCTTCACTTTCCGGTAAAAACGGTCTTTCTGTTCTTACAGATTATGCACTTAAAACTGATGTAACTGTATTTACGGATATTTACCTTTTATCAGCAGGAGCAGAAAGCGGTTTTTCTGATTATGCCGTAAATCTTTTTTCCGACCCATCACGCTTTACTAAAGCGGTGTTAATCAGCAATGAATATGAGCTTACGGCAGCAAAAACAATAAAAGACAAAACAAAAGCTATGCTTTCAGAAGAGAGAAAAAATGGCTTCGAGGGAATTTGCCTTTCTGATACGGCAGACATACTCTACTCCGATTTTTCATCGGGTGAGGTTATGCTCAGAAATGAAACGGCAGAGCTTATAAAAAACCAGATGGGGGCCGTTGCCGCAACAAAAACACTGATGGCAGAAAAGGGAAACCTTTACGGCATAAAATATGCTGAGGTTATAACCAACCTTCCTTCCTCCGCCTTTTACAGCGGCAAGGGTGTTACGGAAATTCCCCTTACAGCTGCTGTACTTCACGGTATTCTTGATTATTCCTTCTCCCCTGTTAATAATGCTAAAAACAGCACAAAGGCACTTTTAAAATGTGCAGAATACGGTGCAGTGCCTTCCTTTGAATGGTATGCCTTAGACCTTGGCACCGAAGAAGAAAGCGACAGCTATTACTATATGAACTCCGTTTCAGATGCACAGAACTCATATGTGAGACTGAAAAATGCTTTTTCTGACCTCAGAACCGAAAGAATTACCGACCATAAAAATATCCGTAAAAATGTTTATATGACACAGTTCGGCAGCGGAACCAAAATATATGTGAACTACGGCAAAAAGCCGGTTACGGTTTCAGGCGTTACAATTGAAGCTGAAAGCTTTATACGGGTTAACTGAATTTTGTGTATATACATTTTTACGATGTATAATGAATAATCAGCAGAAATGTTTAACATAAATGTTGAAAAATCTGTTAGTAAAGTTGAAAACTTAACATTTTCAACGAGAATTATTTCCTAATCAGAATATAAATGTGGAAAACTAAAGGTTTTTAACGTTTTCAACCACTTTTTCCACATAGGTAAGAAAACACCTTTACAGCATAATTTTTGCTGTAAAGGTGTTTCGCTTTACCGATTTTATTGCATTTTTTTGAATATTCAGTGCTTTATACAGTATAATAATTCCAACTTATAAGCTTTCACAAAGCTTTGCAAAGTCATCCATTGAAAGCTTTTCTGCTCTTATATTGGCATCAAGACCCGATTGTTCAAGGGCAGAAATAATCTGTGCTTTGGGAACACCTAAAGAGGAGCTTACGGAGTTTACAACAGTCTTTCTTCTTTGGGCAAAGGCAGCTTTTACTATGCGGAAAAACTTTTTCTCATCACTTACCTTAACGGCAGGCTCCTTACGGATATCGAGCCTTATAACGGTACTGTCAACATTAGGTGCAGGCATAAATGAGCCTCTGGATACATTGAAAAGCTGCTTTGGCACAGAGTAATAATTTGTGCACACCGTAATAGCACCTGATTCTCTTGAGCCTACGGGTGTACAGAGTCGGTCAGCCGCTTCCTTCTGAATCATAACCGTCACCGCTTCAATAGGAAGATTGTTTTCAAGCAGCATTGTTATTACGGGGCTCGTTATATAGTAAGGAAGATTGGCACAAACAACCACCTTCATGCCGTCAAACTTTTCTTTTATAAGAGCGTGAAGGTCAACCTTCATAACATCTGCGTTAACCACTTCAAAGTTATCGTATTCACAAAGGGTCTCACTGAGCACAGGCAGAAGTCTTGTATCAAGCTCAATAGCCACAACCTTTTTTGCCCTTTTGCAAAGCTCCGCCGTAAGAACACCTACACCCGTACCGATTTCAATAACACCCGTATTTTCGTCGGCACCGCACATTTCAGCCATTCTGGGGCATACGGAGGGATTAATAATAAAATTCTGACCGAGGGCCTTTGAAAAATTAAAGCCGTGCTTTTCCATTACAGAGCGTATTACGCTGATATCGGATAAATTGTTCATTTATCACATCTCCTGACTTAAAACTATTGCATTTTATCTTCAATGATTGTATAATTATCTTATCTATTATAAACGAGGTGAACAATTATGTCAATTCTTGTAACAGGCGGTGCAGGATATATTGGCTCACATACCTGTATTGAGCTTCTTAATGCCGGATACGATATTGTTGTTGTTGATAATTTCTATAACAGCAAAAGAGAATCCCTTAACAGAATTGCTGAGCTCAGCGGAAAAAGCTTTGCTTTTTATGAATGTGATATCCGTGACAAGGAAGGTCTTGATAAGATTTTCAAAACGGAAAAAATTGATGCAGTTATCCATTTTGCAGGCCTTAAGGCTGTTGGAGAATCCTGCCAGAAGCCTATTGAATATTACGATAACAACATCGGCGGCACACTTAAGCTTTGCGAGGTAATGAAGGAAAACGGCTGTAAAAAAATCGTTTTCAGCTCCTCCGCAACTGTTTACGGCAGCAACAATATTTCTCCCTTAAAGGAAACTATGCCCTCAGGCGGCACAACAAACCCCTACGGCACAACAAAGTATATGATTGAAATTATCCTTTCAGATATTTTCAAATCAGATAACGAATGGTCAATCAGCCTTCTTCGTTACTTCAACCCCATCGGTGCACATAAGAGCGGCAGAATCGGTGAAGATCCAAACGGAATTCCTAATAACCTTATGCCCTTCATCACTCAGGTTGCAATCGGCAAAAGAGAGTGCCTGAGCGTTTTCGGTGACGATTATGACACACCCGACGGAACAGGCGTGAGAGACTACATCCATGTTGTTGACCTTGCTCTCGGTCATGTTAAGGCTCTTGACAGAGTTCTGAACATCAACGGTCTTGACATATTCAACCTCGGCACGGGTACGGGCTACAGTGTGCTTGATGTTGTTAAGGCATTTGAAAAAGCAAGCGGTGTAAAGGTAAACTACAAAATTGTTGACCGCCGTCCCGGTGATATTGCCACCTGCTATTCAGACCCCTCAAAAGCTGAAAAGATACTCGGTTGGAAGGCTGAAAGAGGTATTGAAGAAATGTGCGAGGATTCCTGGCGCTGGCAGAGTACTAATCCCAACGGCTATCCCGACTGATAAGGGACTACCCCGTTAAGCACAGAACAAAAAACAGTAATGCAGATATTTTAAGTAGAGAATTACTTGAAATATCTGCATTTTTTATTATAAAAACTTATTTCTTACTTCACTTACAAGATAAAATGACCCTGCAACAATCAGTACATCGCCCTGTGCTTTTTCTTTTGCAAGCTTAAAGGCTTCTTCGGGGTCCCTTACGGCATAAACACTACCGCAGTATTTTTTTGCAATTTCCGATAAAGTCTCCGGAATCTCACCTCTTATGCTGTCCGTCTGCGTAAAAATGATATTTTCACACAAGGGAGCAATAAGTGATATTGCCTCTTCATAAGCCTTATCCTTCATAAAGGACATAAGCAGAGTTATTTTTCTTTCCTTCAGGAAGCTTTCGGCAGTTTCCTTCAGAGCCTTCATACAACCGACATTGTGTCCGCCGTCAAGAATTATTGTTGGCTCACCTTCAATTATTTCCGTTCTGCCTGCCATTTTAAAGCCTTCAATACCCTTGCGGATGCTTTCATCACTTATATTATACCCTTTTTCCCTGAGTACCTTTGCGGCTGTTATAACAGTGAGCATATTGGCTATCTGATGCTTACCGCAGAGATTTATGTTAACGGTAAGACCGTCGTAGCTCAGCACCGTTCCCGAAAGGGAACAGTTTTCAATTGTAAGCTTCTGAGTATCAGGAACATAAAGGGTGTTTCCGCCTTTTTTACATTCCTGCCTTATAACTTCTGCAACACTCTCAGGCTGGGGAATATAGCCGAACTCCGCACCGTCAATGGGATAAGAAACCATCGGACATCCATCCTTCAGGATACCGCATTTTTCTTTTGCTATCTGCTCAACTGAATTGCCGAGCATTTCCGTATGGTCAAGGGACACGGAGGTTATAACCGCAAGCTCGGGAGCATCAATCACGTTGGTGCTGTCATTTCTTCCCCCGATACCTGCTTCAAGCACAACAATATCGCAATCGCAGCTTGCAAAATACAGCATACCTAAAGCTGTTGTAACCTCGAAAACCGTCGGGTATAAATCCTCTTTTTCCATAAGCAGAGTTTTTTCTTTTATAAGTGAGGCAAGCTCTGCAATTTTGCTTTTCGGTATAAATTCACCGTTAACCTTTATTCTTTCACCAAATTCAAAGATAAAAGGAGAAGTAAAAAGTCCTGTTTTGTAGCCGCCTTCTTTCAACACCTCTGAAAGTGCCGTTGAAACTGATCCCTTGCCGTTTGTGCCCACAATATGCACGAACCTGAGCTTTTTATGGGGGCATCCCAAAAGCTCAAGCAGTCTTTCAATTCTTTCGTGGCCGCTGCTTTTCTGGAATTTACGGCGGGAGTAAATAAACTCCAGTGCTTCATCATAGGTCATTCTTTCACCTTCTTTTCTCCGCTTAGTATATATCTTTACCGGTTGTATTGTCAAGAAGAAAGATTTCGGCAGGCACATTACATTTTTCATAAAGTGCCGATGCAAAAATTCCTTTGTCAATCCCCTCGGGACAGAGTGCTTCATATTCTTCGGGAAGCTTAATACTTACGGATGAAAATACATTTTCCGTAAAAATAAGCTTTCCGTAAAAAAGGGGCACCTCATCGCTTTTATATGAAATAATTACATCGCAATTCCGTAAAACAGGCTCAAAGGCTTCCCAAAGTATAACAGAACAGCCGTATTCATAAAAAATCCGTTTTACTTCATTTTCATAAAGACCTTTATCGGAACAAACAACATATATTTTTGCCGCAAAGGGTAAGAGTCTTTTAATGTCCTTCACATAAGTACCTGAGCTGTCATTTATGCATACAGAGCACTCGGATGGCTTCAGCTTCATAAGTCGGATATTTTTTTCCGCAAAGTGAAAAAGCAGCTTTTCTTCAAGTCCTTGAGGCTTATATATAAGATTTTCCTTTCCCGTAAAATCAAAATCAGAAGGAAAAACAAGACTGTTTCTGAGATTTCCCGCAACACTGATTATTTTATCCAGAGGTATTCTGTTTTTTCTTTTTTCAGCGGTAATAATAAAAAAGTAACCGCCCGAAGGAAGCTCCACGGATTCGCTTTTAACTTTAAGCTTTGCAAAAACACTCTTCAATGACCGTTCCTTCTGAGTGAATCTGACAACTGCAAACATAAAAATCACCCTTTGATAAATATGCTGATTTTTAAAAAAATAGGCAGATTTTTTCTTTTGAATTGAAAACAAAAAAATGCAGACTTTCCGGTATGTTTGAAAAGCCTGCATTTTTATTTTACTTTTAAATTTAAGGTGACAGCTTATCAGTCTGTTCTGAGTGCTTCAACAGGATCCTTCTTTGCTGCAAGTGATGAGGGAACAAGACCTGCAATAAAGGTAAGGAACACGCTTATGCCGATAAGAATAATTGCGGATTTAAAGGGAAGCTGAGCTGCAGCACCTGTATGGGTAAGATAGTCAAGAAGCAAGTTAATGGGTATTTCAAGAATCAGGGTACTTATAATACCGATTATACCCGCCGCAAGACCGATTGTAATCGTTTCTGCATTGAACACTCTTGAAACGTCGCCCTTGGAAGCACCTATTGAACGGAGAATACCGATTTCCTTTGTTCTTTCAAGAACGGAAATATAGGTGATAATACCAATCATAATGGATGAAACAACAAGGGATATTGCAACAAAGACAACAAGCACATAGGTCACAATATCAATAATCTTGGTAACAGAGGAAAGCAGTGCACCGATAGCATCGGTGGGAGCAATTTCATATTCGGGGTGACCGTCAGCCCTTACCTGCTCATTATAATATTCAATCATTTCGTTAAGCTTGTCCTTGGCTTCAAAGCTCTTGGGATAGAAATAAATTGATGTGGGTGTATCTGCAGGCTGATAGCCGAGAGTTTCCATTGTCTTTTCATAGGAAGCCTTGGATTTGATTGTGTCAATATATGCCTGCTTGAGAGCAATTACCTGCTCGTCGTCAAGATAGCCCTCCATAAGCTTTTTCTGAAGGTCTGTCATATCACCGAAGTTGAAAATAGAGGACATATCCGTAATATCAATCTGAGAAAGATCGATATCCGTTGCCATACTCATAAAGGGAGAGATATCAAGGAAGTTCATATCAATTTCCTTCATATCAATATCTGCAAGGTCAAAATCATTAACGGTAAGATCAAAGAACTTAAGACCTGTAATAACATCAGTCTTGGGGTCCTTAAGTTGCTGCTGAACAACCTCTGATTTTTCTGTTTCACTCAGGGCGTAATCCATAAGCTCTGTCATATAACCGATACCGCCCATACCTACGGAAAGAACATTATCCTCACCGGGACGGATAATACCTACAATGTTGATATCCATACCGTCGTCAACAAGTGATTTTACATAGGCTAAGTTGTTTCTTCTGTCAGACCAGAGGCCTGTTTTCTTATCCTTTACCATATATTCGTGATTAAGAACAAGCTTGAATTTCATATTGCAGATATCCTGATATGAATAAACTGCTTCTGTTGTTTCAAACTGCTCACCGCCGGTAAGAGCAGACATAAGGTTTGCGGAAAACTCGCTCTGATCCTTAAGACCGAGAGCATAAAGCACAAGCTCGTTGATTTCATTGTTGCCGTCAACAATAAGAACAACCTCGTTTTTATTTTCAGGCAATCTGCCGTAAATTATGTCATACTGATTTCCGATAACCTCTTTACCGCCTATAAGCTCCATCCATACGCTGAAGGTAGAGCCCATAAAGCCCTCCATTGTAGCCATCATTTCGTTTCCTGAGAAGGTATCCATAAGTGTGCTGGGGTTAACCTGAACAACACCGTTTTCAGTATCTGCACGGTAGATGTTGAGCGGAGTTGAATACTTATACTGAACGTCGTTACAAAGCTCATTGAAGGTATCCTTGTTATCCTCAATGTACTTTCTGAAGGAGCGGAGATTGTTTGAAGATGACTGAGCAATAAAGGTGTTCACAAGCTCAGTAAACATTTCATTTACATGGATATTTTCAAGATCGTGGTCAACCTCACCAGTAGGCATCATACCGGTTACAGATGTCATCATGCTGTTAACATCAACAGATTCCTTTTCAACAGACATCGGAAAAGCAAGAAGGGTATCGTTCTGCACCTTATCAACATAGTTCTGAATACCTGTTGAAAGGGCAAGAACAAGAGCAATACCGATAATACCTATTGAGCCCGCAAAGGCAGTAAGGATTGTTCTGCCTTTTTTGGTGGCAAGATTACGAAGGGAAAGACCAAAGGCAGTTTTGAAGCTCATGGAAGGCTTTCTGCCCTTTGCTTTTTCTTCCTCAGCCTTTGCTTTTTCATTCATAAAATCAACCGCTTCGGGGTTGAAGGGATAAGAGTCATCAGTCATTCTGCCGTCCTTGAACTTGATGATTCTGTTTGAATATTCATAAGCAAGGTCAGGGTTATGTGTAACCATAATAATGAGCTTATCCTTGGAAATTTCCTTTAAAAGCTCCATAATCTGAACGCTTGTTTCACTGTCAAGAGCACCTGTGGGCTCGTCAGCAAGAAGAATATCCGGATTATTGATAAGAGCACGGGCAATTGCAACTCGCTGCACCTGACCGCCTGACATCTGGTTTGGCTTTTTGTTGATGTGATCCTCAAGACCTACCTGCTTAAGTGCTTCAATTGCTCTTTCTCTTCTTTCCTTTTTGGAAACGCCTGAAAGAGTCAGTGCAAGCTCAACATTGGAAAGCACTGTCTGATGGGGAATAAGGTTATAGCTCTGAAAAATGAAACCTATTGAATGGTTTCTGTAGGTATCCCAGTTTTCATCAGTAAAAGCAGACGTACTTTTACCGTTGATTATAAGGTCACCGCTTGTGTATTTATCAAGGCCGCCGATAATATTGAGCATTGTTGTTTTACCGCAGCCTGAAGGACCGAGGATTGAAACAAACTCATTCTCTCTGAAATTTATGCTGATGTTGTCCATCGCTCTGACGGTAGTATCACCCGTCACATAATCTTTAACAATATTTTTAAGTATCAGCATAGCTTACACCTCCTGTTGTTGGGCTGAATGAGCCTTAAGTTGTTTTTTCTCTTTTTGTTCATCAAGGAAAATCTTTATTCTGTCACGGTTGGCAAGGCCGAAGAAAAGACCGGTTACAACCGTGAAAAGAAGCACGGACAATATATTGCCCCAGGGGATTTCCCTTTCTTTTACATATATAATTGTAGGAAGATAATCATCATTTTTCTCTTCAACAACAGCTCTTTCTCTGAAGAAAAGCTTATAAAGCCATTCAACGGTTTCATCCGTTGTCATTGAAGCAAGCTGATCGGTGATACCGCCGGAATAAGTTGCAAACATATCGTTTTCCGAGGAGCCGCTGCCCATAAAGGATGTCATAAGATCTTCATTACCCGGAGCCTTCATAACACCTACAAAATATCTGAGAATTGTGATAAGAACTGCGGTCTGGTCTGAATCCACGGCATAAACCATAATGTTGTTGCCCTGCTGCGTTCTTTTTGAAGGAACACTTGTAAGTGTACCCATACCCTGGAACTGATTAAGATCAAGGTCGGGAAGGGTCATTCCCAGATTCATACCCGCCATCATTTCCTTCATAAGAGCATTGATATCAAGCTCTGCAGTAAGCTTTGAAAGGTCAAGAAGCTGCGAAAGACCTAATCTTTCCATAAGAGTCATTACGGGATGAAGAAGATTATCAAGAACAATTTCGATGCCCTTATTATTCACAAAATAAAGAAGGTTGGGAAGAATTTCCGTAATTGTGTAAACGGGCTTATCAAGAACTCTTTCAATAAGGGATGTGACTGAGCGCACAACAGGCTTCAGTGCATCCTCATTCCTGATTGCCTCATTATACTCATAAAGAGTGGGGATGCTGTCCCCGTAAACGCCGAAGGCTTCAAGAACAGGGATAATTGCCGTGTTGTAGCCGTCGCTGCCGTAAAGGTCAACAGCACCGAAAAGGCTGATTTTTCCGCCGACAAGCATCATTCTTAAAATCTCATCAAAGGGTCTGAACACAGCGGAAACCGCATCAACAAATCCATCTCTGTCGCCATTTTTAAAGCCCCAGCTTATGCTTTCCTTATTAACTACGGACCAGCTGTAATACCTGCTGAGCTGTGATCTTGCGGAAGCAAACTTCTTTTCTGTAAGCTCAGAAGCTACGGCAGAGGGTGAGAATGAAAGGCCTAAAAGCTCTGTAAGCTGCTTCATATCGTCACCGGTAAGCATTGAATAAACAGAAACCGTAAGCTCTGTAACAAGCTTATTTGAGTATATCTCAGGGGCAAGTGCATCCCTTACAGTTTTGTGCTCACCCGATTCGGCTATAAATTCATTTATAAGGCCGTCAATACCGTCAAGCACACGCTGATACTTTTCCTGACCCAGATTTGCCGTATAAGTTACGGGAGTCTGAGGATTTTCATTGAAGGTCCACATATAATCATTAACAACAGCGGAAGTCTGATTGAAAAGGTCGATTATAACGGTTATAAGCTCATCTGCCGATTTTGAAAGCAGAGAGTTAAGTATGGAAACGAGCTCTTCACTCGGCTTTTCGCCAAGCATTGAAGGCAGCACTGACTGATTAAGCTTAAGCGTTTCAAGCAGCCACCTGAGAACTACAACAAAGGCAGCGCCCTTATCAGCAATCACCTTGTCACCTGAAACCGTACCGCAGGAAGCAAGCTCATTAAGGTCAAGCTCAGCCATTTTGAAATCGGAAACGCTGAGCATACTGCCAAGGTTAATATCAAGAGCAAGTCCGCCTTCGCCCTCCTGCTGAGATTCAAGAAGGGACTGAACATCAAGAATAGAAATATTAAGAACCTGCACCTTAAGGGGATTTATAAGGCTCTGGATTGCGTTATCCATTCCGCCGTTATTTATAAAGTAAGCAATACCGGGAAGAAGCTCCGTAAGCTTTGCGCAGGGTGCATCAAGCACACCTTCCAAAAAGCTCATAAGGTCAAGGACAATGTGCCTTACCATTGAATAACGGTCAGCTGCCGCATCGGCATAAAAGGTTTCGGGTGCAGTGTAGTTGGTACAGCCGAAATTAGTGAGCATTGGCACAATTGCATTCTGATAACCGAAGTCACCTTCAATACCGATAAGAACATTAAGGCTGTACTTGCCTCCGCAAAGAATGGTATATAAAAGCTCATTCATAGGTCCGAAAATTGCCGCAGCGGCATCTGCCATCTGCTCCTTGGTTTTAACACCCCACACGGCAGAATCAAGATTAACCTGAGTCCAAGAGGTGGCAGCAGCAAGAGTCTGCGAAACAGAAGGATAATTCACAAGATATGCCGAAACCGCAGCAGGTGTTGTGTCAAGCCCAAGCTTTGAAAGAGTTTCGCCGTTCTCTTCCATCATCTTATATACCTCCACCGTCAGCATTGAAAGTGTACTGTCGGAGCAGATCTGAGGCATAAGTAACTGCTTAAGAGTTGTGTTCTGTGTCTGTCTGAGCATTGCATTTATAAGTGCATCAGTTTTGACTATGGCATTTTCTGCCTTTTCAGCCGTCACTCCCTGAGGATATGTAACCGCCTGAGACACAGGAGCCACCGTAAGACACATTATAAGAGCTACAAGAAAAATACTCAGAAGCTTTTCTGTTTTTTTGAAAAGTTTCAGTTTAATCACCTCATTCTATGTGGGTATTTACGATATTAACGAGCCTTTTTGCAATTCTGAGAAACTCGTTTACATCCTCTTCACCCAGCTGTTCTATTATAGTCAGAGCATTGCTTATTATTTCCGCCCTCAGGCGCATATAAATCTCATATCCGTCAGCAGTAAGAGCTACATAGGAGCTTCTTTTATCCTCGGTGTTCTGACGTCTTTCAACTATACCCTTACTTTCAAGGGATTTTATTATTGCAGAAAGCCTTGCAGCAGTGAAGTCCGTTCTTTCCGAAAGCTTACCGGGCGTTGCCATTCCTCCGTAATCATTAAGAAGCATGATAATAGCATTTTCACCTTTTAAAGAAAGCTTAAGCCGGTTCAGTATGTTTTCAATATTTATATCTTCAAAGGTTTTAAGCATTTCTGCGGCAAGAATATCGCTGTTCATATATACCTTACCTCCAAAAACAGTGTATCACAATCCATTATTTAACAGTGTTAAGTAATATAACACATATTATTCATCAATTCAATAACTAAACAATTAAAAATTATGAAAATATCCAAAAAATCATTGTCATAATTGTACAAAACATCTCATTTTCAGGCAAAAAAGCACAATTATACCAACACGAATTTATATAATAGGTCAATAAACATAAAATTAACTTAAAATTACTTAACAGTATTAATATTATTTCTCCTTGCAAAAATGAAGGAGCTGTATTGACAAGCAAAAGGTTCTGCAATAAAATATAAATAGTTCGCAACCTAACAGTTAGCTTTCTTACAACGGAGGTGTACCGGATGGAAAACAAAAAACTCGGCTTTGAAATTCATAAAACCTCAAGACTTATCAAAAGGTATATGGATTCAGACGCCACCAAAAGCTATGTTGACAAAATGACGGGCACTCACGGCTGGGCGGTAGGCTATTTTGCTAACAACCGACACCGCGATATTTTTCAGAAGGATTTTGAGCAGGAATTCAATATCCGCCGTTCAACGGCAAGTGCCATTCTCTCGCTTATGGAAAAAAACGACCTGATAAAAAGAGAAGGTGTCCCTTACGATGCCAGACTGAAAAAAATTATTCTGACTCATAAAGCCCTTGAGGTGCACAGTGTTGTAACCGAAGCCTTTGACCGTTTTGAAAACACAATGAAGCAAGGCATCAGCGACAAAGAGCTTGAGATTTTCTTCAGAGTACTTGATAAAATCAACTCAAATATAGAAAGGAACGATGAAGCAAATGATAAAACGACTGAGTAAAAGCATAAGGGAATACAAGCTGCCTACACTGCTTACGCCCTTATTTATGTCCCTTGAGGTTATAATGGAAGTTCTTATCCCTATGCTTATAGGTAAGCTTGTTGATAACGGTATTTACAAAACCGATACGGCATATGTTGTTAAAATCGGTCTTATTCTTGTTGTTCTGTGTTCTTTCGGTCTTGCAGCAGGTATTTTAGGCGGTGTTTTTGCAGCCAAGGCATCATCAGGCTTTGCAAAAAACCTCAGACACGATATGTTTTATAACATACAGAATTTTTCCTTTGCAAACCTTGATAAATTCTCAACCTCCGGCCTTGTTACAAGGCTTACCACCGACGTTACAAATCTGCAGAACTCCTATCAGATGATAATCCGTATTGCTGTACGTTCACCTGCTATGCTCCTTTTTTCACTTGGTATGGCACTTTCAATAAACAGTAAAATTGCAATGGTTTTTGTTTGTGTTATCCCTCCCCTTGCACTTGCTCTCGGCTTTATTGTTTCCAAGGCTCACCCTATTTTCAAAAGGGTATTCAAAACAATTGACAGACTCAACAGCGTTGTTAATGAAAACCTCCACGGCATCAGAGTTGTAAAATCCTTTGTAAGAGAAGACGAGGAAAAGAATAAATTCAATCAGGTTTCCGATACAATATACAGGGATACAAAAAAAGCAGAAGGAATTATTGCCTTCAACTCCCCTGTAATGCAGTTCAGCTCTTACCTTTGTATGATACTTATTGCCTGGTTCGGTGCTAACCTTATTGTAAAATCAGGGGCAACAGAAATGACAACCGGCGACCTTTTCTCGCTTATAAATTACACTATGCAGATTCTTATGAATCTTATGATGCTTTCAATGATTTTTGTTATGCTCACAATGTCACGAGCCTCGGGCGAAAGAGTTTGCGAGGTGCTTAATGAAAAAAGCACCCTGCATAATCCCGAAAATCCGGTTTATGAAGTTTCTGACGGAAGCATTGAATTTAATAATGTAGGCTTCAGCTATTCGGGCTCAGAAGAAAAGCTTTGCCTGAAAAATGTGAATATAAAAATCAAAAGCGGTGAAACCGTTGGAATTATCGGCTCAACGGGCAGCTCCAAAACCTCACTTGTTCAGCTTATTCCCCGCCTTTACGATGTTACAACGGGTTCAATTAAGGTAGGCGGAATTGACGTAAGAGAATATGATATCGAATCCTTGCGTTCTGAGGTTGCCATGGTACTGCAGAAGAATGTTCTTTTCTCCGGTACGGTTAAGGATAACCTCCGCTTGGGCAAGGAGGATGCAACGGATGAAGAGATGATTGAAGCCTGCAAATCTGCTCAGGCTCACGGCTTTATAACAGAAATGCCCGAAGGCTATGATACATATATTGAGCAGGGCGGCACTAATGTTTCAGGCGGTCAGAAGCAGAGAATATGTATTGCCCGTTCCCTTCTGCAAAGGCCGAAGATTCTGATTCTTGACGACTCAACCAGTGCGGTAGATACAAAAACCGACGCTATGATAAGAAAAGCCTTTAAGGATTACATTCCTGAAACCACAAAAATTATTATAGCTCAAAGAACCTCCTCAATTGAAGGTGCAGACAAAATCATTGTGCTTGATGACGGTGTAATCTCAGGCTTCGGCACTCATGAAGAGCTTCTCAGAGATAACGGAATTTACCGTGATGTTTATTATTCACAGCAGAAGGGAGGCAAGGAAAATGAGTAATCCTCAGGCAAAAATGCCCCCTAAAATGCCTATGAATCGCCACGGCGGAACTCCCGTGAGAATGAAGGGCGAAAAGCTTGATTTCAAGGTTATAAAAAGAATTTTCTCCTATCTGGGCACAAAGCATAAAATCCTTTTGGCAGTGGTTGTGCTGTGCATTTTTCTTTCCAGCCTTGCAAGTATTTTTTCCGCAAGCTTTGTGGGTACGGTAATAGACGATTATGTTACGCCTATGCTTAAAAGCGGTTCAACGGATTTTTCAGGATTTATTGCTATGCTTTTGAAAATAGCGGCAATTTTCCTTATGGGTATTCTTTCCACCTTTGCCTATAACCGTATTATGGTTGTTGTTTCTCAGGCGGTGCTTAAAAATATCCGTGACAAAATGTTCGCACATATGCAAACTCTTCCCATCAAATATTTTGACACCAACAGCCACGGTGATATTATGAGCCGTTACACAAACGATATTGATACCCTCCGTCAGATGATTTCTCAGACGGTGCCTCAGGTAATTTCTTCAATTATAACAATTGCTTCAACCTTTATTGCCATGCTTGTTGAAAGCATACCCCTTCTCGTTGTTGTTATGGTATGCATTTTCGGTATGATAACCGTAACAGGTAAGGTTGCAGGCAACAGCGGAAGATTTTTCATAAAGCAGCAGAAATCAATGGGTGATGTTAACGGCTTTATTGAAGAAATGATAACAGGCCAGAAGGTTGTAAAGGTTTTCTGTCACGAGGAAAAAACAAAAAGTGAATTTGACACTAAAAATGAGGAGCTTTTCCTTAATGCATATTCCGCAAACAAATTTGTCAATATGCTCGGTCCCATCAATAACAACCTCAGCCATTTGCAGTATATTATCCTTGCCGTTATCGGCTGTATTTTAGCAGTATTTACGGCAGAAGGTGCTTTTCCCGAAAAAGGATTTATGAGCATCTTTGCCCTTACGGCAGGCTCAGTTGCAACCTTCCTCGGCTATTCAAAATCCTTCACTATGCCCGTAAATCAGATTTCTCAGCAGCTCAACTCCGTTGTTATGGCAATGGCAGGTGCAAAGCGTATCTTTGAGGTAATTGACACCGAAAGCGAAAAGGATGAGGGCTATGTTACATTGGTAAATGCTAAATACAACGAAAAAGGTGATATCACTGAAACACCTGAGCACACAGGACTCTGGGCATGGAAGCATCCTCACGAGGACGGCACCGTAACCTACACTAAGCTTCAGGGTGAGGTCCGCTTTTACGATGTTGACTTCGGCTACAACGAGGAGAAAATTGTACTGCACAACATAAGTCTCTATGCTGAGCCCGGTCAGAAGGTCGCCTTTGTTGGTGCAACAGGTGCAGGCAAAACCACAATAACAAATCTTATTAACCGCTTTTACGACCTTGCCGACGGCAAAATCCGTTATGACGGCATTAATATCAATAAAATCAAAAAGAGTGACCTTCGCCGTTCACTCGGCATTGTTCTTCAGGATACCAACCTTTTCACCGGCACGGTAAAAGAGAACATCCGTTACGGCAACCTTGATGCCACCGACGAGCAGATTGTTGAAGCGGCAAAAAAAGCAAATGCCCATTCATTTATCTCCCGCCTTCCTCAGGGTTATGACACAATGCTGACATCTAACGGCTCAAACCTTTCACAAGGTCAGCGTCAGCTTATTTCAATTGCAAGAGCCGCCGTTGCTGACCCGCCTGTTATGATTCTTGACGAGGCAACATCTTCAATTGACACAAGAACGGAATCCCTTGTGCAAAAGGGTATGGACGCACTGATGAAGGGCAGAACGGTTTTTGTTATTGCCCACCGACTTTCAACGGTTATGAACTCCGATGTTATAATGGTGCTTGAAAAGGGCGTTATTATTGAAAGAGGCACCCACGAGGACCTTATTGCCAAAAAGGGCAAGTATTATCAGCTTTATACGGGTGCTTTTGAGCTTGAATAAAACACAAACGGACATTCAGTTGAGTGTCCGTTTTTTATGCATAAATATTTTTTATTTCTGTTGACTTTATCACATCAAAAATGTACAATATAAAATACGGGTAAAATACCCGAATTCATTTAAGTTGATTAGTATAATACATTACTTAGGAGGTGGGTCGCACAATGGACGGCGATAGTAAACCTAACGCGTGCAATTTAACAAAACACAGTGCAGACCCTGCCAAATCACTGACGGCTCTGCACTGATAAAAGTGCAAATCAAGAAAGTCGGTGAACAAAATGAATGAAAATGAATTTGGCGGCCTTTACAGGCTTCTTGCCAAAAACAAGCTCAAGGAGCTGCGCGAAGAGCTTTCCGAAATGGCTTATGCCGACATTGCGGAATTCATTATGGATATGGACGACGATAAATTAGCCGTTAAAATTTTCCGGATTCTGCCCAAGGATATCTCCGCAGACGTTTTTTCCTACCTTGAAACAGACAGCCAGACTGTTATTGTGCAATCCATAACCGACAGCGAAATTGAGCGTCTTATGGATGACCTTTATGTTGACGATGCCGTTGACTTCCTTGAAGAGGTTCCGGCAAACATCGTCCGCCGTGTTCTTGCAAACACGGATAAGGAAACAAGAGAAATCATCAACCGTTTCCTTAAATATCCCGAAAACTCGGCAGGTAGTGTGATGACCATTGAAATGGTTGAGCTCCACGACCGCCTTACCGTTGCTGAAGCAATTAAAAGTATCCGCAGAACAGGTGTTGACAAGGAGACAATTTACACCTGCTATGTTATTGACGATAAGCGTCACCTTGTGGGTACAATTCCTCTGCGCCGTCTTCTTTTAAACGACGAGGACACCCTTATCACAGATATTATGAGTGACGACGAGCAGCTCATTTATGTGCGTACCATGGACGACCAGGAAGAGGTTGCCGCCGTTGCCAAAAAATACGACCTTCTGTCCGTACCCGTAACGGATAAGGAGGACCGCCTTGTAGGTATCATCACCATTGACGATATCGTTGATATTATTGATGAAGAGGCTACGGAAGACTTTGAAAAAATGGCTTCACTTACCCCTTCGGAGGATGAATACCTTAAAACGGGCGTCTTCTCCCTTGCAAAAAACCGAATCGGCTGGCTTCTGGTTCTTATGATAGCCTCCACCTTTACGGGTCAGATTATTGAAGGCTTTGAAAATCAGCTTGCAACAATTGCGGGCCTCACTGCCTGCATACCTATGCTTATGGGTACCGGCGGTAACTCCGGCAATCAGGTTTCAACCCTTATCATCCGTGGTCTTGCCCTTGGCGAGGTTAAAATCAAGGACTACTTCAAGGTGCTGTGGAAGGAAATCAGAGTTTCCTTTATGGTCGGCATCACACTTGCCGTTGCAAACTTTGCAAGAATGCTTCTTGTAAGGCTTATGACGGGTGATGATGTTACAAACAGCGTTATTCTTGTGGTTTCCCTTTCCGTTGCGGCAGTTGTTGTTGTTTCAAAAACAATCGGTTGCACCCTTCCCATTGTGGCAAAGCTTTTAAAGCTTGACCCTGCACTTATGGCAGGTCCGCTGATTACAACGCTGGTGGATACAATTTCACTTATGATTTATTTTGCCTTAACAAAGGCTCTTATACCAATGTAAAAAATTTCGGGCGGATTATATCCGCCCATATAATTTAAAATAAAGGAGGCTTTTTTTTGGAGAAAAATCCTTTAAAAGTAAAAAAAGAGCACACCAGAGCAGCACTTAAACGCTTCTGGAGCTTTACCAAGGGGTACAGGATTCTTACGCTTATCTGTCCCTTCCTGATTTACCTTGATGTGTGGGCTGAGCTTAAAATCCCCCGCATTATGGGTAATGTTATTGACATAATTCAGCAGCTCAAGGACCCGAACTATGACCAGTCGCTTATATGGGGTGAGCTTTCTTCAAAGCTTTTTCAGATGCTTGCACTGTGCTCCGCTATTCTTGTTGTTGGTTACATAGCAGCAAGATGCTCATCAATCGCAAGCATGGGCTTCGGTGCTAACTTAAGGCGTGAGCTTTTCAATAAAACTCAGGACCTTTCCTTTGAAAATATTGACAGGCTCAAGATTTCTTCCCTTATAACAAGAATGACAACAGACGTTTCCCAGGTGCAGAATGTTTACAAAAACACAATTGTACAGTTTATCAAGGGTCCCATTCTTCTTGTAAGTGCACTTATTGAATCCCTTTCAATAAGCCGTCAGCTTTCCTCTGTTTTTGTTTTTGCACTGCCTGCAATGCTTGCAGTTCTTGTGATTCTGGGTTATCTTGCCGTGCCCGTTTTCAAAAAGATGCTTAAAGCAACTGACGAATTCAACGGCACACTCAGAGGTAATATCAACGGTATAAGAGTTGTTAAATCCTTTGTGCGTGAGGACCACGAAAGAGAAAAATTTGACAAAGTAAACACAACCGTTATGGAAATGAATGTCCGTGCACAAAAGCTCGTTCTTTACATAACTCCCGCTATTATGCTTATTATTTACGGCTGCATGGTAGTCTCCCTTTGGCGCGGCAGCAATCTTATCATAGAAGGTGAAACCGGTCTTACAATAGGTGATCTTTCCGCTTTTATCAGCTATATCACTCAGGTTCTCGCTTCTGTTATGACAGTGCTTCTTGTTTTTGTAAGTATGATTATGGCAAGAGCATCCATCGGCAGAATAGGTGAAATTTTTGCAGAAGAGCCTACTGTTTCCGATAAGGGCAACAATCCCGGGCTTAAGGTTGAAAACGGCGATATCGAATTCAGAAACGTTTGCTTCAAATACAGCAAGGATGCAGTTAAGAATATTCTTGACGATGTAAGCCTTAAAATAAACACAGGTGAAACCGTAGGCATTATCGGCTCAACAGGTTCATCAAAATCCACTCTTATTCAGCTTATACCCCGCCTTTATGACCCCACAGAGGGTGAAGTTCTTGTCGGTGGTGAAAATGTTAAAAAGTATACCTTTGACAATCTGCGTTCAGAGGTTTCCGTTGTTTTGCAGCAGAACATCCTTTTCTCAGGCACTATCAGGGAAAACCTTCTCTGGGGCAAGCCCGATGCAAGTGAGGATGAAATTATAGCCGCCGCAAAGGATGCACAGGCACACGAATTTATTGAAGGCTTTGAAAAAGGCTACGATACTGAGCTCGGCCATGGCGGAAACACCGTTTCAGGCGGACAGAGACAGCGTATCTGCATTGCAAGAGCACTTATCAGAAAACCTAAAATCATCATTCTTGATGACTCAACAAGTGCAGTTGACACGGCAACGGATGCAAAAATAAGAATGGCTCTCAGGTCAGAAAAGTACAGCGGCATTACCAAAATCATCATCGCACAGCGTATTACCTCCATTATGGACGCTGACCGTATTGTTGTTATTGATAATGGCAGAATTGACTCTGTCGGCACCCATGATGAGCTTGTAAACAGCAGTGAAATATATAAGGAAATCTTTGTTTCACAGCAGGAAGGAGTGTTGGCACAATGAGTAACTCCGTAAACAATGAAACAAAAGAAGAACTTCTCAATACTCAGGAAACTGAAATTAAGGAAGCTGTTACAGAAGCTACCGAAAACAAAAAAAACAAAAAGAACAAAAAATTCGGAAGGAAAAATAAGGAAAAGAAAATTCCTGAAAACGAAACCGAAGAAGAAAGAAAAGAAAGAGAAGCCAAGGAAGAAAAGAAAAAGAAGAGTAAACCCAAGGATATAAAAACAGCAACAAAGCGTCTTATGGGTTATATTGCAAAATACAAAGCTCTTCTTATTATTACGGCAATTCTTGTTATTCTCACCTCAGCTGTGGGTGCATTCGCTTCAATTTTTATGGCTCCCATTATCGATACTCTTACCAACATAAAAGAAATCGGTATTGACGCTGCCGGTAAGGAAATTACAAAATGGCTTATTGTAATGGCAGTCTTTTATGCTGTTTCTGCCCTTTGCAGTGTAGCTTATCAGAGAATTATGCTTCACGTTTCTTCAAGAACACTTGCAAATATGCGCCGTGATCTTTTCAATCATCTGCAGACCCTTCCCCTTGAGTTTTTTGATAAAAGAAAAACCGGTGAAATTATGAGCCGCTTCACTAACGATATCAGCCGTGTAAGTGATCTTGTAAGCAACTACTTCCCCACCCTTATTTCTTCAACTATTCAGGCGGTTGTGACAATCGGTATTATGATTTACTATTCACCCCGCCTTACCCTTACAATAACCGTTGCTATTGTGCTTATGTTTGTGGTTGTTATTGTAATCACAGGCAAGTGCTCTCCCCTTTTCAAAAAGCAGCAGAAGGCTATTGGTGAATGTAACGGATATATTGAAGAATATATAAAGGGCATTAAGGCTGTTAAGCTTTTCTCTCAGGAGAAAACAACCAAGGCTCAGTTCAGTGAGCTTAATGATAATTACCGCAAAATCGGTGTAAAGGCAAACATCATCGGCGGATTTATGAGCCCCCTTATGTCAATGATAACAAAAATCAATTACACCATTGTTGTTTTCCTCGGTGCTTATCTTGTTATCAAGGGTAAGATGTCTATCGGTGCACTCGTGACCTACCTTGAAAAATCTCAGGGCTATGCTTCACCCATTGCTTCCCTTGCTTCCTGCTACAGCTCACTTGTATCTGCCCTTGCAGGTGCAGAGCGTGTTTTTGAAATTCTTGATACACCCTCAGAAACCGACGAGGGCAAGGCTACCCTTGTACGCATTGTGAAAAACGCTCTTGGTGAAACAGAAGAAACAACCGACGAATCCGGAAGCTATGCATGGAAGGTACCCACAGAAAACGGCAACGATTATGTTCCCGTAAAGGGTAATATTGAGGTTAAGGACATTACCTTCGCTTATGTTGAAGGCACCGATGTTCTTAAAAACATTTCCGTAAATGCAAAAAGCGGACAGAAGGTTGCTTTTGTAGGCTCAACAGGTGCAGGTAAAACAACCATCACTAACCTTATCAACCGTTTTTATGAAATTGACCGCGGTGAAATCACCTATGACGGCCTTTCAATCAAGGATATAAAAAAAGACGACCTTCGCCGTTCAATGGCAATGGTGCTTCAGGATACAAAGCTTTTCCAGGGCACTATCAGAGAAAACATTCTTTACGGTAAGCTTGATGCAACGGAAGAAGAGATTATTGCAGCGGCAAAGCTTGCAAACGCCCACTCCTTTATTGAAAAGCTTCCCGACGGCTATGACACTGAAATCAAAGCTGATGCCGCCAATATCTCTCAGGGTCAGGCGCAGCTTATAAACATTGCCCGTGCCGCTATCTCCAAAAGTCCCCTTCTTATTCTTGACGAGGCTACATCCTCCGTTGATACAAGAACGGAAAGGCTTATTGAAATAGGTATGGATAAGCTTATGGAAAACAGAACTGTTTTTGTAATTGCCCACCGACTTTCCACCGTAAGAAATTCACAGGACATTGTTGTTCTTGAAAACGGTGAGATAATTGAAGAAGGCAATCACGACGAGCTTATAAAAAAAGGCGGAAAGTATTATCAGCTTTATACCGGTACATTTGAAATGGAATAATATAAAAAACTGCAATCTCTGTGAGGTTGCAGTTTTTTACTGTTATTTATATATCTTTGTATCAATAAATTGTTTGATTTTTTACACACACTGTTTTCTTCAAATTAAGTAAGTGAATCTCTATCCCGTACGAACAACCCGTAAGGGTTGTATGCGGACACTAATGCCGTTGTATGCTCGTGGTATACCCGTAGCACCCCAATAGGGCGTTTTGCTTCCTTTGTCGCCCGGGACAAAGGAAGTGCCACAGCGGCAAGAGCGTGTAGAATCTGATTTTCAGTAGAAGTTAACAAGATGAATAAGATTGTTAACAGAAAGGATTTTCTTTTTTAAAGTAAAAATAATTGTTATTGCGGGATATTTGGCATAAAAAACGGCGACCGACGGTCGCCGTTTTTTCAAAAATATCTCATCATTGCAACAACCTTGCCGAGAATTGCAACCTCATCGACAATGATTGGCTCAAAATCATCATTTTCAGGCTGAAGACGGAAATGCCCCATTTCCTTATAAAAGGTTTTTACCGTGGCCTCATCACCTACAAGTGCAACAACAATCTCACCGTTACGGGCAGAGGGTGTTCTTTCAACAAAAAGAATATCACCGTCATAAATACCTGCATTAATCATACTTTCGCCTCTTACCTTAAGTGCAAACATATCCTTATCGGAAGAAATATGTCCCCCAGTAAACGGCAGATAGGCTTCAACATTTTCAACAGCAAGAATGGGAAGACCTGCAGTTACAACACCCAGAAGAGGAACATGACGGACATTTTCTGCCTGACCTACAATACGGATTGAACGCTTGAGCATAGGGTCACGCTCTATGTAGCCCTTTTCCTCAAGGACATCAAGATTATTCTGAACCGATGAGGTTGAACGAAGGCCTACAGCCTGACAGATTTCCCTGACTGACGGAACTGCACCGTAGGCTGCACGCTCCTTGAGATATTCAAGAATTCTGTATTGATTTTCGCTGAGTTCACGCATATTTTTTCAGCTCCTTTAAACAATTTTAAGCAGTTCTCATTCGAATAAATGTTCGTTTGCAAAAATTATTATAACACACAAAAACAGAAATTGCAAACATTTGTTCTATTTTTTTTGAAAAAATTTTCAACCGTTGTTTTATACGCCTTTTTTCTGCCAAGAATTAAGCTGAACATCATTCCGAAAAAAGGTGGTAAATATGGATAATAAAAAGAAAACAAAAATCAGTCTGGGCTCGGGTAAAGGCTTTTACATCACTGCCGCCGTCAGCTTTTGTCTTGTAATTTTTGCAATTGCTCTTGTGTACAGAACATCAACCAATATGATAAGGGATATTTTTACAACGTCCCCCACAATCTCCGCACCTGTGACAACGGCTCATTCTGAAAATATTACAGTAAAAAAAGAAAAAGAGTCTTCCGAATCCCCTACCGGAAAAGTGACTTCCACAACAAAAGCACCAACTACCGAGGAGCAAGAAACCTCCATGGCATGGTCAGGACGTGACAATACAAAAGAGCACACCACCGTCGAGGTTACAAAGGCGGTAATTTCCAACAGCTCATACATTCTCCCTCTTACAAGTGATATACAGAAGGGTTATTCCCCGTCTGTTCCCGTATTTGATGAAACTATGAGTGACTGGCGTGTTCATAAGGGTATTGACTTTGCCGCTGAAGAGGGCACCGAGGTAAAATCCGTAGGAAAGGGCAGAGTTGCAAAGGTGATTTCCGACCCTTCCTTAGGCTACATTATAGAAATTGACCACGGAGATTTTACCGCACGGTACTGCGGTCTTGAGCAGGGCACAACCGTAACCGTGGATGCTGAAATTGAAAAAGGCGATACAGTGGGCAGCTTAGGCATAGTTCCCTGTGAAAGCAAACAGGAAAGTCACCTGCATTTTGAGGTGATTCAGAACGGTAAATGCACTGATCCTCTCAGTGCTATGAAGCTTTCCGAAAGCAATGCAAATGTTAACAAACCTGAAGAAAATGACAAAACATACAACTGAAATCAGCAGTAAAATAACAATTTTGTCCGTATTAACAAAAAGGTTTTTAAGGTGCTTTTTTCATTGACATTGACCTGTTTTTTGTGATATACTTTAAAAGTAAAAATTATGCTGTATATATATGGTATACATTCCCTTGAGACTGACGGATAAGTGGAGTTCACCACACGGATCAGGGAAAGCAATAACAGTCGACCGTCTGGGCTAACTTACAAGGGTTTTACAAACCTTAAGTAAGTGTGCCCTTTTTTATTTACAGCATTTTCAGGAGGTTGAAAGTCAATGAAAAAAGTTGCAATCATCATGGGCAGCGACAGCGACTTGCCCGTAGTATCAAAGGCAGCCGATACTCTTAAAGAATTCGGTGTACCCTTTGAGCTTCATATCTTCTCTGCTCACCGCACCCCTGTGGAAGCAAAGGAGTTTTCCGAAAACGCTAAGGAAAACGGCTTCGGCTGTATTATTGCCGCGGCAGGTATGGCTGCACACCTTGCAGGTGCAATTGCGGCAAACACCGTTCTGCCCGTAATCGGCATTCCTATGAAATCAAAATATCTTGACGGTATTGACGCCCTTTTGTCAACTGTACAGATGCCCTCAGGTATCCCCGTAGCCACAGTTGCAATTGACGGTGCAGTCAATGCCGCCTTGTTGTCTATTGAGATTCTCGCAACAAGCGATGATGAGCTTTATGAAAAGCTTATTGCCAAAAGAAAAGCAGACACACTCAAGGTGCTCGAAAAGAACGCTGCCGCTGAAAAGCAGTATAACAGCTGAAAGGCTGCAGTTCTGAATTCAGACGGATATAGAGCAGCAAGGAATTAAACTAAGGGTTGATGTTACGGCCGACACTGCTGCTGTGATATAATGAGAACTTTTGACCATCATCTCAGAGGCCCTTAAAATCGCGAAGCGATTTCTCTATACCACTTACTACTAAAAGCACAATTTTAAATTAAAAATATAAACCAAAATTTTTTAACGGAGGAATAAAACAATGGAAAAAATCTACACAGGTAAAACAAAGGACGTATTTAAGCTTGAGAACGGCAACTGCCTTCTTAAATTCAAGGATGACTGCACAGGTAAAGACGGTGTTTTTGATCCCGGTGAAAACGCAGTAGGTCTTACAATTGACGGTGTTGGCGATGTTAACCTTCGTATGTCAATTTATTTCTTTGAAAAGGTTAATGCAGCAGGCATCAAAACTCACTATGTAAATGCAAACCTTGCTGATACAACAATGGAAGTTCTTCCCGCAAAGGTATTCGGTCACGGTCTTGAGGTTATCTGCCGTCATAAGGCAGTAGGCAGCTTTATCCGCCGTTACGGTGATTATATTGAAGAAGGTGCTGACCTTCCCGCATATGTTGAAATGACCTTCAAAAACGACGAAAAGGGCGATCCCCTTGTAATCAAGGATGCTCTTGTTGCTCTCGGCGTTATGACAGACAAGCAGTATGACGATATTAAAGAAATGACTCAGAAGATCACTCAGATCGTAGCTGATGACCTTAAGGAAAAGGGTCTTGTTCTTTACGATATCAAATTTGAATTCGGCTACGACCCCGAAGGCAATGTAATGCTTATTGACGAAATCGCATCAGGTAACATGCGCGTTTATAAGGACGGCAAGTACATTGACCCCATGACACTTTCAGAACTTTTCTTCGCATAAGGAGCAATTAAATGGGTGGTTTTTTTGGAGCAGTCAGTAAGAATGATACTGTTTTAGACGTATTCTTCGGCACTGACTATCACTCACACCTTGGTACCCGTCGCGGCGGTATGGCTGCATACGACGAGAAAAAAGGATTACAAAGAAAAATTCATAAAATAGAAAATTCGCCTTTCAGAACAAAATTTGAAAATATTTCAAACATAATGAAAGGCAACGCAGCAATCGGGTGCATCAGTGATTCTGATGCACAGCCCTTGCTTGTTCGTTCCAAGCTCGGACTTTATGCTATCTGTATTATAGGCTTAGTTAACAACAAGGAGCAGCTTGTTGAGGATTTTCTTTTTACAAACGGCGGTCACTTCGGTGCTATGACCAATGAAGGTATCAACTCAACTGAGCTTGTTGCGGCATTGATTAACCAGAAGGATAATTTTGCCGACGGTATAGCTTACGCACAGAGCCGTATTGACGGCACTGCCTCAATATTGATTCTTACCAATGACGGCAGAATCATTGCTGCCCGTGACAGATTCGGAAGAATTCCCGTTTTAGTCGGTGCAAACGATGAAGGATATTGCGTTTCCTTTGAGGACTTCGCTTATAAAAAATTAGGCTATGCCGACTATAAAGAGCTTGGTCCCGGTGAGGTTGTTGAGTTTACGGCTGACTCCTTCAGAGTTTTAAAGCAAGCCGGAAACAAAACCAAAATCTGTGCCTTTCTGTGGTCTTATTACGGCTACTCAAACGCCTGCTATGAAGGTGTGAATGTTGAAGTAATGAGATACAAAAACGGCAAAATTATGGCTGAAACAGACCGCATAAACGGCGTAGCTCAGGATATTGACTATGTAAGCGGTGTTCCTGATTCAGGTACACCTCACGCTATCGGTTACGCTCACGAAAGCAGAATTCAGTTTGCCCGCCCCTTCATAAAGTATACTCCGACATGGGCAAGAAGCTTTACTCCCTCTAATCAGAATGAAAGAAACAGAGTTGCCAAAATGAAACAGATTCCCGTTCATGACCTTATAAACGGCAAAAAGCTTCTTTTTGTTGATGACAGTATTGTTCGTGGCACTCAGCTGAGGGAAACTGTTGAATTTCTTTATGAAAACGGTGCAAAAGAGGTACATATCCGTTCAGCCTGTCCTCCGATTATGTACAGCTGTAAATACCTTAACTTCTCAAGAGCAACCTCTGAAATGGAGCTGATTGCACGAAGCACCATTGTTGAGCTTGAGGGTGAGGAGGGCTTCAGATATATTGATGAATATATTGATTCTTCAACTGAACGCGGTAAAAGCTTAAGAAGTGCCATTTGCGAAAAGCTGCACTTTACTTCTCTCGAATTCCAGTCCATTGACGGAATAATCAAGGCTATCGGACTTCCGGCTGAAAAGGTGTGCACCTACTGTTGGACCGGAAAAGAATAAACCGACCTTCATTAAAACAGCTAAACAGCGGAATAGTAATAATAAACAAGTAGTAAGCAATGAGAAATTAAATTATTCTCAAAATCGTGAAGCGATTTTTACTTACTACTTGCTGCTTACTACTACAAATACACCCCCACTATAAAAATAACTATAGGAGTACAATATCATGGATCACAAAAATTCTTTTTCTGCCAGCTATGCAGCTGCAGGTGTAGATATTACTGCCGGTTACAAATCGGTGGAGCTGATGAAAAAGCACGTTGCAAGAACCCGTAACGAAGGTTCAGTGGATGATGTCGGCGGCTTCGGCGGTTGCTTCGACCTTAGCTCAATTGCAGGAATGGAGCATCCCGTTTCAGTTTCAGGTACTGACGGCTGCGGAACAAAGGTTAAGCTTGCAATTCTTATGGATAAGCACGATACAATCGGTATTGACGCAGTTGCTATGTGTGTTAACGATATTATCTGTGTTGGTGCTAAGCCCCTTTTCTTCCTTGACTATATTGCCTGCGGTAAAAACGTTCCGGAAAAGATTGCAGAAATCGTAAGCGGTGTTGCTGAAGGCTGTGTTCAGTCAGGTGCAGCACTCATAGGCGGTGAAACCGCTGAGCATCCCGGTCTTATGCCGGAGGAGGATTATGACCTTGCAGGCTTTGCAGTAGGCGTTGTTGATAAGCCCAAGATGATTGACAACAGCAAAATGGCTGCAGGTGATGTAGTTATTGCTCTTCCTTCAACAGGTATTCACTCCAACGGCTTCAGCTTATGCCGTAAGGTTTTTGATATTGATAACAATAACCCCGAGCTTTATATTCCCCGCGAAGAACTTGACGGCAAGAGCATTGCAGAAGCACTGCTTGTTCCCACAAAGATTTATGTAAAGCCCGTTCTCGCTCTTCTTGAAAAGGTTAAGGTTAAGGGTATTTCTCATATTACGGGCGGTGGCTTCTATGAAAACATTCCCCGTTCAATTCCCGACGGACTTTGTGCAAAAATTGACAAGTCTGCCGTTAAGGTTCTTCCCATCTTTAATGTAATTGCAAAGTGGGGCAACATTCCCGAACGTGATATGTACAACACCTATAACATGGGTGTTGGTATGAGCATTGTTGTTCCCAAGGATGAAGTTGAACTTTCAATCTCTGTTCTTAAGGAAAACGGTATCGACGCTTATGTTATCGGTGAAATTATCGAAGGCGACGAGAAGGTGATTCTGTAATGAGTAAGAAAATCGCAGTTCTTGTTTCCGGCGGCGGTACAAACCTTCAGGCACTTATTGATGCCGAAAAAAACGGAATTATTACAAGCGGTAAGATTTCACTTGTAATTTCAAACAATAAAACCGCATACGCTCTGGAAAGAGCAAGAATGAACGGCATACCTTCTGCTGTTGTTCTTAAAAAGGAATGCGGCAGTCAGGAAATGTTTGAACAGAAAATCATAGCTCTTTTAAGAGAGCACGAAATCGACCTTATTGTTCTTGCAGGCTTTATGAGTATTCTTTCTTCTGATTTCACAAAAGCCTTTGAGCACAGAATCATAAATGTTCATCCTTCTCTTATCCCCTCATTCTGCGGCAAAGGCTTTTACGGACTTCATGTTCACGAAAAGGCTCTGGAATACGGTGTTAAGGTAACGGGTGCTACTGTTCACTTTGTGAATGAAATTCCCGACGGCGGTGAAATCATTCTTCAGAAGGCAGTCGAAGTCAAAGCAGATGACACTCCCGAAGTTCTGCAAAAAAGGGTTATGACTGAGGCTGAATGGAAAATTCTTCCTGAAGCTGTAAGCCTTTTCTGTCAGGACAGACTCACAGTTGAAAACAACAAGGTTTATATAGGAGAATAAAAATGAAAATTTCAACAATCAAAGACGAGCTTAACTCCCTCGCCTACCACGGCAGAGGTATCATTATCGGTAAAAGTGCCGACGGCAAAAAGGCTGTAACTGCTTATTTCATTATGGGCAGAAGCGAAAACAGCCGTAACCGTGTTTTCGTGCTTGAAGGCGATGCAATGCGCACCAAGGCATTTGACGAAAGCAAAATGACAGACCCCCATCTTATCATTTACTACCCCGTAAGAGTACTCGGCAACAAAACAATCGTTACAAACGGTGACCAGACCGACACAATTTACGAGCTTATGGATAAGCAGCTTACCTTTGAGCAGGCATTGCGCACAAGAGAATTCGAGGACGATGCTCCCAACTTTACTCCCCGAATTTCAGGTATCATCCGCCTTGAAAAGGACGGTATGAACTACGCAATGTCAATTCTCAAAAGTGCAGAGGGTGACGACAGCTCCTGTGAAAGATTCACATACGCTTATTCAAATCCCCTTTGCGGTAAGGCTAAGTTTATCCACACCTACAACTGTGACGGCAATCCCCTGCCCTCATTTGAAGGTGAACCCAAAACTCTTGAGCTTCCCGATGTTTCTATTGACGAGCTCACAGACCTTATCTGGACGAATCTCAATGAGGACAACAAGGTTTCACTTTTCGTAAGATATATTGACATTGAGTCAGGCGAAAGTGAAACAAGAGTAGTCAACAAGAATAAATAAATTGTGCTTTAACGGCATTGATAGTAGTCAGTAGTCAGTAGTCAGGAAATAACCTTAAGCTGGTATTCTTCCCGATAAATATTACTGTATTTGAACGGCTTTTAAATTGTTATATAAAAATCTCAAGAAATTGTGAAGCAATTTTCCCTTGCTATTTGCTACTTATTACTTTAATTCTGCAAAAGCAGAACCTAAAAACAAAAGGAGTTATAACAATGAAAGAATTAGAACTCAAATATGGCTGTAACCCCAATCAGAAGCCTTCAAAAATTTATATGCATGACGGAAGCGAGCTTCCCATTGAAATCCTTTCAGGCAGACCCGGTTACATCAACTTTCTTGATGCCTTCAATTCCTGGCAGCTTGTTAAGGAATTAAAGGAAGCAACAGGTCTTCCCTGTGCAGCATCCTTCAAGCACGTCAGCCCCACATCGGCAGCCTGCGGTACAATCCTTCCCGAAAAGCTTAAGAAGGCTTGCTTCGTTGACGATGTTCCCGGTCTTGATGAAAGCCCCCTTGCCTGCGCTTATGCCCGCGCAAGAGGAACCGACAGAATGTGCTCCTTCGGTGACTGGGTTGCACTTTCAGATGTTTGCGATGCCACAACTGCAAAGCTTATTAAAAGAGAAATTTCCGACGGCGTTATCGCTCCCGGTTACACAGATGAAGCTCTCGCTATTCTCAAATTAAAGAGAAACGGCAACTACAACGTTGTTAAAATTGATGCTGACTACGTTCCCGCTGAAATTGAAACCAAGCAGGTTTACGGCATCACCTTCCAGCAGGGCAGAAACAACTTTGAAATTAACGAAGCTCTTCTTTCCGACATCGTTACAAAAAATAAGGAGCTTCCCGAAAGCGCAAAGAGAGACCTCATTGTGGCTCTTATCACACTTAAATATACACAGTCAAACTCTGTATGCTATGCAGTAGACGGTCAGGCAATCGGTGTAGGTGCAGGTCAGCAGTCAAGAATTCACTGCACACGCCTTGCAGGTACAAAGGCTGATACATGGCTTCTGCGTCAGGCAGACAAGGTGCTTAACCTTCCCTTCCTTCCCACTCTCGGCAGAGCTGACAGAGACAATGTTATTGACGGCTACATCAACAAAAACGAAGAAGATGTTTGTGCTGACGGCAACTGGCAGAAATATTTCACCACTCAGCCTGAGCCATTTACAAAAGAAGAAATGGATGCACACCTCAGCTCATACACAGGCATTGCCCTTGGCTCAGATGCATTCTTCCCCTTCTCAGACAACATTGAAAGAGCATACCGCAGCGGCGTAAGCTACATTGCAGAGCCCGGCGGCTCAATCAGAGACGATGCAGTTATTGAATGTGCAGACAAATATAATATGGTAATGGCATTTACAAAGATGCGTCTCTTCCATCATTAATCAAATAAATTTTAAAGGAGCTTAATATGCTTAATTACTTTGATGAACTTCAGAAATACGACTCAGAGGTTTTTGCTTCCTGCGACAAGGAAATGACAAGACAGCAGACCTTTATAGAGCTTATTGCTTCAGAAAATATTGTTTCTAAGGCAGTTCTTCTTGCCGCAGGCAGTGTTCTTACAAACAAATATGCCGAAGGCTATCCTGGTAAGCGTTACTACGGCGGATGTCACTGTGTTGACGAGGTTGAAGAAATTGCAAGAGAAAGAGCAAAGAAGCTTTTCGGTGCAGAGCATGCCAATGTTCAGCCCCATTCAGGTGCAAATGCAAACCTTTCGGTTTTCTTTGCACTCGTAAATCCCGGTGACACTGTTATGGGTATGAATCTTTCTCAGGGCGGTCACCTTTCCCACGGCTCACCCGTTAACATCTCAGGTAAATACTGGAATATTGTTCCCTACGGTGTTGACGATGAAACAGAGGTTATCGACTACGACAAGATGAGAGAAATTGCCCTTGAATGTAAGCCTAAGCTTATTGTTGTAGGTGCAAGTGCATATTCAAGAATCATTGATTTTGCCCGTTGCAGAGAAATTGCAGACGAGGTAGGTGCATACCTTATGGTTGATATGGCTCACATTGCAGGTCTTGTTGCTGCAGGTGTCCATCCCTCACCCGTTCCCTATGCAGATGTTGTTACAACAACCACCCACAAAACTCTCCGCGGACCCAGAGGCGGCATGATTCTTTGCAAGGAAGAGCTCTCCAAGCAGATTGATAAATCTGTTTTCCCCGGCACTCAGGGCGGACCTCTTATGCATGTTATTGCAGCCAAGGCTGTTGCTTTGGGTGAAGCCCTTTCTGATGACTTCAAAGCTTACGGTGAGCAGGTTGTTAAAAATGCTGCTGTTCTTTGCCAGGCACTTAAAGAACAGGATATTGATATTGTATCCGGCGGTACAGACAATCACCTTATGCTCCTTGACCTTCGTAAGTTCGGTATTTCAGGTAAAGAGCTTGAAAAACGCCTTGACGAGGTTCACATCACAGCCAACAAAAATACTATTCCCAATGACCCCGCAAGTCCCTTTGTTACAAGCGGTCTTCGTATCGGTACAGCCGCAATCACCACAAGAGGCTTCAAGGAAGATGAAATGCTTCTTATTGCCAAGTGGATTAAGGATGTTATTGTTGACTTTGAAGCAAACAAGGAAAGAATCACAAAGGAAGTTCAGGACCTTTGTGCAAAATATCCCATCTATTAAAGTATAAGGAGTTTTACCGATGAAAATAATGGTTGTAGGTGGCGGTGGAAGAGAACACGCCATCATAAAAAAACTCAAAGAAAACAAAGATGTAACAGAAATTTTTGCCCTTCCCGGTAACGGCGGTATTGCAGCCGATGCTACCTGCGTGGAAATCGGTGCTACAGAAATTGACAAAATCGTGGCCTTTGCCGCAGATAATAAAATCGACTACGCAGTTGTTGCTCCCGACGATCCTCTTGTTCTGGGCTGTGTTGATGCTCTTGAAGAAAAGGGAATCCCCTGCTTCGGTCCCAGAGCAAATGCAGCAATTATAGAAGGCAGTAAGGTTTTCTCCAAAAACTTAATGAAAAAGTATAACATTCCTACCGCTTCTTACGAAGTGTTTGATGATATGGAAGCTGCACTTTCTTACCTTGAAACCGCTCCCGTTCCCACCGTTATCAAGGCTGACGGTCTTGCACTCGGTAAGGGTGTTATAATTGCCCAGACCCGCGATGAAGCCAGAACAGCTGTACGCGATATGATGGAAGGCGGTATTTTCGGCAAGTCAGGCTCACGTGTGGTGGTTGAAGAATTCCTCACAGGTCCCGAAGTATCTGTTCTTGCATTTACTGACGGTAAGGTTGTAAAGCCTATGGTTTCTTCAATGGACCACAAGAGAATAGGTGATAATGATACGGGCCTTAACACAGGCGGTATGGGCACTGTAGCACCCAACCCTTATTACACCAAAGAGATAGCTGACGAATGTATGGAAACAATTTTCCTTCCCACCATCAATGCTATGAATGCTGAGGGACGCACCTTCAAGGGCTGCCTTTACTTCGGCCTTATGCTTACACCTAACGGACCCAGAGTTATTGAATATAACTGCCGTTTCGGCGATCCCGAAACTCAGGTAGTTCTCCCCCTTCTTGAAAGCGACCTGCTTACAGTTATGAAGGCTACAACAGAGGGAACTCTGTCTGAAACAGAGGTAAAGTTCTCCGATAAGCATGCCTGCTGTGTTATTCTCGCTTCTGAAGGCTATCCCACATCATACAACAAGGGATATGAAATGACCTTCACAAAGGAAGCTCTTGAGGCTACCTTTGTGGCAGGTGCAAAAAAGGAAAACGGAAAGCTCCTTACATGGGGCGGCCGTGTAACAGGCACAACTGCAGTTGCCCCTTCTCTTCCCGAAGCTATAAAGGAAGCATACCGTCTTTCTGACGGTGTGAAGTTTGAAGGTGCTTACCGCAGATCCGATATCGGACAGAAGGCTCTTCAGGCTTTAAAATAAACTATACCGGAGGATAAAAATTATATGGTTTATCGTATATTTGTAGAAAAGAAGGCAGGTCTTGACAACGAAGCCAAAGGTCTTCTTAGTGAAGCAAAAAATCTGCTCGGCATTGAAAATTTAGAGGATATCCGTCTTTTCAACCGCTATGATGCAGAAAATATTACAGAAGAATTGTTCGACTACGCTGTAAAAACAGTTTTCTCCGAGCCTCAGCTCGACAATGTATCCGACGGTGTAGATATTCCCGAGGCTTATGTTTTTGCAGTTGAAGCTCTTCCCGGTCAGTTTGACCAGAGAGCAGACTCAGCCGCCCAGTGTATCCAGATTATCTCTCAGGGCGAGCGTCCCCTTATCCGTACAGCAAAGGTATATGCCCTTTACGGTGCACTTACACAAGCTGATATTGATTCCTTCAAGCATCACGTAATCAATGCAGTTGAAAGCCGTGAGGCAGCACTGGAGAAGCCCGAAACTCTTGCTGCAACCTATGCTGCACCCGAAACAGTTGACACTGTTACCGGCTTTATAGATATGGATGAATCAGCTCTTGCCGCTCTTCTTGATGAAAAGGGACTTGCTATGGACCTTGACGACCTTAAGTTCCTGCAGGGCTATTTCAGAGATACAGAGCACAGGGATCCCACTATCACAGAAATCCGTGTTGTTGATACATATTGGTCAGACCACTGCCGTCACACAACCTTCTCAACTCATATTGATAATGTACGAATCAGTGATTCTGCAGTGCAGGAGGCTTATGAGCGTTACCTTGCCGCAAGAGTTGAGGTTTACGGTGAAGAAAAGGCAGCCGCACGTCCTCAGACTCTTATGGATATTGCTACCATTGGTACAAAGACACTTAAAAAACGCGGTCTTCTTCCTGAGCTTGACGAAAGCGAAGAAATCAATGCCTGCTCAATCCACGTAACCGCAACTGTAAACGGCGAGGATCAGGACTGGCTTCTTATGTTCAAGAACGAAACTCACAACCACCCCACAGAAATTGAGCCCTTCGGCGGTGCCGCAACCTGTATCGGCGGATGTATCCGTGACCCCCTTTCAGGCCGTGCTTATGTTCATCAGGCAATGCGTGTAACAGGTGCAGGTGACCCGAGAAAAACAATTGCCGAAACAATGTCAGGTAAGCTTCCCCAGCGTAAAATCTGTCAGACTGCTGCCGCAGGCTACTCATCCTACGGTAATCAGATAGGTCTTGCCACAGGTCATGTTGCTGAAATTTACCACGAGGGCTTTGTTGCAAAGCGCCTTGAATGCGGTGCAGTAGTTGCTGCCGCTCCCGCTTATAATGTACGCCGTGAACGTCCTGCTCCCGGTGATGTAATAGTTCTTTTAGGCGGTCGTACGGGCCGTGACGGCATCGGCGGTGCCACAGGCTCATCAAAGAGCCACAATATGAAGTCACTTACAACAATGGCTTCCGAGGTTCAGAAGGGTAATGCACCCGAAGAAAGAAAAATTCAGAGACTTTTCCGCAATGCTGAGGTTACCCGTTTAATCAAGCGTTGTAACGACTTCGGTGCAGGCGGTGTTTCCGTTGCTATCGGCGAGCTTGCTCCCGGTCTTCAGATTGACCTTGATGCAGTACGCAAAAAGTACGAGGGTCTTGACGGAACAGAAATTGCAATTTCGGAGTCACAGGAACGTATGGCAGTTGTTGTTGCAGCTGAGGATGCAGATAAATTCATTGCATTTGCTGAGGAAGAAAACCTTGAAGCATACCGTGTAGCCGTTGTAACTGAAGAAGAACGTATGGTTATGAAGTGGAAGGGCAATATCATTGCTGACCTCAGCCGTGCTTTCCTTGACACAAACGGTGCTGTGAAGCATACTGACGTTGCAGTAACAGAAAAAGACCTTTCCGTATTAAGCAAGGCTATGTTCGGCTCACTTCGTGAAATGGCTTCTGACCTTCGCACTGCAAGCCAGAGAGGTCTTGTTGAGCGTTTCGACTCCACCATCGGTGCAGGCAGTGTTATTATGCCCTACGGCGGTAAAAAGCAGCTCACTCCCGCACAGTCAATGGCAGCTGTATTACCCGTGCTTCCCGGCCAGGAAACTGACCAGGCAAGTGTATTCAGCTGGGGCTGTGATCCCGACCACCTTTCAATTGATCCTTATACAGGTGCACACGCAGCAATTTATAACTCTGTTGCAAAGCTTGTTGCCGCAGGCTGTGACTATAAGAAGGCTTACCTTACATTACAGGAATTCTTTGAAAAGCTTAAAACTGAGCCCGAACGCTGGGGCAAGCCCTTTGCGGCTCTTTTAGGTGCACTTGATGCACAGCTTGAATTAGGTGCTGCAGCTATCGGCGGTAAGGACTCAATGTCAGGCTCATTCCTCCAAAAGGATGTTCCTCCCACACTTATTTCATTTGCAATTGCTCCCATTAAAAAGCAGGATGTTATTTCTCCTGAATTTAAAGAAGCAAACAATCCCGTATACCTTTTCGGTGCAAAGGATGAAACTGCAGACAGCCTTAAAGCTACATGGGAAGCATTCCACGGCCTTTGTAAAGAGGGCAAGGTAAAAGCATCCTGGGCAGTTGAACGCGGTATTGGTGAAGCAGTTATGAAGATGTCCTTCGGTAACAGCATCGGCTTCAAATCATCTGCAGAGCTCAATGAAAACTGGCATCTCGGTATGTGGGGCTTCATTGTTGCAGAGCTTACTGAAGATGTTGAGCTTCCCGGTGTAATGAAAATCGGTACAACCACTGAAGAGCCCGTGATCACACTTGAAAATGACAGTGCAGAAATCGCAGAGCTTTATAAATTACATACCGCTACACTTGAGGACGTATATCCCACCAAGGCTAAAGAGGATAAGGGCGAAATTCCCACCTACTCCTTTGACGGCAAGTGCGATATTGCTCCCGCAAACAAGGTAGCAAGACCCAAGGTTCTCATTCCCGTATTCCCCGGCACAAACTGTGAATACGATTCAGCACGTGCAGTGGAAAAGGCAGGAGCAGAGGCTGAGATTTTTGTAATCAGAAACCTTACTGCAGAGGATGTTGCAAAGAGCGTTGAAGGCTTCTCAAAGAAGGTCAAGGAAGCTCAGATGATATTCATTCCCGGAGGCTTCTCAGGCGGTGACGAGCCCGACGGTTCTGCTAAGTTCATTACTGCATTCTTCCGCAACCCTGCTGTTAAAGAGGCAGTTACAGACCTTCTTGATAACCGTGACGGTCTTATGTGCGGTATCTGTAACGGCTTCCAGGCACTTATCAAGCTCGGTCTTGTGCCCTACGGTAAGATTATTGACACTGATGAAAGCTGTCCCACACTTACATTCAACAACATCAGCCGTCACCAGTCAAGAATTGTACATACACGTATAGCTTCCACAAAGTCACCCTGGCTCAGCCTTATGAATGTAGGCGACATTGTGAATGTGCCCATTTCACACGGTGAAGGTAAATTCCTCGCTTCACCCGAGCTCATAGCAGAGCTTGCAAAGAACGGACAGATTGCAACACAGTATGTTGACCTTGACGGTAACGCTACATCAGATATTGACTTTAACCCCAACGGTTCACTTTGTGCAATTGAGGGTATCACCTCACCCGACGGCCGTGTATTCGGTAAGATGGGACATAGTGAGCGTATCGGCGACGGCCTTTACAAGAATGTGCCCGGTGAATATGATATCCGTATGTTTGAAGCAGCTGTTAAGTATTTTAATAAAAATTAACTCCATCAGTCAACTTTGCTGAAAGCTCCCTCTCAGAGGGAGCTTTTTTTCAAAAAAGCATTAAATTTAATTAAAATTAACCTGAAATCAACTAAATTATGAATTTTCTATTGACAAATTAAATACTTTGTAATAAAATAAAGATACCTAGTAATAGGAATACATAAAGGAGGACTACTGAAATGTTTGAAAACGTATCATGGGGTGAACTCAACTTCACAGAACTCGTTAACATGATCATCGATTTCGTTCTTAAGGTTGTTAATTTCGAATTCCCTGAACTCGGCGAAATCATGAAATAATTTGTTCTATTTAACAAATCAAAAATCTTAAAAGGAGGATATTATAATGTTTCAGGCAGTAAAAGATCTCTTTGCAGACGGCTTCCAGTATCAGGACCTTATCGATGCTATCAAGATCATCGTTGAAAAGATTCTTGCTTACGTATCAGCTGAAGAAGGCTACGATGCATAATTGCATTATTTATATGATTTAAATCGTATAAAGCCCCACCCTACGGTGGGGTTTTTCATTTATATAAATCGGTTGGAGAAATATATTTTTCAAAAAATATGAAAAAAGTTTTAACAAGGTGTTGACATTTTTAATTATTAGTGATAAACTAAACATACAATGATATTGGTAACAGTATCAAATTTATAATAGGAGGTAACTCGATATGCCCGCAAATCTTACAGATATGCTCGTAAAGCTCATCAACTTCCTTGCTGAAGCTCTCATTGCTCTTGGTATGGAAGATATCGCAGCTAAGCTTAAGGACTATGCTGTTATTCCCGAGGATGATATGGCTCTTTAATCAAGAGTAAGACTCGCCTTAACGGCGAGTCTTTTTTTATAACAGATGAATTAAATGTTATCGTTTTATTGACAAAAAGAATTATTAGTGATAAACTTAACTTGTAATGATATTAGAAATGATATCAAATTTTAAACGGAGGTAAACGAACATGCCCGCAAATCTTAACGCAATGATTTCAACTCTTCTTGGTTTCTTCGCAGAAGCTCTCAAGGCTCTCGGTATGGATGACCTTGCTGCAAAGCTTACTGAAATCATGGGAAAAATCCCCGCAATCGAAGACTAATTTTTTAGAAAGAAAGACCTGCCTTTTGGCAGGTCTTTTACTTTTTAAAAATATTTTAATAAAATTATTAATATTTTATTGACAAAAAGAATTATTAGTGCTAAACTTATGATACAATGATGTTGTCAATAACATCAAATTTTAAACGGAGGTAATCAGACATGGACGCAATTAAGACAGTTCTTGGTTCATTGCTTGCTTTCATTCAGGAAGTATTCGTAGCTATCGGTCTCGACGAAGGCGTAGCAGCTATCGAAGAAATCCTTGCAAAGTTCGCTGCATAAGTTAATTTAACTAACAAAAACAACCTCGGTGTTAAGCTGAGGCTGTTTTTTTCTGCTCAGAGTATTAATTAATAAGCTACTATTTTATTTACATTTATTGACAAATATTTAATTTAATTATAAAATATACATACTTTCAGGTTAGTTTTAATGAGGTAACTATGAAAGAATATCAAATGGAGGTAAATCAAAATGTCACTTGGATTCCTTGCAGACCTTATCGGTGTTATTCTCGGCACTCTTGTGAACATGGGCTTCATTAAGCAGGAAATGGCTGATGTTATTCTCAGCAAGTTCACAGCTCCCGCTGAAGACGATATGGCTCTTTAATTTTTGAGATTAAAAAAAAAACCACCCGTACAGAAAAGACTGTACGGGTGGTTTTTTTGGTTGAAACCCATCCACCGCAAGCGGTCCCCCTTCCCTTTCAGGGAAGGCAATTCCATCCACGGTCGCCCCGAGACCTATGCCTATCTTTATCACGAGCCGCTTGAAAAGCCGCCGTCAATAAAAATTGATGTGCCCGTTACATAGTCCGCCATATCAGATGAAAGGTAAAGCACAGCACCTGCAATATCCTCAGGCTTTGCAAGGCGGCGCATAGGCGTTCTCATTGTCATATAGCCCATCCACTTTTCATTTGCCATATTATCAGCAATAAGGGGTGTTTCAACAAAGCCGGGGCATACACAATTCACGGTAATACCGAAGCGTGCCCATTCACAGGCAAGGCTCTTTGTGGTCATCATTACACCGCCCTTGCTTGCACTGTAAGCCGTTGCAGTGGGTATTCCCATAACTCCGCCCAGGGAACACATATTGATGATTTTGCCTTTTTTCTGCGGAATCATAAAGGCATTGGCTATTGTCTGTGCCATAAAGAACTGACTTGTAAGATTAAGATTAATTACCCTGCTCCAGTCAGCTTCAGTCTCATTGATGCTGTAAGCGGAATGTGCCATACCTGCATTGTTTATAAGAATATCCAGTCTGCCTGTTTCAGCCTTAACAGCATCAGGAATTTTCTTAACCTCATCACTGTTTGTAATATCGCACACAACAGTAATTATTTTGCTTTCGGGATATTCTTTTTTAAGCTCTTCTGCCTTTTCGTAAAGTGCTTTTTCATTGTAATCTGCCATATAAACATCGGCACCGTTTTGCAAAAACGCAACTGTGCTTTCAAGGCCGATACCGCTTGCAGCACCTGTTATAAGCACGGATTTACCTTTAAAATCAAAGCTGTAATTCATTTTATATTTCCTCCAATTTAAATTACTGAAGCTATTTTAACACATATTTTTTAACGGTGCAAGATAAAATCGCAGGCCTCTTTGTGAGGTCTGCGATTAATTTTTTACATTTTAAATGCAGTTACGGTTTATGCAACCTCTGCTGCAAGCTCTTCAAATGCTGCCATAAGGGTTGATGCAGTCTTATCGCCAAGGGAGATAAGCTCCTGATAGTGGCCGAATGCAAGTGCAAGGCAGTAGTCGTTATCGGGAACGATGTAACCGCAAGCGTCGTTTGCAAGGCCGAATACGATAAGGTCGTCACCGAAGATTTCGCAAAGTGTCTTGCCGGGGAAATCCTTACCGTCAACACTACCCTTTGCAGTAAGTGAGCTACCGCCGTAAACAAGGTCTGCACAAAGCTCACCGGGTACCATTGCAATCTTAAGGTCCTTACCCATTTCAATATAACCGATTTCGGTTGTCATATAGTATTTGCCCTCTGACTTCTTAACCTGATAGCTGAAAATACCAAGCTTACCTGCAACCTGCATTACGGGGTTTGTAAGCTCAACCTCAACAGGTCTGATCGCAACGTTGAGAATAGGCTCAACCTCAGTTTCTTCTGCCTGAGTCCATCCCTCATACCAGGGAGTGTATGCACTTTCGCCAATCTGTTCAGCAGTGAAATTAAGGCTCATAAGATAATCGTCAGCCTTGATTTCCTCTTCGCTCATTGTAAGACCGAGAGTCATTTTACCGATTTCTCTGCCGTAGTTTGCTGCAGCGTCAACTCTGAGATCCCAGTCAACATCAACACCGCCGTTGTAAATACCGCAGATAGCACCGTTGAAGAACATAAAGTCGTAGCCTGCGTTATTGATAACTTCACCGATATAGTATACATAGTCACCTGAAAGACCGTGACCCTTTGTGGGATCGCTTTCAGTTGCAAGACCTACTGTATCGGGATGTGCTGCCATATTAAGAATAACTGTACCCTTTGAAGCTGCATCATCGGGTGTGAAGATGAAGCGCTTAAGGTCAGTATTCATTGAATCGGCTGAGGGTCTGTTCTTGTTGTTGAAGTACTCTTCACCGATATCCTTTGAAGCAAAGGTCATTGTACCTTCTTCCATATCTTCAACAGCCATTTCAATTGCTGTTTTTACCTTTTCATAGAAGAATGCCATATATTCGGGGTCAGTGCCCTGCTGAAGCTCAAATACGCCTGCAATTGAGCTTACAAGATTAAAGGGAACCTTACCGAAAAGGTTTGTCCATAAGCCCTGAGTATCAATACATGAATGTGAGTGAGTTGAGAAAAGGTTGATTGAGCTGAGGTTATTAGCTTCTGCAAAATCTGAAAGCATACCTCTTATAACTCTTACATCAGAGTTTGCAACGCCGATAGCGTCAATTGTAGCAAATACTGTAGTACCTCTGCCGCTGCCGTCGTCCATTGCAATAACGCGTACTTTCATATCGTCAAGAATTTCTCTTACATCGTTTGTGAACAGGTTCTGTTCGCTCATAAAGCCGCCAAGATAAAGGTCATAATCCTGCCAGTTTTCGGGAACAAGGCTGAGTGAAGCACTGCCGAGTGACCACTGAGCATCCTCTGCAGCTGAATCAATAAATTCGCCTGTGCCTTCATAGAAGTTATCGTAAACATAATCCTCTGCATCCTTAAAGGCATCGTTTTCGCTCATTACACTGCCAAGGCCCTGAACAAGAGCACCGAAAACCCATTCAATAGCTCTTGCAAGAATAACAGTAATTGTGCTGTCTGTGCTTTCAAAATCAATTGCTGATGCGGGTACTGCTGTTACACTGAAAAGCATAACAACTGAAAGAATAACTGCAACAAGTTTCTTTTTCATTGTTTATGTCCTCCTCATATACCATAATATGGCACATTATTATTCAAGGATATAATGACACATTAAAGCAAAAATATAATTCCGAAAAAGAATATTTCGGAATTATTTATAAATTTTTATTATTTTTTGTCTATCCGGCCCAGCTCACGGAGCTGATTGAGTACTTCACTGTCAATATCGTCTATCTTTCCGTCGGAAAGCTTTATGCAGATAAGTGTATCTGCCATCCCCGGATAGGATTCAAGCACTATACCGTAAAGGCACATTACACAGTCGCCGTCGGTAATGCCACTGAACTTTCTTTCGTCAGCATTGCCCATAACAATCGGTGAATTTCTTTCGTCAATAAAAATAAATTCTCCGTTTTTGGAAATCAGTGCCCTGCCCTCATGCAAAGCGTTGCCGTTACGAAGAAACATAAAACCGCCGACTGTAACGCTTATAAGGATAACGGCACAAAGAATTAAAACTGTGTATTTCTTCTTCATAATAATCACCTCTGTAATATTAGAGCAAAGTCACACACATATTGTTGCATTTTTTCTTTAAAAAGTCAACGATGTAAAAAACTTTCAATTTCTTCAATAAATACCGCTTTTCTTCTTGAAATCTTTTTTATAATATAGTATACTGTAACAGTATATGTAAAGTGGAAAGTTATCGGAATTTTTCCGAAGTTCTGCAAAATAAAAAATGGAGGAATTACCATGGCAGAAATTGAAAAAAGCAACAGTTTTATTTCCATGGAACACGATGTTCTCAAGTTCTGGGAAGAAAATGAATGCTATGAAAAGCGTAAGGCTAAAAACGAGGGTAAGGAGCGTTTCCGTTTCATTGACGGACCTATCACCGCTAACAACCCTATGGGTATCCACCACGCCTGGGGTCGTACCTTAAAGGATACCTTCATCAGATATAAGTATATGAGAGGCTATGACTGCCGCTGTCAGAACGGCTTTGACAGCCAGGGTCTCTGGGTTGAGGTCGGCGTTGAAAAGGACCTCGGCTTTGAATCAAAAAAGGATATCGAGGATTACGGTATCGACAAATTTACAAGAAAGTGCGTTGACCGTGTTAAGCAGTACTCAGGTGTTATCACCGAGCAGTCAAAGAGACTCGGCCAGTGGATGCAGTGGGATAACTCCTACTACACCAACACCGACCTTAATATCACATCAATCTGGCACTTCCTTAAAACCTGCGACGATAACGGTTGGATCAAGAGAGAATACAAGCCCATGCCCTGGTGTCCCCGTTGCGGCACATCACTTTCAGAGCATGAAATGACCGGTTCTTACAAGACTGTTACTCATAACTCTGTATTCTTCAAGCTTCCCGTTGAAGGAACAAACAGCAAAATCGTTGTATGGACAACTACCCCCTGGACCCTTTCTTCAAACGTTGCTCTTGCAGTTAACCCTGAAATCGACTATGTTGAAGTTAAGGTTGCTTCAGATGAAAAAACACTTATTCTTGCTAAAAATGCTATAAAATATCTCGGCGATGACAAGCAGGAGGTTCTCCGCATGTTCAAGGGCGAGGAGCTTGTAGGTCTCAGATATGACACCTGCTTCCCCGAGCTCGAGGCTCAGCAGGGCTTCGAACACAAAATTGTTGCATGGGAAGATGTTGATGCTGAAGAAGGTACAGGCGTTGTTCACATCGCTCCCGGCTGCGGTGCAGAAGATAACGAGCTTGGTAAGAGACTCGGCCTTCCTGAAATTATGCCCGTTGACGATATGGGTATTTTCCTCAAGGGCTTCGGCTTCTTCACAGGTAAGGACAGCAAGAAAATTGCTGACGAGGTTTTTGAAGAACTCAAGCAGAGAGACAAGCTTTACCTTGTTAAGCCTCACGAGCACAGCTACCCTGTTTGCTGGAGATGTAAGGAAGAACTCATCTACCGTCTTGTTCCCTCCTGGTTCATCACAACTGAGGAGCTTAAGCCCCGCCTTATCAGAAACGCTATGAGCGTTAAGTGGGAGCCCGAATCAAACGGTAAGAGAATGATTGACTGGCTCAACAATATGGGCAACTGGAACATTTCCCGTAAGCGTTTCTACGGTATGCCTCTCCCCTTCTATGTATGTGAGGACTGCGGCAACGTTCACGTTGTTGGCTCAATTGATGAACTCAAATCACTTGCAGTTGATCCCGCAAAGGTTGACGCTCTTCCCGAGCTTCACAGACCCTGGATTGACGAGGTTGAAATCAAGTGTCCCAAGTGCGGCAAGAATGTTAAGCGTATCACCGACGTTGGTGACGTATGGCTCGATGCAGGTATCGTTCCCTTCTCAACAACAGGCTACTTTACAGATAAAGAAGAATGGAAGAAGAACTTCCCCGCAGAATGGGTTGTTGAAATGAGAGAGCAGGTTCGTCTCTGGTTCTACTCACTTCTGTTTATGAGCACCGTTCTTGAGGACAGAGCTCCTTATGAAAGAGTTCTTTGCCACTCAAGCGTTATCCAGGAAAACGGACAGAAATTCTCAAAGACCGGTTATATGATCCGCTTTGATGAAGCTGCAGAAAAAATCGGTGCTGACACAGTCCGTTACCTTTATGCAGGCGGCTCCGTTGCAAATGATGTCCGCTTCGGCTTCAACCTTGGTGACGAAGCCAGAAGAAAGCTTCTTTCCTTCTGGAACATCTACACCTTCTTTGAAACCTATGCAAAAATTGATAAGCCCAACTTTGAGGGCTATACTCCCGATAAGAATGCAATGACCGTTACAGACAAGTGGCTCATCTGCAGAACAAATGACTTCATCAATAAGGCAACTGCTCAGATGGAAGACTACAAAGCCTACAATATGGTTAAGGAATTCGAAATCTTTGTTGATGATATTTCCAACTGGTATATCAGAACAAACCGCCGCCGCTTCTGGAAGACCGGTGACGAAAGCGATAAGATGATTGCTTACTGGACTCTTTTCCAGGCTCTCAATGCATGCGTTAAGGTTATGGCTCCCGTAACTCCCTTTATGACAGAAAGTATCTGGCAGAATCTTATCCGCCGTGTAATGCCTTCAGTTGAGCTTTCCGTTCACCTTTCAGACTGGCCCACAGAAATCGAAGGCTTTGAAAATGACGGTATTATTGAACAGACAGCCTTTGCCCGTGAAATCATTGCTGTAGCAATGAGACTTCGTAATGAGCATCAGATCAAGGTTCGTCAGCCTCTCGCTAAGCTTTTCGTATGCTGCGAGGCAGATAAGGCAGAGCAGGTTAAGGTGTTTGAAAAGAATATTCTTGACGAGCTTAACATCAAGGCTCTCGAATACATCAGTGATTCATCCGTTCTTGAGGACAGCTACCTCACCGTTAACTTCAAGGTTGCAGGTGCAGTACTCAAGCAGAATGTAAACAAGATGAAACAGGCTCTTGAAGCTGCAACAGCAGAACAGATGGCTGAATATACAGCCAAGGCAAAGAACGGTGAAGCTGTTCTTGTTGAAGGCTTTGACGAAGCTTATGATCCTTCAATCTTTACAGTTATGTCAAAGACAAAGGCAGGTATCGTTTCTGCTGAATGTCAGGGCGACACAATCATCGCTCTTGATGTTGTTCTCACCGATGAGCTTATTGCCGAAGGTACACTCCGTGATATCATCCGTCAGTGTCAGCTTATCAGAAAGGAAGCAGGCTACGAGGTTGACCAGAGAGTTGTTATGTCAGTTTCCTCTGACGATGCTCTTGTTTCAGCAGTTCTTGACAGCAACAACGCTTATATGTGCGAAGAACTTCTCTCCGATTCAATCGTAAGCGAAGCTATTGAAGCTGACCTTACAAAGGAAATCGCAATCGGTGACAAGAAGATTGTAATTTCTGTAAAAAAGGCTTAAAAATTAATCACACAACCCACAGTTTTTACACTGTGGGTTGACAAATCCACCGCGAAAAAAGGCGAAATTTGTATACTATTATATATATGTGTTTTTTCGCGAGTAATTTGAAAGGAAAATTACTATGGCTAACGATAAAAAAATGGTTGAAGACATTACTTCAATGGAAGAAGATTTTGCCAAATGGTATACTGACATCTGCAAGAAAGCAGAGCTTGTTGAATACACCAGCATAAAAGGCTGTATGGTTATCCGTCCTTACGGATACGCTATCTGGGAGCATATTCAGAGAATCCTTGACGGTATGTTCAAGGAAACAGGCCACGAAAATGTTTGTATGCCTATGTTCATCCCCGAATCACTCCTTCAGAAGGAAAAGGATCACGTTGAAGGCTTTGCTCCCGAAGTTGCATGGGTAACCCACGGCGGCAGCGAAAAATTGGAAGAAAGACTTTGTGTACGTCCCACATCAGAAACTCTTTTCTGTGAGCACTACGCAAACATCATTCACTCCCACAGAGACCTTCCCAAGCTTTACAATCAGTGGGTAAGCGTTGTTCGCTGGGAAAAGACAACACGTCCCTTCCTTCGCTCAAGAGAATTCCTCTGGCAGGAAGGCCACACAATTCACGCAACAGCAGAGGAAGCAATTACCGAAACAGAAAAAATGCTTAATGTTTATGCTGACTTCTGTGAAAAATACCTTGCAATCCCCGTTGTAAAGGGTAAGAAAACAGAAAGCGACAAGTTCGCAGGTGCAGTTTCAACCTATGCAATCGAAGCTCTTATGCACGACGGTAAAGCCCTTCAGGCAGGTACCTCACACTACTTTGGCGACGGCTTTGCAAAGGCCTTCGGCATTCAGTATCAGAGCAAGGAAAACAAGCCCGAATATCCCCATCAGACTTCATGGGGTATGACAACAAGACTTATCGGTGCAATCATTATGACTCACGGCGATAATAACGGCCTTGTTCTTCCCCCTGCAGTAGCTCCTATTCAGGCAGTTATTATCCCTGTTGCTCAGCATAAGCCCGGCGTTCTCGAAAAGTGCGATGAGCTCGCAGCAGAGCTTAAGGCAGCAGGCATCAGAGTCAAGGTTGACGACAGCAACAACTCAGCAGGCTGGAAATATGCTGAATACGAAATGAAGGGTGTGCCCGTACGTATTGAGGTTGGTCCCCGTGATATTGAAAACGGTCAGTGTGTTGTTGTTACCCGTCACAACAGAGAAAAGAGCTTTGTTGCCCTTGAAGGTCTTTCCGATACAGTTAAGGCAAAGCTTACAGAGGTTAACGAAGGTATTTATCAGAAGGCTCTTGAAAACCGCGAAAACAGAACATATTCCTGCAAAACCATTGATGAAATCACTACTGCTCTTAACGAAAAAGGTGACGGCTTCATCAAAGCAATGTGGTGCGGAGACGAAGAATGTGAGGATAAAGTTAAAGAAATCACAGGCGTTGGCTCACGTTGTATCCCTCTTGAGCAGGAAAACATTTCAGACACTTGTGTATGTTGTGGCAAAAAAGCACAACATATGGTATATTGGGGCAAAGCTTATTGATTTTTACCAAAAAATTCGACACTTTTTTGTGCACAATTTGCACAAAAGGCCATTTTTGGGCATTTTCAGCGAGTTTCACAACAGACTCTTAAATCCTGAAAGAATTTTATTTATAACTTACAAAAATCATCCCTCTGTCAGGGATGATTTTTTTTGATTTATGGGCAAAAAATACCCCAAAAATGCATAAAACTTGACAATAATGGCATAAATAGATATAATACCAACCGTTGCCGAAATGGGCTGAACCTACATAGGGTGGGCTTTTCCCGCTCTATCAGGCAAGAAATACGGAAGGCTTTCATCTGCAAGGTCAGAGCGAGGCTGAATACTCTTGTGAATATTTATATCAACAAATCAAAAGAAAGTGAGTTAAAGAGTATTCAAAAAGCCGAGTTTATGCAAATTCAAAGTGATAGCCGGTAACCGGTTCTAAGGTGCCTGTCTGTCCGACCGCTGAACATTTTTGTCGGGCACAGAATATTCCAGAGGTGATAAAATGAAAAAGGCTTTAACAAGAGCGCTGCTTCTTGCAATGACTATTGTTACCCTTGTCGCAATTATACCACTCTCCGCTAATGCAACTTCAAGCAACAAACAGAAAATCTATTCCTTTCTCACAAAAGAAATGAATCTTAATTCAGCAGCAGCCTGCGGCATACTCGCCAACATAGAAAGAGAATCTGAATTCAATCCCCGCCTTGTTATCAGAGACAGTAACGGCCTCCAGAGCGGTGGTTTGTGCCAGTGGAACGGCGGCAGATTCAAAAATCTTAAAAGATATTGCGAGAAAAACGGACTCAGCTACCTTTCCGTTGAAGGTCAGATGAGCTATCTGAAGCATGAGCTCAGTCAGAATTCATATAACTACATCTATAAGTACCTTAAATCAGTATCCAACAATTCAAGCGGTGCTTATGATGCAGGTTATTACTGGTGCTACTATTTTGAAATACCCTCAAACAAGGGTGTAAAAGCAAAACAGAGAGGTGCCAAGGCAAAAGAATCCTACTGGCCCGCTTACGGAAACAAAACTCCGTCAAAGCCTGATTTATCTCTGGCAAAAAAGGATAAAACCTACGATATGGATGAAGCTATCCCCTTCAAGTGGACTTCATCAAACAAGAACTGTTCCTCTTATAAGCTCCTTGTTGCAAAGTTGAACACCAAGACGGATAAATATGACTGGAACAACAGCAAAGCCTTTTCAATAGGCTCAGCAAAAAAAGCCTTTACAATTGCAAAAAATAAGCTTGATACAGGCAATTATAAAATTAAGCTGCGTGCTATCAACGGAACAACCGGTGAATACAAGGACAGCTCCACACTTAATATAAAAATCGTTTGCGAAACCCACAGCTATACGGAAAAGATAACCAAGCAGCCTACCTTTGAAGAAAAGGGTAAGATGACACTTACCTGTAAGCAGTGCGGTACCAAAAAAAGCAAGTCTGTACCTGCCCTTACATTAAAAGACTTCAAAGGAATGAGAATGTCTTCACCCAAAGCTTCTCGCGTTACAGCCGATTCAATCACCCTTAAGTGGGATAAGTTCTCCTGTGCAACAGGATATACCGTATACCGCAAATCAGGTGATAAGTGGATTGAGCTCGGTAAGGTTCCCGCAACAGATAAGCTTACCTTTAAAGTAAAAAAGCTTAAAAGTGCAACAGAATATCAGTTCCGTGTTGTAGCCTATACAAGAGAAGAGGATAATATCTACTGCACAAAAGCTTCAAAGGCTCTCATAACCGCAACAAAAACCGAAGGTATTCCCACCATTACCCTTAAAAGGGGCACAAATAAGTGCATCGTTTCCTGGACAAAGGTAAAGGGTGCTGACGGATATGAGATTTATATGTCAACGGGCGAAAAAAATAAAAACTACAAAAAAATTGCAACAGTTAACGCCAAAACATTTTCATATACTGCAACGGGACTCAAAAAAGACCAGTACTACAACTTCAAGGTCCGTCCCATTGTAAAATGCAGTAACGGAAGCTGTATTAACGGTGATTTCTCAGTTGCCAAATATATAATTGCACGATAAAATTAACGGGATATATGAGAACAAAAAGTCTCATATATCCCTTCTTTTTTACTGTTAAAAAAGACTGTTTTTATTAGCTTGCCGAATTTTTAGCAAAACAGGCCTTTAAAGGCGATTTTATGATTTGTCTTGTAGTTTTCTTGTTTTTATATGAAAGCCTTTTAAAATAGCGTTTTTGAGAAAACAGTATCAAGCATATGTTTAACTCACCATTATAAGCCCATTTTAACCGTAAAATCACGCTTTTTCGGTTAAAAATCCCCACCCAAGTGCTGATTTTAACACAAAAATCAACCAAAATATAATAAGCGGATATTCTGAGCTTAATTGCCAAGAATATCCGCTGTATTTTCATTTAACTTAAGTTCATCAGAAATGCTTTTTGATATTATAAATATCAATGCAGCCAACGGGACAAGCCTCATGACAGGCACCGCAACCGGTACACTTATCATAGTCTACCTTTGCACAGAAGTTTTCAACGGTAACTGCACCCTCAGGGCATACCTTTGTACACTTCATACAACCGATGCAGCCTGCCTTACACTGTTTTCTTGTTTCGGCACCCTTTGCATGATTTTTGCAAAGAACTGCAGCCTTTGTTGTATCAAGAGGGAACAGATCAATAAGCTGCCTGGGACAGGTCTTGATGCACTTTTTACAAGCACGGCATTTATCCGGATTAATTCTTGCAACACCGTCACAGATGAAAATTGCATCGTAGGGACAAACCTCAACACAGTCACCAAAACCGATACAACCGTGAACACAGTTTTTGGGGCCGCCGAAAAGCTGAGTTGCTATTTTGCAGGAGTGAACACCGCTGTAAAGAAGCTTTTCTTCAACATTTGTTTTGTTACCCTGACACATAACGGCAGCAACCATAGGTGTAACACTGCCTGCTTCAAGACCCATAACCGCTGCAATTGCCTGAGCGGCATCGTTACCGCCCGGTGTACAGAGATTACATTCCTTTGTTTCACCCTTTGAAAGAGCATCAGCATATCCGTCGCAGCCTGTATAACCGCAGGCACCGCAGTTTGCACCGGGAAGGCACTCACGTACCTTCTGAGCTGTTTCGTCAACGGGTACGGCAAAAACAACAGAGGCAATTGCAAGGCCGAGACCTGCTATAAGTCCTATTGCCGCAACAATTATTACGGGAATTAAAATCTGACTCATTGTTTTACCTCCTTAACCGAAAATGTTTTCAACAATACCGGTAAAGCCGAGGAATGAAACCGAAACAAGGGAAGCCGCAACAAGAGTGATTGGCAGACCCTGCATAAACTTCGGAATTTCACAGCTTTCAAGTCTTTCTCTTACACCTGCAAACATTACCATTGCAAGCATAAAGCCAAGACCTGCACCGATTGAACTGAACATTGACTGTGCAAAATTATAGCCTTCATCAACATTGAGAATTACTACACCGAGAACTGCACAGTTTGTTGTTATAAGGGGAAGATAGATACCCAGAGCACTGTAAAGTGCAGGGATATATTTTTTAAGAATGATTTCAACAAGCTGAACAAGAGCAGCAATAACAAGAATGAAAACAATTGTCTGAAGATATTCAAGACCGTTTTTAACAAGAATAAATTTGTTGATGGGATAGCAAACAGCCGTCGCAAGACCCATAACAAAGATAACAGCTGCGCTCATACCAACTGCTGTGTTAAGCTTTTTTGAAACGCCGAGGAAGGGACAGATACCCAAAAACTTGGCGAGAACGAAGTTCTGCGTAAGAATAGCTGTCAGGAGGATTGAGAATAATTCTTTTGTCATGATTCAGTTACCTC
>JAXJQQ010000060.1:0-15736 GCA_036311065.1 Acutalibacteraceae bacterium | reverse complement strand
TACTCCTCTTCGCCGTAGGTCTTTTCAAACTCACGGATAACCCTGCCGAGACTGTCATAGGTGTAATAGTACACTCTGCCTGAATTGTAGTCCGTGTGCATATAGGGGTAGCCCGTGTTGTTGTAACGCCAATAAAAGGCGTTTTTATTGTTTTCGTTAATTCTTACGGTCTGACCGTAGTCGTTGTAGGTATACTCTTTATAGTCGCCGTTGCCGTAAGTGCTTTTTGTGAGCTTTCCGTTATTAGCCTGATACTCGTTAGTCATAAGGGGCTGTGAGCCGACCTTGGTGGAAAGAATATTACCGAAGGCATCGTAGGTAAAGCCGTAATTAAAGCCGTTGTGGGTTATCTGAGTAAGCTTTGTTTTTGATGAATCGTAGGTGTAGCCTACTGTTTTACCCCCTGCCGTAACAGAAGTGATGTTGCCGTTATTTTCATCATAGTCGTACTCTGTTCTGTTGTCCTCGGCATCGGTAACGCTCATCAGAAGGCCTGACTGCTTGTTGTAATTATAATAGGTTGAATAACCGTGCTGATTGCTTTCACGCCTTACATATGCACCTGAGGCTATACCGTTTTCCGCATCGGTATAAACGGTGCTTGTGCGGATAATGTAATTACCCGAACCGCTGACGATTTCCTGAGCCTTAAGGTTATTGCCCGTACCGCTTCCGTAATAGGAATAAGCGTATTTAACTCCGCTTGCTTTGTTGGTGGCAGAAAGGAGTCGGTGCTTATTGCCCGTTTCGGCATATTTGTATTCATACTGTGCATTACGCTCGTCTGTGAAGGACTTGAGGTTATCGTTTGCGTCATAAGAAAGGTTTGTGTTCTTCTCAGCGTTTTCAGAAGCAGAAATAAGGTTACCGTCTTCATCGTAGGTGTAAGTAGGTGCAGGCTCTTTAACAAGGCTGATATCGTCAAAATAACAAGCATTTGCCTGCTTACGGTAGCCGCAGTAAACAATAATGCTTTCGGGTGTTTTTGTTGTAGAGTCGTCTTCATCGGAAAGGTTGAAAACTCCTGAGGCATACTGCCAGCTACCCGGAACGGCAGAATTGAAGATTGTGGGGCGTTTGATTTTGCTTGTTCCACCCTCATAATTAATTTTAACGGAAATGTCCATTCTTCTGCCGGCTTCCATATCAAGGGGCACCGCAAATGCCCTTACATATCCGCTGAGGATATAGGTATCCTTTTCACTGCCGGAAACATAAACAGTCTGGCGGATATACTTTTCCGTACCTGCATTGCCGATAAACTTGAAGCTTTTTGAGCCGCCGTTGTTTATTGCTGTTGATATTCCTTCACCGTCACCGCAATTGTTTACGCTCCAATTTTCGGTACCATTTTCAAAGCTTGCATTCTGCAAAAGGTTATAAGTATTCACGGTGCTGTTCTTTTCAAGCTGAGCACAGTCAAAATACGCTGTTCCTTTTGCATTGTAAAGCAAGGGATACACCCTGCAAAGGGCTGCACCGTCAGGCACTTCAAAGGTGAAATGTATCCTCTGCCAGCCGTTATCAAGGCTTGTATCCGTTGTATCCGTGAGCATTTCGGAATACTGACGGATGTAATCACCGTTTTCATCCGTAATTCTGACTGCAAGGCAGGCACCGCCCCTTTCAGCACCTTCACGTACTGTTACGCCGTTTGTTTTGATATATGCCGAAAAGGTGTAAGTTCCGGGCGACGAACAAATACCTGCCGCCTGATGCATTGCCATACCGCCGTCAACAGTAACGGAGCTCAGGTCATTAACGGTTATTTTAACCGACTTTTCACCGTTATACTTATAAGCGTTGGTAATTTCTGCCGTACCATAGCTGTTATAAGAACTATTCAGCCAATAGGTTGAAGCCCAATCATCAGTGTTTTCAAAATTGTGGTTTATAAGAAGGTTATTGATATTTTTGCCCATTGCAGCCGAGGATGATATGCGGTTCCTTTTGCCGATATCGGTGCCTCCGCCTTCTGAACCACCTGTATAATTATATTTTTCCGCACCGAGAGATGTTCCGTCTCTGAGCTTCATTTTTGTTGAAACGGTTCTGCCGAAATTATCAAACTGATATGTAGTTATAAGGTCATCACTGTTGCCAAAAACAGCATCGTCACCCGCAGTTTCAATAACGGTCTGATTAACTTTATTTCTGCTAAATACTATTTTCTGACCTAAGGAATCACCAACGGATTCTGTTACACTTGTAACACGCTTTGCTCCGTCTGTGCCGTAAGTGAAGGTAAGCTTATATCCATCGGAGGATTTTGCCGTAAGCAATGCACCGTCAGAATCATAAGTATATGTGCTGTATGTTCCGTCGGGATAGGTTACCTTTGACCTTTTTCCGTCCGATGTGTTGTAAGTTAATGTTTTACCGTCAGGACCTGTGATTGATTTAAGCTGACAGTTTGAGCCACCGTTTGCACCGGTGTTATATGTAAGAGTGATTTTGTGCCCTGCACCGTCAGTTATGGTTTTAAGGAAAGGTTTCTCATTTTCTGCGGTATTTATCTCCGTAGCATAAGTCAAAGTTGCCTTACGGCCTTCCGCATCTGCAATTTGTGTGAGCAGACCTGATGTGTTAAAGGTCATAACATTGTCAGATTTATCGGTTATGGTATATCCTCCGCCGCTTACAATTTTCAGTTCAAGGTTAAGACCGTCTTCATCAATATATTTTGTTGTACCGTTTTCGGTTTTCTTGTAAAAATAATGCTGAGTGCCGTCTCCGTCCTCATAAATGTAAGGATAGTCGGCAATACCCGACGCTTTTACCGTCTGCTGCAAGCTCAGTTTGTTACCTCGACCTGAATGAGGATAGGTTGATGCATTTTTGTCAGCCATATATCCGTTATATACGTGTTCAAGACTGACAGGCATAAGTTCACCCGTTGTTGCAACATCACCGTGAATAAACACAAGATTACCTGTATAATCGTTAATATATGCAGTGCCTGCCGAGCCTGCACTCAGGGTTGTGTATGACCAAAAATCTTCAATGCCCTTGTTATTGCGGTAGGTAAGTGAAAGAGACGGATAATGATTCTCAACAGAGTTATATTTTTCACTGTAAAGCTTTGCTTTTACGCCGTTAATATTTTTATCCGCAACCTCAGTGGATGATTTGAGCAATATGCCGTTATTGCTTGTAGGATCGTTATACCACTCTTTTGCTATTTGGGTAATATTAAAGTAACGCCAATTATACCCGGTTCCTTTTTTGAAAATATTATAATCTGCAACAATTGAATCATATGTGGGCTGATTGTTCCAGGTTACACCCGTAAGGCTCCACTCACCCGTGAGCATATGAGCGTTAACCTGCATATCGGCAGTATCGGAATAATAATATTCCAATGTTGTATTAAAAAGATTCAATCTGGCATCGACGATTATATCGCCCTTATTAAGGGCAGGAAGTGTAAATTTAACCAGCACTCTGCACTGACCGTATTCACTGCCTTCATAGCCTACAACCATTTCCGATTGAGCTGAGTAGTTAGTATTTCCGCAGGATTTTGCAATCATAACCGAGTCGATTGCATCTCTGTCGGTTTTGGTTTCTATTGTGGGATCCACCACAACGGGATAAGCTCTGTTTTCTGCTTGAAGCCACTGACTGTCAACTGTGATGTCAACACGAAGCTTGCCGTTTTTATTTTTGTCAACGGTAAGGGTTATGCCTTCACTTTTTTCACCGTTTGCGTCATACATATATGGAGCTGAAATTGTATAAATAACTTCGGACCCTGACATAAGGTTGATTGTTTTATCGTCAACGACCTGTGCGCTCAGCTCACCAATATTGTAGTTAACGGTAAAGCTGTTCTGAGCCGACTTGTTTTTAATTATGATATTCTCTTTAAGGTTATCAGGACTTACAATATACTGCAAATCCACACCGTCAAACACATTTTCATATAGCACTTCCTGAGTTATATCAGGCAGTGTGAGGAAGGCATCATTGCCCGTAAGCTCTGTTTCGTTTTCGATTATTTTAATATTACTCTTTTTTGCACTCTGATAATTGAAGGAAATCGGATAATCCTTCGCTTCATAAGAAACAAGGGTATTCGAGTTTGATTTTTCGGCAAAGACAACATTTTCTAATAAATTGCTTGTTGAATAAAGCTCGTCTGTTCCGAAAAGCTCAACTTGTTCCGTTGTGGCTTGGGTGTCTTTTACGTTGTTGTTATAATCAACCCACTCTTCGGAATCGTTCTGATAATGAACGGCTGTTGGATACTGAGCCACCATAAAGCTGCCGTCTGACATTAAAAAGTGTTTTGCGTTTTCTTCACGCTTTTCAATGATTTCAGACAATATTTCAGGTTCTTCCTCAGGTTCAGTTTCTGTTTCGGGTGCATTTCCGCTTGTTACGTTTCCTGCCGTTACAAGCTCGGAGCTTGCAAGAACGGGCATTACAGCTGATAAAGTTGTAAAAATTGTCAGCATTACTAAGAATATTGCTATTGTTTTCTTTAGTGTTTTCATTTTTTATTCTCCTTTTATATTTATAACTGCTATAGTTTTTTGCTATTATCACCTCACTTAAACAACTTGTTCTACTTATATTGTTCCATAAAGCACAAAAATGTAACAAATATTTAAAGAATCGCAAAATATGCGATTCTTTAAAATCAAATATATATTAATTCTTTACAAACAACTTATCTTGCCCTCGCCTCAATATTCTGCATACGACATACCCATTCCATCTGATTTTCTTCTTTTAGTTGTTCTGTTATACCTTCTGCTTGTTTCATTTGCCCAACAACATCTCACGAGCTTGCTCGTCTATGTCGGCAAGGTAAGAATGCAATTTTCCACTCATAAACATTGAATCAAATACATGTCTTTTGTTTTTCTTAAGATAATCTTCGTGCATTCTCCCCCATCTACCGAGGGTGATTCTTGCTTCTTCGGGCTGGAGTCTGAGGTTAGGAATGAGATAGTCCCCAACACGGCGGTAACTGAGAGAATTTTTGTTTGACATAATGATAGGCCTCCTTTAATTTTGTAACTTCATTGTACAAATTAAAGGAGGCTTTGTCGAATGTGTGGAGTTCAGATTCTTTTGTTTATGTTAGATATTAGAAGTTTTCTGTTGTAATTGTACACAAGTACGGCGGTGTTGTTTTAGAAGTTTCGACAAAATTTTACTTTTTTCAAAAAAATGGTGTTACTTTTGAGTGATATGATAACTTCATTAATAAGAGGTGTTGTTGATCTGCGTTGAATCTTATATTGGGGGGATAACCATTGACACAAGAAAACAATTCACATAAATACATATATGATGTGAATAAATATATTGATAAATATATTAAGAGATACAACTCTGAAAACGAGGATAAAATTGTTAATTATAAATCTATTTCATTGTGTACAACAAACAATACTTATTCGGTTTTGCAAATACAGCCTAAGGCAAAGCTAGTAGTAGATACAGAAAAAGGTTTGTTTTCACAAGATGCCAACTATGAAAAAAGATTGTGGGATTTCATTGAGAAAACATTTGAATCAAATTATGATTTAGTGTTAACACCTGAATATTCAGTTCCATTACATATTATCAAGCAACTTATAGATAATAAAGACAGAATGGAAACTGGGACATTGTATTGTTTATGTTGTTATGGCACTCCTTATAAGGAGTTTGAGTGTTTTCTAAAGGATTGTTCAACATCAGCAAAGGTTTGTAGTGTTTCTTGGGATAACATAGGAACAAAAGGAAGAATAGTTTGCTGTTTATTTTATATTACAAAAATAAAGTTTTTAACGGAAGATAGTAGTTTTGACGAACTGTTTATTTTTCCACAACTAAAAATTCATCCTATGAAAGATACGGAAATGGGATTCGAGACAGCAGCATTATCTTGCGGAAACAAAGTTTTCTATTTTGGTAAAGACGGTGAAGTTGGTTTTTTATCAATTATTTGTGCGGATGTTTTTAAATCAGATTTGATATTAGAAATTAAAGCTTTGCTAGGTGAAAGAAAGTTTATTCTTTTTCATCCTCAATTAAATAGCAAACCGCACAATACATATTTTCAACAAATGAGAAACACATTAATTAGTTATTCTCAAAGAGGGCATCTGAAGATTCTTGCTTTAAACTGGGCGAAGGGGACTTCGTTTATTATAGACAACAAAGAGCAAATAGGAATTAATGATTCTTGGTCAGCAATTTATGAAAAATATGATGAACATTATTTTGAGGATTATGTAAAAGCATTTGAAAAAAATGCTAAGTATGGGTTAAATATTGCTCACGATCATCATATAGTAACATTTTATTTTTCTTCAGAGGACCACGTTCTTGACATGAACTTGTCAAGAATAATGGATCAGTCTATACCAGAAGATATTTTGTACACACTCATTTTGTCGATTAATAAATGTTTTGTATATAGCATTAATGAAAACCATTATGTGACTAGTGAAAAATTGTTGTGCAAAAAAATGATTGACCATTTTTTTGTTGAAACAGAAGAGTTCGACGATATAATTAATTGTGACAAATGTTGCACGGAAAATAGGTTAGACTGTAGATTAGGTACTCTTAATAAATTTATCTCTTCAGTATACAATAGGAGCATAAACAAGGAGTTTGAAATAATTAATGATGGCAATGTAACATCTGTTTCAGCAGAACACTATTCCAATATTCACACTAAAGAAAAAATAATAATATGCAAGAGAATACATAATAAACTAAAAAACAAAGAAGTAACTTTAAAATTTAAATCCTATCCCGCCAAATTTAAGTTTCAATATCATAAAAACGGTGAAATTTTATTCAATGTTAAGTATTTAACAGAAGATTCCAATAATGGGGATTGTAGGGTAGTATATTTAAAATACGCTAGTAAATGTGATGCTGAAAAATTGTTTTTCAAGATGTTTAATGCTAATAACAAAACTGCCGAAAATCTAATAATATATTATGAAGATGAAGATGGTGTTCATATATATCCTGATTCAACCGATTACAATATAGCTGCTCCACAAATAGTTACAAACAATGCATCAATTTTAGGAGGAAAAACAAAATGACATTTTATGATTTTTTATCTCAACATGACTTCTTTTATGAAATAAATGAAAATGAATATTGTTTAGATGATTACATCCTGCCCTATTATATGTGCTACAGAACAATTAATAATAAATCTCCAAAGATTTTTGCTAAGTATATTATAATAAACTTAAGTGATCATCAAACTTTAAATGTTTGTCGAAAAACTATTTTTAAATCTTATGAAGCCTTTTTTGATTTTCAAACTAACAATTTTTCTCAATTGTTTTTTCGTGATGAAGATGTAGTTAGATACAATATTTATTTGTTGTTTGTGTATGAGAAATATGAAAAAGAATTATACGATAAAATTAGCAACGATTTGAACTTTGCAAGAAAAATATTTTTAAAAAAGACAGAGTTTGAAAATTATTTTTGTTTTTCCAAACGTGTATCGGAAATTGTTGAAAATAGCAATGAAATTGACATTGACTCTATAAACTCTATTGAAAAAATTGTTAAAAAACTACACTCGCGCAATCTGAAATGCATGTTGAAAAATATTGGGAGAGAAGAATTACTTGCATGTTTTATTAATAGTAAAAAATTAAAAAATCTTGATGCATATTTTCTTAAAGGGATATCTGAAAAAAACTTTTTTGAAGAAAATTTTTATAAAGAACTGCCAGTTAAAAAGAAAAAATATTGCTTATTGAAAAAAATTAAAAGCATTAAGATGTATCGTTTTAGAGAAACCTGTTTTAATAGTGAAGAAAGCATAAATTTTGGTGCAGTAAATGTGTTTTATGGTGAAAATGCAATTGGAAAAAGTTCAGTTTTAGATGCTATAGAATTTGCTTTTACAGGTCAAACACACAAATATTTAGATGATACATCATTAACCAAATCAACAGTAATACTTTTTGATGATGGCAAACAAATTTCTTCAAGTGATATTCAAAATAGTGTAGAAGAGTACAAAAAAATTTGGTATAAAAACAAAATGGGAACTTTAAATGAATTGTTTTGTAGAATTAATTATTTTGATACCGATGCAACATATAGATTTGCATTAGAGGAAGGTAACTCAGATGATGCTTTTTTACATTTGAAAAAATTATTGTGTGATGGAAAACTTATTGATATGGAGAATAATTTAATAAGAAATATAAATTCATTGTCTCTAATTGAAAAGTTTTTTAGAATGAAAGTAAAAAAGACAACAAAACAATCATCCTATGATAAGCCATTGTTTATAAAAACATATGAATTTATATTGGATATATTCAATTTCAAAAAGAAAAGAAAAAGTTTTTATTCAGATGTACATATTTATAAAAGTATTAACCAAGAACATGATAATATTGCAAACGAAGCATTTGAGATTCGTAGAACATGTGAAGCTACATTAGAGGCTGTTACTGCTATTATGCATACACAAATTGAGTTAAGCTTAAAATTGATAAATGAAATATTTCATAGATTGTATTCTTATGATAGTAATATTTATTGGAAGAATGAGACTTTTGAAATGACCTGCGAAAAAAGCGAAAAAGTATATAACATTAAAACTATGAGCACTGCTCAAAAAGTATGTTTGGCTTTATCTGTTATATTTACTCAATTCTTTAGTGCCAAAGATGCACCTAGAATCATCTTATTGGATGAAAGCGTAGCAAACTTTGATTCCTTACATTTGCTTAATTTATTTGATTTTTTACGTGATGCAGCCTTAGATAATGTTCAAATATTTTTTACTACAGCAAGCGAAGATGTAGCTTATATTTCGAAAAACAAATTTGAATTTTTGGGCGAGGAATACAATTTGTATAAACTTGATAAAGATGAAAGTGCAAAAGCAAGAATTATAAAAATCAATTAAATATAGTTGTCTTGTTTTTTTGATGCTTGAGTAAGCGAAATTAAAAACAAGACAACTTTTTTGGGGTGTGTTTTTGCGTGTATCGGGAGAGCGCTTGAATGGCATTCAAGAGGTCAGCGGTTCGATCCCGCTTATCTCCACCAGAAAAACTCCGTAATCGTTATGATCGCGGAGTTTTCTTTTGTCATAGTACATGAGTAATTATTTTTTTTGCCCGCTTTTAGAGTGGGTGTTTTTTTTGCTATTTGTACTGTTATTGAAAAGTTTTGATTATTGTGGTATAATTCAAACAATAAACAGAAAGGGATTATTAACAATGAATATAGTGGGCTACTCAGTAGAGTTACAATCTCTTATAAACAGATATACAGTGTTAATTATTGTTAAGTTAGTTTCAGCTCTTTTGTTGTTGACTGCATTATGGATTTTGCCTTCTCTTGAGAAAAAACTCACAATGAAACCGGATAAACATAAATCTAAAAGAAAAACAGAAAAGGAAAAAGAGTTAAAAAAAGCAATCTTATGCTTACAGATTTTCGTTAGCGTATTTTTAATTTTTATAACGGCGTTTTTTGTATACGATGATGTTAAAACATTGAATAACTTAAAAAAGGATGAAACTACTAATTCGGTTTCTGTTTATATGGGTGATGCTGAACTAATGTATTCGAGTTTCAGCTCCATTTATGATTTTATCGTTGACCATCGTATAGTTATATTCGGAAACAGTGATGAAAATTACTGGATTGATATGTCGAGAGTAAATGAGGGCTGGAATCCGGATTCAGGCGAGTTTAACGGAAAAATTACCTATGGTGTAAACAGCAAACATATATTGAAGATTGAATAAAACAATAGAAAAGCCGAGCAGAGCTTAAAAACTCTGCTCGGCTTTTCTATTACGCCACCTTATCAATTCCCACCATAAACTGCTCAAAGTCTATGTTAAACTCAACATTTTTTTATTTTCCCATTGATAAATATATGTATTTGTAATAAAATGAAAGCAAGAAATTATCGGGAGCTGAAAATATGAAAAACAAAAAACTGTTACGGGTATTAATAATATGTCTCATTCTTATTCTGTGTCCGCTTTTGATTTACGGAATTATTTATGTGTCATCTTATCTGTCGGGATTTTTTCAGGTAAGCAAAAACATCGAATATCAGGACAGCCGCCTTGAATACCTGCAGAATGAATATTACATAGATTCTTATAAGCCCTGCGATGAGCAGAAGCTTGTTGATTTTGACCTTGAAAAGGCTTTGGAAGACGGCGTAAAAATTAATGAGATTGCAATAATAGGTACTCATAACAGCTATCAGCCGCTGCCTACACCGCAAAGACGCTTGCATCAGAAAATCCTCAATATTCTTTATAACGGCAAAAAAGGTACCAAATATAAATTTGAAATGGATCCCTATACCGAGCAGCTTGAAACAGGAATCAGAAACCTTGAAATTGACATTGAAACTGTTGATAAAGACGGTGAAGTCAGCTTTATCGTAACTCATGATCCCATATCGGATAATACTTCCAGTGCTTATGATTTTGCAAAGGGACTTCAGGAGATTGTAATGTGGTCTGACAACAATCCCGGCCACCTGCCCGTTTATCTTCTTATCGAGCCTAAAGGCAATGTTCCCTCAATAGGCAATCTGAAGAATTTCTCTGTCGATTATGCAAAAAAGCTTGATAAAATTATCAAAGAGGTTCTTGGTGACAGATTGCTTACTCCTGAGCTTGTCAAGGGAGAATTTAAAAGTCTTGAAGAAATGAGAATAGCTGACCGCTGGCCTACACTTAAGGAAGCGGCAGGCAAAATAATTGTGCTTCTGCACCCATGCGATGTTACCGATGAATACATAAGTATTGATACTTCTCTTACATCACAGGCTATGTTTCCTATGCTGAGATTTGAGGATATTGATAAACCATATGCTTCCTTTATTCTTGATAACGAGCCTGAAACAGCCATAGCAAACAATAAAAAGACAGTTACAGAAAAAAATCTTATGGTAAGAACCCGTGCTGACAGCTATCCTTCTTTCAGTGACGAAAGATACAGCTATGCTGATGACTGTGGCTCACATATTATTACGACAGATTATCCCCCGCGTTATGTAAGGCCACAGGACCATACTTATGACTTTGACGGTTACATGATGAAGCTTTTAAAATGAATATATAAAAAAGCCGTACACTCTGTACGGCTTTTTTATATGCCTTCTACCGTCACAAACCGCTCCGGGTCAACAATAGCGGTGCTTTTATGCGGATAATTTATTTAACGGAAATATTATCCCCGTTGTCCTCAATCTCAGTAAAACAAGGTCTTTCATAGTCGGTACGGTTTGGAGAATGAAATGTTAAGTAAAGCTTGTCACCGCTTTTAAAAATCATACCGTGACCGCCGTCGTCGTCAATAACAGGAGGCAGATGCTCAAAATTCATGCCTAATTCACCGTCGGTGAACTTAACGGCACATTCAGCGTATTTACCCTTAATAAAGGTAGACCAGAGCATTAAAAGCTCATCTGTTTTTGTGCGGTACATAAAAGGTCCGTCAGTTATTCTGTGCTCCTTTTCATCCTTGCTCTTATCAGCCCAATAAGGTGAGGAGGCTTTGAACATTGTGGTCGCTTCACCGATTGCTTCTGTAAGATCGTCGCTTAACGGGGCATAACATATTGTTCCGTCAATAATCTGTGTGTGTTCGTGGCAAAAAACTATGTAGGGCTTACCGTCGCGATTAAGGTAGAGCGTGCCGTCAAGGCACTCCCATTGCTCAGGAGTCACAACACCTTTACTGTGAGGCACAAAGGGACCCAAAGGACTGTCAGATTTAAGAACAAAGGTTCCTCTCAGATTATTACTTTCCCTTGTAAAGGTAGCAAACATATAATAAGCACCTTTATATTTATGCACTTCAGGGGCCCAGTTGACTTCATAGTTCATAGCATATTTTTCCGAATTGAAGCACTCTGTCGGCTCACTCCAATTTTCCAGGTCAGTTGAAACATAAACATCAAAGCCTGCAGTTTTCCTGCCGAAGTTTTTTGCTCTTGTACCATACATATAATGCTTGCCGTTTTCGCAGAGTATAAAAGGATCACGGATATTTATATCTTTATTCTTCATAAGCTCACCCCTGTAATATTTATCAGAATTATATTATCATATAAAAACGGTATTGTAAACAAAGTTTTTAAATTCTTTAACGCTGACCGGCTCAGACCTTAAATTAGCTAAAAAATAACCGGACAGAGTACAGAACGCTGTCCGGTTAGATTTGTATGCATATTACTGAATCGAAGCATCATAAAGTTTAAAGTTTTCACATTTCACTTTATTATCAATCAGCATTTTTTTCAAGAAATTTCACAACATCTTTTACTTTTTTGAATTTTTTAATTTCTGAGTTGGGAATTTCAATATCAAATTCGTCTTCAAGAGCACAGATAAGCTGAATCATAGCGAGTGATGAAACTATCAAGCTCTTGTCAAACTTTGTTTTCTCTGTAAAATTCAAATCCGTCAGACCTGTAACTTCAGAAAATATTTGTTCAATCTTTTTTACCATAATCATTCCCCTTTTCTGTTGCTGTACTCCTCAGTCAGAGCTTTAAAATTCACTTTACCCATAGTAGTCTTTGGCATTTCTTCTCTGAAAACAATTTCCTGAGGCATTGCATAATCAGCAATGTTTTCCTCACAAACTTTAAGAATCTCTTTTTTAAGCAACTTTAAATCTGCATTCATATTTGTAGGTTGTACAACAGCAACTATCTTTTGTCCACTAACCCTGCCTGTTACACCAATAACACAGGAGGTATTAACGTTTTCACATTTATTAATTATATTTTCAATTTGCGTAGGATACACATTGTAACCTGCTACGATAATCATTCTTGAATATCTTTGACGGAAATAAAGATATCCTTCCTCATCCATACAGCCGATATCACCCGTGTGCAACCAGATTTTTCCGTCAGCGTGTTTCTGAAGTGCATGGGCAGTTTCAGCTTCATTTTTGTAGTATCCCTTCATTTGAGTAGGACTAAAAACGCAAATTTCACCGTCTTCCCAAGCAGGTAAAGTTTCGTGTGTACCGATTTTAACTATCTTTATTTCATTATCCGGATAAGGAATGCCTGCACTGTCTTCTTTGATGGCAAAGAACGGATTAATAGCAATACCGGCCACACTTTCTGTCTGTCCGTAAGCCTCAAGCATTCTTGCCTTGGAATTACCCTTTTCCAGGTATTTGTTCATACGTTTGATAAGCTTTTTGTCACACTTTTCTCCGGAAATAACAACCATCTCTATAAAAGAGAGGTCTGATTTTTCTATTTCTTCACTTCTGCACAAAGCTTCATATAAAGCCGGAACGGCATATATATGATTGATTTTTTTCTTGAAAATCAATTTTGCACAAGCTATATAATCAAACTTCGGAACAAGACAAAGGTGACCGCCTTCAGCGAGTGTCATATGCATACATACACCAAGTCCGAAGCCATGAAATGCAGGCATAAGACCAAGTGCTTTTTTTCCTGCTCTGTCTTTTACATCTAAAGCACCAATTTCTGTTGATTGAACAGCAAGAGCATTAAAAGCTTGGTTCTGAAGCATAACTCCCTTGGGAAGACCTGTTGTGCCGCCGCTATAAAGAATGACCGCAACATCTTCACCTTTTCCGTTATCAGGAGCAAGAGTTTCTTTTCTTGATTTTCCTTTTTTGAGAAAGTCATTCCAATAAATGATTTCATGATTTGGATTAAAGCTTATTTTTAACTTGTTTTTCATTAAGTAAAACGGTTTTATGCAAAAAGGAAGGGCATCTGCGATGCGTGCAATAATCATAAGAGGCTTGTATTGCGTTTCCCATTCAATATTTGCTATTTTCTGATACAATAAATCAAAAGTGAGTACAGCAACGCTATCAACATTTTCTACAAACTTTTTAATTTCACTTGCAGAAAGTAAGGGGTGAATCATATTTGAAATTGCACCGATTCTATTAACAGCATAAACCATATTCAGAGCCTGTGGTGTATTAGGTGCGACAACAGAAACATAGTCACCTTTTTTCACTCCGTTTGCCAGAAGAGCCTGAGCTATCAACTCTATCTGCGAAATCATTTCTGAATAAGTAGTCTTTTTATCCTGAAACTCTAAAGCTACATAATCAGGATATTTTTCGGCAGTTTTCTGTACACATGTAAACATAGAGCAGTCTGGATATTCTGCAATAAAGTTATCTTTTGAGTGGTGTTCACTCCAGATATTAAAAGTTCTTTTCATAAGTTTCACCTCAAAAGTAAAATACATATTTATTATATATCAAATTATAGTTTTTTTCAACCCCTGTCTCTGAAATTAAAATGCAAATTACTGTAGTTGTTTTATTGACATATATACTGTTATTGAGTTATAATTTATAATGTATTTTTGTACAGATTTGCAAAAACAATGGGAGAGATTAAAGATGGAATTTAAACCCACATCTTCACAATTGAATTTTTATTCCGGAAACTCTGATCTTGATAGTAAGGTATGGAATCTTGGCCTTATACAGGTGTTCCCTAAAATATATACATATGAACAGCTTAACGACGCATATAACTGCCTCAGAAGAGACCATGAGGCAATTCGAGTCAAATTTAAAGAAACAACTGATGGTCCAGTATCATATTTAGAAAATTACAAATATATAAAATTTCCTTATATCGATACCGATTCTGAAGAGAATTTGCTTGAAAAAGCAAGAGATCTTTTAAATTCACCTACAGATTTTTATGGCATGTTGGAAAATCCTATAATGTTCAACACTCCGACAAAATCCGGTATAATGATATCTGCTCATCATATTGCAGTTGATGGGTATAGTTCCTATATTTTAGCTGAGGATATTAACAAATATCTCCAAAATCCTGAATACCGTGCAGTAACGCAACCTTATGCTGAATATATCTACAATGAGAAAAAACACAGATCTACAAAAAGATATCTTCGCGATTACGAATTTTGGCAAAAGGAATTCGATCCACTACCAAAATGTTCACTTTTTTCTGATGTTAATAATTCTTTTGATTATAGTTCATCCGAAGTAAATTTGCGTGTTGAAACAGGATTTCTTGAAAAAATCAAAACCTTTTGTAAGAAATCAGAAATATCAGTTCAGAGCTTTTTCAATTCGCTTTATGCTGTTTATTTTCATAAAACTACAGGATTAAATCATTTTACACTTGGAGTACCGGTTCTTAACAGAACAACTCCGGCTGAATTCAATACCATTGGCCTTTATATGCACATTGTTCCGTTAGTTGTAAAGTGCAGAGAGAAAAACATTTTTTTTGAAGTAGCAAAGTCTGTTGAAAATTCTCAAATGAATCTTTTCAGACATCAAAAATTTACACAAACTGAAATAAAAAAAGCATTGGAAGAAAAGAATGTTAGTGTATCCAGACTTTTTGATATTGTTGCAGATTACCAGGAATTTAATTCCAATGATTCTTATGAACTCAAAATACCTTACAGCAACTCTCTCCCCCTTCCTCTCGAAATCCATATGCAGTCTTTCGGTTCTGAAAATCATAATCTTAAAATTCGCTATCGAACATCTATATTCACCGAAAAAGAGATTCAGACTATGCTGAACTCTATAATCGCTATAGCTGAAGATTCACTTGATAATCCCCACAAAAAAATCTCTGACCTTGAAATGCTTTCAGCCGATGAAAAACACAAGGTGCTGTACGAATTCAACAGCACCAAAACCGACTACCGAAAAGACAAATGCATCCACGAGCTGTTTGAAGAGC
>JAXJQQ010000059.1:0-40429 GCA_036311065.1 Acutalibacteraceae bacterium | reverse complement strand
GGGAAGAACCTCTCTTCTGAAGGCTTCAATAGCATTGGGAATGCCGGATTTGAGAACGTTATATGTGTCTACGAGCAAGGTACAGTTATCGGGATACTGCCGTGCGTAGGCACAGAAAGCCTCCAGCTCATCACCGAAAAGCTGAATCCATGAGTGAGCCATTGTGCCCACTGCAGGAACACCGAAATCTCTTTCGTCTATTGTGCAGGCAGTTGCATCGCAGCCGCCAATATATGCGGCTCTGGCACCGTAAATAGCACCGTCATAGCCCTGAGCACGGCGTGAACCGAATTCCATTATAGTTCTGTCTCCGGCAGCTCTTTTAAGGCGGTTTGCTTTTGTTGCAATAAGGCTCTGATGGTTGATTGTAAGAAGAATCATGGTTTCAATAAGCTGGGCCTCAATAACGGGACCCTTTACGGTAATAATGGGCTCACCGGGAAATATGGGTGTGCCTTCGGGAATTGCCCATACATCGCAGGAAAATCTGAAATTACGGATATATTCTATGAAATCCTCATTAAAGCCTTTTCTCTGAAAAAATTCAATATCCTTCTGTGTGAATTTAAGATTTTTAAGATAATCCACAAGCTGCCTGAGTCCCGCCATAATTGCAAAGCCGCCCTTATCGGGAACCTTGCGGAAAAACATATCAAAATAAGCAATCTTATCCTGCATACCGTTGGTGAAATATCCGTTGGCCATAGTCATTTCGTAAAAGTCAACGAGCATGGTAAGATTTCTGGATTCAAGTGTGTTACTCATACGGAACATCCCTCTTCCTGAATATTATTAATAGGATTATACTACTTTTTCAGCAATAAAAAAAGGGGTTTGTGAATTATTACAAATTTTTTTGTAAGTAAATACTGCTTTGTAATTCCAAAAAGTAAAATTGTATAAATTTTACAAATTTATATTTAATATTTTAACAAAAACTAACATATAAAACTTGACAAAATATACAAGTGTATGATATATTGTATAAGCAATTTACGAAAATTAATAATAACGTTACAATTTTAGAAGGTGTAAAAAATGAGAATCCGCAAACAAGCGCTTGGTGACCGTAATATTGTGGGAGCCAGAATTGAAGCAAAAAGAAAGGAACTTGGTATCAAGCAGATTGACCTGCTCACTCAGCTCCAGATAAGAGGTGTTGAGCTTACCGCTTCCGGCCTTTCAAAGCTTGAAGGTCAGATAAGAAGTGTGTGTGATTATGAGCTTGTTGCAATTGCAGATGTACTCGGAGTTTCTATCAATTGGCTTGTAGGCAAGGAAGATTAACATAATCTTAACAAAATGAATTTTGTCGATGTTATAATAAAAAAAGTACAACTCTTATTATGACGGAGGAAATATTATGCAGTTTAACCTTGAAACTATTCTTGGTATTCTCAATGCAATTCTGGGCTTATTCAGAAAAGTTGTCGGTTTTGCAGGCGGAAGCTTTGATTTTTAAGAACAACATGAAATGGCTGTGAGAGAATTCTCTCACAGCCGTTTTTCCTATTTATAAGCATTATAATATGTAGTGCCTGCCCGCATTTTAATTCCTCTGTATTCCATAAGCTCAGAAACCGTAACAAGCTGATAGCCCTGATTTATAAGCCAGGGAATAATTGTTTCACTTGCTGTTGCGGTAGGAGCGTGGATATCGTGCATAAGAACAATTGCTCCGTCACGGGCATTATTTTTTACGCTGGCTATTGTTTTGGATGCACTTCTGTGTTCCCAATCCCTTGTGTCAATTGACCAATAGATAAAAGGCATATTGACACATTCTCTTACTCTTTGATTGGTTGATCCGCCGGGTGCTCTTATGAGTGCCGGTGTTTTACCTGTATATTGCTTTACAAGAGAATTGGTTTTATTAATTTCATTAAGAATTGTTGAGTTTGTATTTGAGGGAAGATTTATGTGGCTATAAGTATGGTTTGCAATTTCACAACCTAATTTATCTGCTCTCTGAAGATTCTTGTAATATGATGGAATTCTTGAACCGAGAACAAAGAAGGTAGCCCTTGCATCATATTTTTCCAGAACATCAAGAATTCTTTTTGTTGAGTCGCCTGCAGGACCGTCGTCATAAGTCAGTGCTATCATCTTTTTTGAAGGGTCAACCCTGCTTGACCTTATTTCCTCACTGTAGGCACTGTAATACTTATTTGAGACTGAAGCCCTTATGCGGTAATAATAAACCGTGTTATTTTTTGCAGTTTTGTCCGTGTAGGTGGTTTTATCACCAAGAGATACTAACTTTGCCCACTCACCCTTGTTGCCTGTTTTACGGTAAATATCATAATTTGTGGAGCCTGTTACCTTCTTCCATGAAAGAACAACCCTTGAACCGTCTTTCTTTGCTTTAAGCTCTTCAGGAGAAGCAACGAAGGTTCTTTCTGCACCTTTGACACAAGCACTGTAGCTGCTGCCCGTATACTGCACAAGATAGTAAGTATATTTAACACCGCTTATTACAGTTTTATCAACATATGAAGTAGTATTTTTATTCTTGACCGTTGCAATTTTCTTTTTTGTTCCTGAGCCTGCTTCGCTGCGGTAAACTCTGTACCCGGCAGCCGAATCACACTTTTTCCACTTAAGCTGAACGCCCTCAATCATATTTTTTGTTGAAGAGACAGCTATCGGCAAAAGACGTACACAGTATTTATCCTTTAAATATACACTTTTGCCATTTGTGTTTTCAGCTCTTACGGCATAGCCGTATTTTACATTTTCCTTAGCGGTAAGGTCCTTATATTTAAGAATATCACCCTTAACCGATACAAGCTTTTTCCACTTACCACCCGGTGCTTTTCTTAAAATTGTGTATCCCGTTGCACCCTTTACCTCTTTCCATTTGATTTCTATTGAATCGCTCTTATTTTTTAAAGAAGAAATAACCGGTGCCGAAAGGAACATAAGCCTTGCTTCGTCAGAAAGGCTGTAATCAGAGCCTTTTTTAGCTTTTATACGGTAGATATAATTTATTCCGCTTTCAACCTGTGTGTCACAATAAGAGGTTGCCTTAAGAGTTTTAAGCTTTGTCCATTTTTTGTCGCCTTCCTGCTTACGGTAAAGATAATATTTATCTGCACCAGCACTCTTGCTCCATTCAAGGCTTATGCCCGAGGCTGTGTTACCGATTGAGGTAAAGCCGGACATAGGAACACGGTAAATTTCCTTTGATGCCTTGCTGACACCGTTAAAGGATTTTGAATACGGCTTGACCTTATAAGTATACTTTTTGCCCGCAGAAGCACTTTCGTCAACAAAGATATTTTCTGTTTTATCAGCCGTTCCTATTCTTTTATATGTACCCTTGGATGTCAGGCGGTAAAGCTTATAGCTTTTTGCATTATCAACTGAGCTCCATTGAAGTTCTATACCCTTTTCAATATTTTTTACACTGAAGGAAGCAACTGCAACATCCATTTTTTCCTGTGCAGCCGCCCCTGCAAAGCCAAGGCAAAAAACCACACCGAGAACTACAGTTATATATATTAAAAATCTTTCGATTTTTTTCATCTTTTTTCACACCTTTTCAACTTTTATGTAAAAATAGTACCACTCACAGCAACTGATTGTCAACATAGTCTTTTACATTTTTACAAAAAAATAAAATATATTTTCTGTTGCTATTTACCTTATGTCCGTGTTGTGATATCATAATAAAAACAATATTTTAAAGGAGAAAAAAATATGGAAACAATTAAAGCGCTCTTCTCAGAAAACTTTCCCGCAGCCTTTGCAACCGCCTGCCTTGCCGCATACTTTTTCGGTATGGCAATCGTGTTCATTCTCAAGCCTTTGAAAAATGCAGAAAGCTTTTCAATCAAGCCCGTTGACAATGCAGGTAAAACCGAAATCCGTGTATATTATGGCGGTATTTCATTTGCACTCGGCGCATTCCTTCTCTACCTTGCCTTTGCAACTGGTACAGCTTATTATTCGCTCGTTGGCGGTATGTTTTTTGCAACAACCGTGTTCGTAACAAGAACAATCTTCCTTTTTGTGGACAAAGGCTGGAAATGCCCTTATACAAAGCTTGCCATTCCCGCTGAAGGCTGTTTTGTTATTGCTCTTTGGACCTGCTGGTTCCTTGCAAGGTAAAGAATTATGAAATTATCCGTAATACCGCAGCCGCTCTGCTTTAAAATGCTTTCAGATGAGCCGGTTATAAAAATAACAAGACTTTGTGAAATTGAAACGGAAAAAGGCTGTGAAAAAGCCAAAAACGAGCTTATCCGTTTTCTTACCGACAGCTTTGAAGCTGAAATTTCAGGTACAGGTAAGGAGAAAATAATCCTTTCAATCAAAGAAAACTGCACTGAAAAAGAGGGATATCATCTCTGTGTAAATAAAAACACGGTTATGCTCACGGCATCATCTGACGAAGGACTCTTCTATGCCGTTCAGAGCCTTAAACAGCTTCTTATTCAAGGTGATTTCAGCCTTCCTGAAATCCTGATTGAGGATGCACCCCGTTTCCCCTCAAGAGGCTTTATGCTTGACTGCGGCAGATACTTTTTCACAAAGGAAGCCGTTATGCATTTTATTGATATGATGGCTATTCATAAGCTCAATGAATTTCATTGGCACCTGAGTGAAGATCAGGGCTTCCGCTGTCAGCTTGAGGACAATATTCTTCTTACAGAAATAGGATCATACCGTTCCCACACCAACTTCAATACCACTCCTCACTCGGGATACTATACAAAGACGGATATGAAGGAAATTGTTGCTTATGCCCACGAAAGATGCATAAAGGTTATTCCCGAAATTGACACACCCGGTCATGCAGTAAGTATGATAGCCGCATACCCCTTCCTTTCCTGCTTTGAAAGAGAGCTGACCGTAGCAACTCACTGGGGTGTAAAGCACGATGTTCTGTGTGTGGGCAAGGAAAGCACCTTCCGTTTTATGGAAAGCGTTTTTGATGAACTGACGGAAATTTTTACTGACGGTATAATTCACCTGGGCGGCGATGAGGTTCCGACAACCCGTTGGAAAATCTGCCCCCACTGTCAGCAAAGAATGAAGGAAGAAAATCTTAAGGATGAAAGTGAGCTTCACACCTATTATCTTCAGCGTATTGCCGACTATATTCAGGCAAAGGGCTATGAGGTGAGAATGTGGAACGACCGCAAAAAAGAAAAAATGATTTCTTCCTCTGTCGCCTGGCAGCTATGGGACGATGAAATCAGCCCTGCAGAAGCGGCAGAAGAAATCAACAAAGGCAGAAAATTCGTAAACTCCGCCCTGAATGCATATTACCTTGATTTACCGTATGGCCTTGTAAGCCTCAAAGACACATATAATTATAATCCCGTTTTTGAAAACATCAGCCCCGAAAAGGAAAAGAATATTCTTGGCATTGAAGCCTGCCTTTGGACTGAGTTTGTCCCCCATATGAAAAAGGCCGATTTTTGCACTTATCCGCGTCTCGGGGCAATGAGTGAAACTGCATGGACAAAACAGGAAAACCGCAATTATGAGCAATTTTGCGAAAAATTGGACGGTTATTATAAGGTGTTAAGGTTTTACGGTATAGCACCCGTAAAAAAGAAATTCTACAACCCAAATCCCGTAAGAAAGCTTGCTTCCGTGATTTATTGGGAAAGAAGAAAGCTTTGCTGGGAAGGACTTCATAACCTGATTGATAACTATATAGTAAAAAAGAAATACAGTAAATAAAAAAGATGTTGGCTGAGCCAACATCTTTTTTTATCATTCATTTTTATTTGGTGTAAGCAAGAACATCACCGAGAGTTGCATACATATCATCACAGCATACATACTTCACATTAAACAGATTGTAAAGAATGTTGAGAATTCTTACAAAGATAGGTCTTATAAGAGTGTTGTGATGGATACATGTGCAGTTAAGACCCTTAAGATAATCTTCACTGATCTCAAGGTTGATGGTAGCATTGATTTCAGTATATGTAAGGTCATAAATAAACTTACGGTCAATTGTCTTTTCGGCATGATACTTTTCATCCTCGGAAACTGCAGTTACAATATAATACTGACTGTCTCTGAGCTTTGTTTTGAAAACAGCCTTGCCGCCGACATTACTTGTTCTGCCTGAAGCTACAAGCTGACCCTTATCGTCAACAATCTGAACAATAAGTGCATCAAGGTAATCTTCCTTATCGTGTTCACTTTCAGGTATTACACAGGTAAGGTTAAACACATATTCAACAAGTCTCTGTGAATATCTGGGAACAAGATATGTGGGCTTATAATACTGGTCGTCCTTATATCTTGTATCCTTAGCAGACATATGAGGAGTAAGAGTTGAAATATTTGTTGTATGGTTCTGACCCTGAACTGAGAAGTCACCCATCCATGCATAAATATATGTACGGTCCTTGGGTCTTTCCATAAGTGCTTCAAAATCAGCATCACCGCTGTAAACTGAAGCAGTACCGTATGCAACCTCTTCTGTTGCTATTTCTTCACCCTTGTAGTTAAGGAATACATATTCGTAAACCTTGTCATGTGCATTATAAATAGCCTTAATGCTTACGGGTCCGTAAATATGGTTAATATCGATATTCCATCTGTCGAAGGTATAATATCTGTGGTTATCTTCCTTCATTGTAAGAGCATTTGCATAAATAACCTTACCGTTTTCATCGGTACCCTGAGGCTGGAAGAGTGAGTCATCAGCCTTCTTGCCGTGGTAAACCTCAAAATCCTTTGAAGCTCTTTCACCGTCTGCATTTACATAACGCACTGTGTAATGAACATTTTCCACACCGGTGAATGCAGCATAAAGAGTTGTGTTAGCAGTAATGGGAGTTGATAAATCAAAAAGAGTTTCTGCAGTGAATTTGCCTGAATCAACAACATTTTTTGACCAGCCTGCAAACTTATAAGTACCGAAAGCCTTATCCTTCTGACGGTAGGTCCATAAGCCGTCAGCAGATACGGTTTCACCGTCGAGTACATACTTAAGTGCTGTCTGTTCGGTTTTCCAGCTTTCTGCAAGGTCAACATAAGTGATTTCATCGCATACAGAAGCAGTTACCCAGGGGTTCAAAAACTCAACTGAATAGTATTTACCGCTGTCAACCTCAATAAAATCACAACGGTTACAATCTCTCTTTTTCAGGAAGCTGTCACCGTTTTTGGTGTAATAATAGTCAGCGTCAATATAATCGTGACCGAGAGCAGACTCGGTAGGAGTAGTTGAGAACAGCTTACCGCAGACTGTACAGTAAGTCTCGGTATAACCTGCAGTTGTACAGGTCGCCTCAACAATTCTCTTTCCTTCCTTATGGTTACCGTCGCCGCAATCGCTTGCTGCAAAGCTGCTAAAAGACATTACAAGCACAGCTGCAAGGATAACACAAATAAGAACGAGAGACTTTTTCATAGTTCTTTTCATAAGTTTACCTCCTTGAATTTTCTTTTCATAATAACGTTACCGTTCAATTCAGAAACAAGAGTATAACACCCTAAGATATTATATCCTTAATATAATATATAATTTTTCTTCGCAAAAGTCAATGAAAAGCAAAAACTTTAAATAATTTTATATAGTTTTTAACTGTTTTTTCATTTTTATCAGTCAGCAGACTGAATTGCACGGACATTGTATCCTCCGTCAGAATCCTTACCGAGAGTTATTTTCATATACTTTGAAGGCTCAGGAGGTACAATATTTCCTTCACTGTCCTGCACCCACTCGGAAGAGGCAAGATATCCGACAGTAAGCACAACAGTATTCGGTCTTTCGGAAACATCTGTTACCCTCGGAGTGTAAATAGGTGTAACACCGGTAATGGGAATGACATATGCTTTTTTGGATTCGCTGTAGCTGAAATAAATTCCGCCGCCGTCAACAGTGCAGTGATTCCATTTCACCTGTGAGCCGAAAAGAGCTTGGAATTTTTCTTCCACCTCGCTTTGAGGCACAAGCATACCGCCGTCGGTGTATTCGTATTTATCCGGCTCGGGATTGCTGTCCAGTATTGACCATACAGCTATACTGATAAGCTGTTCAGTATTTGCCATTGAAATATCGTCAAATGTGTCGGGGTCGTACATAATTATGGGAGCAATAAATTCTTCAAGCTCTGAATACTTTTCGGCACTCTGCTGTTTAACGGAGGAATTTATCCTTCCCGAAACATCGGAAACAATGCTGACAACACCTACAAGCACAAGAGCTATTACGACTAAGCCCACAACAAAGCTTAACGGACTTCTCTTTTTTGTCTGTTCCATTGTTTATCCCCTTTCAACAGTAATTTATCTTACCTGACCTTCTCCGTAAATAATATACTTCTGACTTGTCAGCTCAGGAAGACCTAAAGGTCCCCTTGCGTGAAGCTTCTGGGTTGAAATGCCGATTTCTGCACCGAAGCCGAACTCACCGCCGTCTGTAAAACGGGTTGAAGCGTTAACATAAACCGCTGCCGCATCAATTGATGCAGTGAATTTTCTTGATGCGAAGTAATTCTCGGTTACAATACATTCACTGTGACCGCTTGAATACTTCATAATATGCTCAATGGCTTCATCTATATCGGAAACAACCTTTACGCTGATTTCATAGCCGAGATATTCCCTGCCGTAGTCTTCTTCAGTTGCAGGAACAACACCGGGAATTATTTCAGCTGTTTTCTCGTCACCGTGAATTACAACATTTTTTTCACTGAGCTTTTCCCTGATAAGAGGAAGAACCTTTTCTGCCGCATCCGAGTGAATAACAAGGCTCTCACAGGCATTACACACTGAAGGACGGGAGGTTTTTGCATTATATATAATTTCTGCCGCCATATCAAGGTCGGCATCCTTATCAACATAAATATGGCAGTTACCCGTTCCGGTTTCAATAACAGGTACCGTTGAATTCTGTACACAGGAGGAAATAAGGCCTGCGCCTCCGCGTGGTATGAGTACATCAACATAGCCGTTCATTTTCATAAGTGCCGTTGCAGAATCTCTTGAGGTATCCGAAACCAGCTGAATGCAATCCTCAGGCAGACCTGCTAAGGAAACAGCCTTTCGCATAATATTTGTGAAGGCTTTATTTGAGTTTATGGCTTCCTTACCGCCGCGGAGAATTACTGCATTACCGCTTTTGAGGCAAAGAGCCGCTGCATCTACAGTAACATTAGGACGTGCTTCAAAAATAACTGCAATAACACCAAGGGGTACACTGACCTTTTCTATTACAAGGCCGTTGGGACGCTTTGTGCCTGAAATAACCTTACCGACAGGGTCTTCAGCCATAACAAGCTCCCTTGCCGCATCGGCAATTGCCTTGATTCTGCCTTCAGACAGAGAAAGACGGTCAATCATGGATTCACTCATACCCTTTTCTCTTGCAGCTTCTATATCTTTTTTATTTTCTTCAAGTATGTATGCACTGTTTTCTTCCAGAGCATCCGCAATAAAAGAAAGTGCCTTATTTTTCTTTTCGGAAGAAGCAACAGAAAGAACTCTCTCCGCTTTTTTAGCGTTGATACCGAGCTGTGTAAGCATTTTTTGCACCTGCCTTATCTTAACAAGTAAATATCGTTCCGACGGAATGTCCGTCAATAAGCTTATATATATCCTGGGGTGCAGTGCCGTTCATAATAACTGTAGGTATACCTGCACTGCCTGCAATTTCAGCGGCATGAATTTTTGTTATCATTCCGCCGGTGCCTCTGTTACTGCCTGCACCACCGCAAAGAGCCTTGATTTCATCGTTGATTTCTTTTACAACGGGAATCAGTCTCGCATCGGGATTTTCATTTGGATTATCGTCAAAAAGGCCGTCAATATCCGAAAGTATAATAAGTGCATCAGCGTGAATAAGTGTTGCAACTATTGCGGAAAGCGAATCGTTATCACCGTAAACAATTTCTTCTGTTGCAACGCTATCGTTCTCGTTTACGATAGGAACTGCACCGTATTCAAAAAGCTTTTCAAAGGTGTTTTCAAGATTTTCCCTTCTCTGACCGTTTTCGATATCACTTTTTGTTATAAGAAGCTGACCCGTTTTAACGCCGTTCTCACCAAAAAACTTATCGTACATAAACATCAGCTCGCACTGACCTACGGTGGCAGCCGCCTGCCTTCCGGGAATATCCTTGGGCCTTTCGGGAAGACCGAGCTTGCCTACACCAACGCCGATTGCGCCTGAGGTTACAAGGACAACCTGCTTGCCCGAATTGTGAAGATCTGCAAGAACACTGCAAAGCTTCACCATACGTCTTATATTGATTTTTCCTGTTTCATATGTAAGGGTGGAGGTACCCACCTTAATTACTATTCTTTTTGCATTTGAGATAACACTCATATTTCCTCAATCCCCTCGGAGATTATTTTTTCGTATTTTTCCTTTTGTTTAACCTTACCTACTGCCGTAAATGACATTTCGGAAAGCTTAAGATATTTTTCTGAAACCTCTCTGACACGGTCAAGGGTTATGGACTTGATTTCATTTATTATGTCGTCATCCTCAATGCTTTTTGAGATAAGCAGAAGATTTCTGCCCTCAGAAGAAAATTTTGACTGAGGATGCTCTCTTGACATAATAAGACTTGAAATAAGCTTTTCCTTAGCTATATCAATCTGACGCTGAGTGACAGAGCAAGAGAAATTTCCGATGATTTTTACTGTTTCTTTTATAGCTTTTTCTTCGCTTTTTTCCTGAAGACTCATACCCACGGCAATGTAACCGCCACCCATATATCTGCCGAGCCAGGAATCAATTGAATAAACCAGACCGAGCTGTTCCCTTATTCTCTGATTGAGAAGGGATGACGAGCCGGTACCGAGAATGAACATAATAAGCTGCAAAGGATATAAATCCTTATGCTCTATACCGATGCCGGGAAAGCAAAGCATAATATGGGTCTGCTCCGTAGGCATATTCTTAAGGGTGTAGCCCTTTTTAAATGGCACATCATACCAACGGGCAGGATTGTTTTTATTTTTTACAGGAGCAAAATACTCATTGATTTTACTGAGCATTTCCTCTTCATTGAAGCTGCCGCTGACACCGATTACCATTCTTTCGGGGCTGTAATTTTCATCCATATGCCTTTTCAAGTCATCAGCCGTGAAGGAGGACACCGTTTCCCTTGAGCCTAAAATCTGCAGAGAAAGGCTTGTACCGCCGAAAATTGCTTCTTCGTTCACCTCATAGCAGACATCGGAAGGATCATCCTCACACATTGCAATTTCTTCAAGAATTACTCCTTTTTCTGTTTCAATATCCTTTTCATTAAGCCTGGGATATTTAAGCATATCAAAAAGAATATCCGCACCCTTCAATATCTGATAGTCAAGGGCTTTTACATAAAAGAAGGTATATTCCTTTGTGGTATAGGCATTTACCTGAGCACCGATTTCATCCATTCCCTCTGCAATCTGAAGTCCGCTTCTTTTTTCGCTTCCTTTAAATACAATATGCTCAATAAAATGGGATATACCGGCATTTTCCGGTGTTTCAAACCTTGAACCGCTGAGAACCCACACTCCGACAATTGCAGAGCGAAGGCCATCGCAGGGATTTAAAAACACTCTTATGCCGTTCGGGAGTGTAATCAGCTTCATTTTGCCTCCAATAATTTATAAATTGCCTTTATTCAACAAACTGTGAATTATAAAGCTCAGCATAAATGCCGTCCTTTGCCATAAGCTCCTTATGCTTACCTGTTTCAACAACTCTGCCGTTCTGCATAACAAGAATCATATCAGCCTCGCGGATTGTTGAAAGTCTGTGAGCAATAACAAAATTTGTTCTGCCCTTCATAAGGTTACTCATAGCCTGCTGTATCTTAACCTCTGTTCTTGTATCAACAGAGGAGGTTGCTTCGTCAAGAATAAGAATTTCAGGTGAAGCGAGAATTGCTCTTGCAATTGTAACAAGCTGCCTCTGACCCTGAGAAAGGTTTACGCCGTCCTCTTCAAGAACAGTGTCAAAGCCCTCAGGCAGAGTGTGGATAAAGGAATCCACCTGAGCCGCCTTTACTGCACTGAGGAAATCCTCCTCGGTGGCATCCTGCCTGCCGTACATAATGTTATCCCTGAGGGTGCCTTCAAACAGCCATGTATCCTGAAGCACCATACCAAGGTGCTCACGAAGATTCTTTCTTGAAATTTCTCTTATATCCGTGCCGTCAATTTTAATTGAACCGCCCTGAATTTCATAAAATCTCATAAGAAGATTTACAATAGTGGTTTTACCTGCACCCGTGGGACCTACAATAGCAACAAGATCACCCTTCTTTACGTCAAGGCTGAAGTTTCGTATAACAGGCTTATCTGCCACATATGAGAAATCAACATTTTCAAACTGAACAGATGAAGCACTTGTTATCTTCTTCCCTGTTTCCATATCCTCAGGCTCCTCCTCAGCTTCAAGCACTGTGAATACACGCTCAGCGGAAGCAAGTGAGGACTGAAGGTTGTTTGCAATATTTGAAAGGTCGGTTATAGGCTGCATAAGAAGCTTTGTGTAAGCGATAAATGCTACAATATCGCCAACCTCAGATTTGCCGTTAATAATAAGATAACCGCCTATAACACAAATAATCACATAACCTGCATTATTTGCAAAATTTATAAGTGGAGCAAGAAGTCCTGAGAAGAACTGAGCCTTTCTGCCTGCCTCTGCCAATTCTTCATTTATAACATCAAATTCTTCAATGGCTGTTTTTTCATGTCCGTAGGCCTTAACAATAAGGTGACCCGTAAACATTTCTTCAATATGGCCGTTTACATTGCCCGTAACCTTCCACTGACGCCTGAAATAACGCTTGGAAAATCTGAGAATTACCATAGCGATTACAAAGCATACGGGGAATGGCATAAGACTTGTGAGAGACATTGAAACACTCAGCTTCATCATAATAACAAAAACACCGATGAAGGTTACAACAGATGTAATTATCTGAATAAGATTGTTCTGCAGAGTGTTATTGATGTTATCCATATCGTTGGTAATTCTTGAAAGGATATCACCCTTGTTGTGGCTGTCATAATAAGAAAGAGGAAGCCTTGAAAGCTTATTATTCAGCTTGCTGCGCAGCTTTGTTATAAGCTTCTGCACAACACCTGCAACAATATAATGCTGTAAAAATCCGAGTACTGACGAGCCGACATAAATTAAGAGTATTGTTTTGAGAATATCGTAAATCGGCTCAAAGTTCATTTTGCCCGCCTGAAGCTTTACTTCAATCTGGGCATTGAGAACATTGATTATATCACCAAGATATTCGGGGCCGAGTATACTCAGAAGTGAGCTGCCCGCAGCAAAAACAACAGTCAGCACCACAAGAATCTCGTTGCCTTTAAGAAGGGAAATAAGCTTTTTAAATGTTTTGCCGAAATTTTCAGGCTTTTCCTTTTCACTTCTGCTTTTATCTCTGTACTGTGCGTACTTATCAAGACTTTCCTTTTGCTTCAAGGGTTTCTTACTGCTCATGCTTCCACCTCCCCTTGAATCTGTGATGAATAAATTTCTTTGTAAACCTCGCAGCTTTCCATAAGCTCACCGTGCTTACCCATACCGACAATTTCACCCTTATCAAGAACGATGATTTTATCTGCATCAAGAATTGTGCCCACACGCTGAGCCACGATAATAACCGTAGCATCTATATTTTCTTTTATGGCTTTTCTCAAAGCCGCATCAGTTTTGAAGTCAAGAGCTGAAAAGGTATCGTCAAAAATATATACCTCAGCCTGCCTTGTAAGAGCTCTTGCAATTGAAAGACGCTGCTTCTGACCGCCTGAAAGATTTGTACCGCTCTGGCTGACGAAGGAATCTATTCCGTCGCTCATTTTGTCAACGAATTCTGCAGCCTGAGAAATCTCAAGTGCCTTTCTGAGCCTTTCTTCACTTGCATTTTCGTCACCGTAAAGAAGATTTTCTCTGATGGAGCCGCTAAAAAGACAAGCCTTCTGAGAAATATAACCGATTCTTGAATGAAGATCTGCCTGACTGAGCTGTCTGACATCCACACCGTCAAAAATAACAGCACCCTCATCAACATCATAAAATCTTGTAACAAGGTTGACTATTGTGGATTTACCGCTGCCGGTAGGTCCGATAATAGCGGTAACCTTATTTTTTTCTGCCGTGAAGCTGATATTTTTAAGTGAGGGGTTATCGGCATTTTCATATCCGAATGTTACATTTCTGAATTCTACTGTACCTTTTTTATCTTCAACAACTGCACAAGTCTCCTCTGCATCCTTAACAGAAGGCTCAAGAGAAAGCACCTCAACAATTCTTTTTGCGGAAATTCTGGCTCTCGGAACAATAACGAACATCGCCGCCGCCATTGTGAATGCAAAAACAATCATAATCATATAAATAACGAAGGCCTGGAGGTTACCGATTGATTCACTGAGCTCCTTTGCCTGAGTTATATGGTCCATTTTATCAAGGTTTTTCGCAGCAAAAATTATAAGAAGATCAAGGGCACCTATAATAATAACAATACAGGTAGGAATAAGCACTGACATAAGGCGCTGGAATTTAAGTGTAAGTGATGAAAGCTCAAAATTGGTTTTATCAAAGCGTGCATCCTCAAACTCACTTCTGTTAAAAGCACGGATTACTCTTATACCGCTGAGCTTTTCTCTTATAAAACGGTTAATGGAGTCAACAAGCTTCTGTCTTCTTCTGAAAATAGGCATAACGACCTTGAGAACGATAACCACAATAACACCGATAATAGGTACAACAGCGAAAATTACCGTTGAAAGCTTGGGGTTCATAATGAACGCCATTATTATGCCGCCAACAAGCATAATGGGTGCAGAGATAATCATACGAAGCCCCATAAGCACAAAGTCCTGAATAACTCTTACATCGTTGGTGCATCTTGTAATAAGTGAGGGAGTACCGATAACGTCAATATCCCTTTGAGAAAGGGATTCAACCTTTAAAAACAGCTCACGGCGGAGTATTTTGCCGTAAAGGGCAGATGTTTTACTTGAATAGTAGCTGTTAAAGCCTGCAATAACAACTGCAAAAGCAGAAACACACATCATAATGATACCGATTTTCTTTATATAATCCATATCACTGTTCTGAATGCCGTTATTTATAATCATACTCATTAAAAGCGGAAGCACAAGACTTCCGAGCTGAGACAGCACGGCAAAAATCATTGCCGCTATTACGGGTCCTTTAATATTTTTTATGTATTTAAGTAATCGTATCAAGGTTTTTTACCTCCGTGATTTCTTTACTGTATTTATATTTTTTATTCCAACAAAGAATTTTATTGCATAGTTAGACAATTATAATAAATTATAGCAAGCTAATATGAATAATGTGTAAACTGAGCTTGTTATACTGCAATATTCTCAATTATATTTTCTTTCTTTTTTATTACTTTTGTGCTATAATCTAAAAAAATGCAAAGGAAAGATTCAAATGACAGTTCAGAAATCAATTCCCCTTGATTCTTACAAGGCCGACGAAGGCTTTATCGGTGAATATCAGAAGCTGATTAAGGATGTTGTTATCCCCTATCAATACGATGTTCTTTGTGACAAAGCTGAAAATACAGAAAAAAGCCATGTTGTTCAGAATTTTATCAATGCCGCAAGAGCACTGAAAAACGAGGACACAGCTGACGGCTTTTACGGTATGGTTTTTCAGGACAGCGATGCGGCAAAATGGCTTGAGGCCACCGCTTACTCCCTTTCTGCTTTCCCAGACAGTGAGCTTCAGAAAACAGCAGATGAGCTCATAGACATCATTGCTGAGGCTCAGGACAGTGACGGCTATCTTAACACCTTCTTCACCGTTAAGGACAAGGAAAAGCGCTGGACAAACATCCTTGAGGGTCACGAGCTTTACTGCTCCGGTCATATGATGGAAGCAGCCACCGCATATTTCGAAGCCACCGGCAAGGACAAACTTCTGAAGGTTATGCTAAAAAATGCAGAGCACATATATGATATTTTCATAAATAAGGGACACAAAGGTTATCCCGGTCATCCTGAAATTGAGCTCGCTCTGATGAAAATGTACCGATTGACAAAAAATAAAAAGCTTCTTGAGCTTGCGAGTCATTTTATTGATATAAGAGGTGTTGACCCTCATTATTACGAAAAAGAAAGAGCAGCAAGAGACTGGACCGTGTGGAACGGCGACGGCAGAAACCACTATTACCAGCAAAGCTACGCCCCGGTAAGGCAGCAGAAGGATGCTGTTGGCCATGCTGTAAGAGCGGTTTATCTTTACACCGCAATGGCTGATGTAGCCAACGAAAAAAATGACACGGAGCTTTTTTCTGCCTGTAAAAATCTTTGGGAAAGTATAACCCGCAAAAGGATGTACATAACAGGGGCCATAGGCTCAACGGTGCACGGAGAAGCCTTCACCGAGGATTATGACCTTCCATCTGACACAGCTTATGCAGAAACCTGTGCATCCATTGGCCTTATGATGTTCGCCCAACGAATGCTTGAGGGTGAACTCAATGGTGAATATGCCGATATTATGGAGCTTGCATTTTATAACACCGTGCTTGCGGGAATGCAGAAGGACGGCAAACGTTTTTTCTATGTCAACCCTCTTGAGGTAGTACCCGGAATTACCGGAAAGGCAGTAACTCACCGCCACACACTGACTCAGCGTCCCCCATGGTACACCTGTGCCTGTTGCCCGCCTAATGTTGCAAGGTTGATTACCTCCTTCGGTAAATATGCCTACGGCGAAAATGCTGATACTGCATTTTGCCACCTTTATGCTCAGGGCAGGGTCAGCTTCAGCAACGGAGTTAAGCTTAACTGCCAAACCGATTATCCGTATGCTTTCATTGTAAAATACAAAATTGAAAAGGGCGGCAATCTTGCTATCCGTATTCCCGCCTATGCAAAAAAACACACCCTGCTTTTAAACGGCAAGGAATTTTCAGTTGAGGTCATCAACGGTTACGCCTTTATAAAAACCAACGACGGTGACGAGGTCCTTCTCTCACTTGACGGTGAAGCCAGAAAGATTTATCCCAATGCAAATATACCCGCTCTGTCAGGTCTTGTTGCCGTTATGCGCGGCCCACTTGTTTATTGCTTTGAAGGAAAGGATAACGAGAACGATGTACTTTCTGTTTCTCTTAAAGAAAACAGTACTGTAAAAGCCGAAGAATTTACCGACAGCATTATAGGAAAAACCGTTATGCTGAAGCTTGAGGCTGAAAAAACACTTTCAGGCAAAGAGCTTTATTCCTGCAAAAAGCCTGAGTCCGTACCCTACACACTTAAAGCAATTCCCTATTATCTTTGGGGTAACAGAGGCGAAAATCAGATGAGAGTATTTTTACCTCAGAAATAAAAAAACAGGTATTTCAATGCCGACACCCGATAAGGCGTAAACGGCTTGAAATACCTGTATATTTTTGCATTTATTTAATGAACCTTGCTATGAATTCATCAGTTTTACTGTCATAAGCTTCTTTTCCCACACGATAGCTTTCAGCGTGCTCTGCACCGGGAACAATAAGTAAATCCTTTTCCGAGGTGCAAGCCTCGTAAAGAAGATAAACCATATGTGTCGGTACAAATTTATCATCGGCACCGTGAATAAAAAGCACGGGTACCTTCGCCTTAGCAACTGCACCTAATGCGTTTGTGTCCTCCTGAAAATCATAGCCTGCCCTTTTGCGGTTAATCGCATTTACAAGGGGTATAATCGGCTTGAAGGGAAGCTTGAGAGTATCAATTTTATAGCTGAACTCATCCATAGCAGAGGTGAAGCCGCAGTCCGCAATAGTGAATTTTACATTCGGAACAAGGTCTTCGCTGCCCGTCATAAGCATAACTGTTGCACTACCCATTGAAATACCGTGAAGAATAATCTGAATATCCTCACCGAAGGTCTCTGTCATATACTTAAGCCACTTGAGACAGTCCTTTGACTCGTGAGAGGAAAAGCCGATGTACTCCCCTTCGCTTTCTCCTGCCGCCTGATGGTCAACAAAGAAAAGATTGAATCCCAATTCTTCAACATAATGCTTTGCAAAATGGCACCATTCACCTTTACCGTCACTTCTGTAGCCGTGAGCTCCGAAAACATAAACATCAGAGGGCTCAGAGGGTCTCATAAGATAGCCCTGAAGCTTATGACCTCTGTCACTGACAATGTGATGAAGCTCATAGCCATAATTCATAAGCCAATCCTTATTTTCTTTTGAAATTCTTTCGTTTTCCGATTCGGTGTCGCTATTCTGAGTGATGAAGCTGTTAACAGCCTTAGGCATCTCAAAGCTTCTTCCTATAAGAGCCTTCTGAAGATAACTGCTCATAGCATAAACAGTTGCACCGGCAGCCGTGCCGAGAGTGAGAAGTGTGCCAAGTTTTTTCATAACAAATCTCCTTTAGGTATATCAATGAACAAAGGCTGTCTGCCGACAGCCTTAATATTCATAAATTACAATTATTTGTATGTGATTTCGAAGGTTGTATCCATAAAGCCGCTTACACCGATGTCAAGCTTTACGGGACCCTTGCCGCCTGTACCTGTACCGCTGAGAGGAAGGTTGATGTGAAGCTTGGTGAGCTTACCTTCTGCGTTAACGGTTGCATCGCAGGTAGCTCCTGAATATTTCATATCAGCACTGAAAATCTCAAAGGGACTGAGATCAAGTGTTGCAAGGTCAAGGGGATCAACACCTGTAAGGTGATTTGTGGGTGACGATTTAACAGTTCCGTTATCATAAACTGAAGTTTCTGAGGGGAACTTAATAGTTACAGTATAACCACCGTCGGGAGTAGCAACAGCTGTTGCAGATGTTACGTTTGCTTCTGCAACGGTAACATTTCTTCCGCCGGGATAGAGTCTGTCGTTCATTGTTCTGGTTTCGCCGCTATCGTTCTGATATGCACCGTTAACCATTTCGAAGGTTTCGTCTGAGCTCTTGATGAAGCTTCTTACAACAGAGTCAAGAGCTGACTGGAGCATTGCTACTGAGCAGCTGTCAACACCAACGTCAATCTGTTCAATTCTGCGAACGGAAGCGTTACCCTTATAAGCCTTTGCATCGTTAACTGCCTTGCAGTATGCTGCGCAAGCCTCAGCGGGAGTTGAGGGAACTGCTGATGAGCCGCCCTGAGGAGCTGCAGTTGTGGGAGCGTCAGTTGCTGCGGGAGCAGTTGTGGGTGTGTCACCTGAAGGAGCCTGAGTTGCAGGTGCCTGTGTTGTTGCAGGAGCCTGTGTTGTTGCAGGAGCCTGAGTAGTGGGAGCCTGAGTTGCAGGTGCCTGAGTCTGCTGAACTACGGGAGCTGCACCTTCGGGCATATTAACGTTTACGTTAATTCCGTTTGTTGTGCCGACTACTACACCGCCGAGGAAGAACACAAGGGCAGCAAGTACAACAGCAACAACTTTGATTTCTTTTTTCATTGTTATGTAACCCCTTTCGATATACATTTTCTGTAAATCTTATAAAGATATATATTTGCCCTATAAATGTACAACAAAATTCAGCAAAAGTCAATAGCTTTTTATCTATTTATAGTTAAAATACGGCTTATTTATTACCGTCAAGTTACATTGTTAAAAGAACAAAAAATACTGCCGAAGGATAATCCCTCGACAGCATTAATAAATTTAGATATTATTTATATTCCATTGTGTATACGGAATCCATCTGACCGGCAAGACCGATTGTTGCCTTGATGGGGCCCATACCGCCGGTACCCTTACCTTCAAGAGGAAGCTTGTTTTCAAGCTTGATGAGTCTGCCCTGAGCGTCAACGGTAAGCTTTGTTGTTGCACCTGAATAGCTCATTTCAGCACTTGTGATTTTGATAGGATCAGCCTTGATTGTTGCAAGGTTAAGGGGATCCATTGCAGTCATATGATGTACGGGGTCTGTTGTGTTTGTTCCGTCAAAGCTTGATGTTTCTGAAACAAACTGAAGTGAAATTGTGTAACCGCCGTCAGCATTTGCTGCAGCTGTTGCTGAAGAAACGTCTGCTGCTGTTACCTTTGCATCTCTGCCCCAGGGAATGATCTTGTGTTCAAGAGGTCTGTTGGGATCCTGCTGGTCAACACCGTTTTCAAATGTGAATGTTTCATCAACAGGCTTTACGATGTTACCGATAACTGAGTTAAGTGTACCTTCAAGGGGCTTTGCAACTGAGGGAAGATCTGTAATATTAACAACAGTGTTTTCAACCTTGTGAAGAGTTACAACACCCTTATAAGCTCTGTAATCATTGATAGCCTTGTTGTAAGCTGCGCAAACCTCATCAGTTGTTGAGGGAACTGCTGATGAGCCGCCCTGAGGAGCTGCAGTTGTTGTGTCACCGCCCTGAGGAGCTGCGGTAGTTGTGTCGCCACCCTGAGGAGCCTGAGTTGCAGGAGCCTGTGTTGTAGCGGGAGCCTGTGTTGTTGCAGGTGCCTGAGTAGTGGGAGCCTGTGTTGTAGCGGGAGCCTGAGTCTGCTGAACTACGGGAGCTGCGCCTTCAGGCATATTAACATTTACGTTAATGCCGTTTGTTGTGCCTACTACTACGCCGCCAAGGAAGAACACAAGAGCTGCGAGTACAACAGCAACAACTTTAATTTCTTTTTTCATGGTGTTGAAACCCCTTTCAGAATATTGTGTTTTGTGTACATCTCCACAAAGCACTGTGTTTTTATAGTTATATGCTAATTAAATTTACAACATTTTTTTACAAAAGTCAAGTCTTTTAAGTTATTTAGTTTAAACAAAAATCAATTACCGTCAGAGCAAAAAAAGACTGCCGGAAAACCGACAGCCCTTTAATATTACTGATACTGGAGAGTATAAACAGAATCCATCTGACCGGCAAGGCCGATTGTTGCTTTGATGGGGCCCATACCGCCTGTGCCCTTACCTTCAAGGGGAAGCTTGTTTTCAAGCTTGATGAGTCTGCCCTGAGCGTCAACAGTAAGCTTTGTAGTTGCACCTGAATAGCTCATTTCAGCACTTGAGATTTTGATGGGATCAGCCTTGATTGTTGCAAGGTTAAGGGGATCCATTGCAGTCATATGATGTACAGGATCTGTTGTGTTTGTTCCGTCAAAGCTTGATGTTTCTGAAACAAACTGAAGGGTAATTGTATAACCGCCGTCGGGATTTGCTGCAGCTGTTGCTGAGGAAACGTCTGCTGCCTTAACGGTCGCATCTCTGTTTACGGGAATCATCTTATGCTCAATATATCTGGCAGGATCGTTTACATCCTTACCGTCTGAGAAGGTAAAGGTTTCATCAACGGGCTTTACGATGTTACCGATAACTGAGTTAAGTGTACCTTCAAGGGGCTTTGCAACTGAGGGAAGATCTGTGATATTAACAACTGTGTTTTCAACCTTATGAAGTGTAACAGTTCCCTTGAAAGCTCTGTAATCGTTGATAGCCTTGTTATAAGCTGCACAAACCTCATCAGTTGTTGAGGGAACGGAGCTGCTGCCGCCCTGAGGAGCTGCAGTTGTTGTGTCACCGCCCTGAGGAGCTGCGGTAGTTGTGTCGCCACCCTGAGGAGCCTGTGTTGCAGGTGCCTGTGTTGTAGCGGGAGCCTGGGTTGTTGCTGGTGCCTGAGTTGTGGGAGCCTGAGTTGTAGCGGGAGCCTGTGTCTGCTGAACTACGGGAGTGGCTGAGCCTTCAGGTACATTAACATTAACATTGATGCTGTTGATTGTGCCTACTGCCACACCGCTGATAAAAAATACAAGAGCAGTGAGTATTGCGGCAACAATTTTAATTTCTTTCTTCATGGATTTACGTTACCCCTTTCAATTTCTGAATTTCATTTTTCAGATGACAATTTTCACCTTTTATATAAAATTACATTATAACTGAAAAAAAGTCAAGTGTTTTCCGCGGATTTGAGAAGATTAATAATTTATTATTAAATTCGGCCTTGAGAGTAAGTCATAAATAAAAAAGCTATTGCATTTTGGTTTTTGTTGGTGTATTCTATTGTATGATGGTAATAGTCTTATTTTATTTATAGGAAGGAGTACAATTTATGAAAAAAATCATTCAGGTTGAAGGTATGCACTGCGGCAACTGTGCAAAGGCTGTTGAGGATGCACTTGCTGCAATTGACGGCGTTTCAAAGGCTAAGGTTGACCTTCAGAAAAAAACGGCAACAGCCACTATGAAAAGCGATATTGACGATAAGCTTCTTGTTGAAGCTATCGCGGAAAAGGGCTTTGAGGTTGGTGAAATCACCATCAAAGAAGGTCTTTTCTTTTAATAAATGCGAAGGAGATTAAAAATGGCAAAAGAAAAAGTAAAAAAAGAAAAACCCGTTAATGATCATCCTAATAAAATAGGCATTAAGGAGGCTGCAGGTTATACCGTTGCCGAAGCAGGTAATATGTTTAACCTTACATATATTTCCAGCTATCTTAAGCTGTTTATGACGGATGTTCTTAAAATTTCTCCTGCAAAAACAGGACTTATGTTTATCATTTCCCGTTTGTGGGACTGCATAAACGACCCTATCTGGGGTGCTATGGTAGCAAAAAGAGCACCCGGCAAGGACGGCAAGTTCAGACCTTACCTTAAATGGGTATCCGTACCCTTAGGTCTTTCAACAATCCTTTGCTTCCTGCCCTATGACCAGCTTACAACAAACAAAACAATACTTCTTCTCATATGTTATGCCGCATATATATTCTACGGCATGATGTATACGGGTATGAATATTCCCTTCGGCTCCCTTGCTTCCGTTATTACTGATGACCCCAACGGAAGAAACCTTCTTTCAACCTTCCGTTCAATCGGTTCAGGCGTAGGCGGTGCCGTTGTTTCCCTTATCGCTCCCTTTGTTATTTACTCAGTTAAAATGGTATCAGATCCTGCAACGGGCGAGCTTGTTCAGGCAATTGACCCACACACAAACGAGGTTATCAAGGTAGCAGACGGAAACAAGATGTTCATATTCGGCCTTCTTATGGGTATCTTCTCAATTATTGCTTACCTTGCCGGCTTTAAAACCACCAAGGAAAGAGTACCCTCAGAAGCAGAGCCCCAGGTTGACTTTAAAAAGACATATCTCGGTCTTCTCAAGTCACGCCCCTTTGTTACCGTTGCTCTTGCAGGTGTACTCATAAGCGGTCAGCTTCAGTTCAACTCCTTCAATGCATACCTTTATAAAAACTACTTTACCGACACCTCTCTCGGAGTTCTCGGTACAGTTTGTAATTATCTTCCTATGGTATGCCTTGTGCTCTTTACTCCCAAGCTTTCTGCAAAATTCGGCAAAAAAGAGCTTTGCGGTAAATTCTCGGTTATCTCAGCAATAGCAGCCGTTGCTCTTGCAATATGTGCAAACAATCAGACCATTATTGATAAAATCACAGGCACTCAGGACGGAATCTTCCCCTCCTGGCTGTTTATGCTTGCCCTTCTTCTCATCGGCTTTGGCTACACCTTTGTAAGCCTTACCTGCTGGGCAGTTGTTATGGACGTTATCGACTATCAGGAATATAAAACAGGTCTTCGCAACGAAAGTGCCGTTTATGCCGTTTACACCTTCTCCCGTAAGCTCGGTCAGACAATCGCTGACGGTGCAGGCCTCTTCCTTCTTGAATGGGCAAAGTACGACAGTGAAACCGCAGGCAACGGCTTTATAACAGAAAACGGTACAAGTAAAAAGATTATGCTTATCTGCACCGTTATTCCCGCTGTTGTTTACACAGGTGTATGGCTTCTTATGAGATTCGGCTATCCCCTTACAAAAGAAAAGCTTGAGCCTATTTACGCTTTCATAAGAGAAAAGCGTGAGCAGGCAGAAGCAGAAGCATAAAAATCTGAAAGGAGAAATAAACCTATGAAAAACACAAAAAGATTTTTAAGTCTCGTTCTCTCACTTATTATGCTCCTCTCACTTTCGTCAACAGCCTTTGCAGGCTTTGATGAAATCAGCAAGGGCATATGGGATGCAGCCTGGGAAAAGAGTGAAGAAACAATCAATGCGGCAGTTACAATGTTCCCCGGCTCAGATGAAAACGACAGAACTATTGCCTGGTACTCCGACACAGCTGAAGGCTATGTTGAATTAAAGGGCGTAAAAACCAACGAAAAAATCACTGCTAGTGTAAAAAAGACTCCCGAAGGAGACAACAGACTCTGGGCAGAGCTTAAGGACCTTGAGCCCGGCATTTACACTTACAGATGTGTAAGCGGTGACTATAAATCAAAATATGAAACCTTCACCGTTGAAAAGGCTGACTCATTCACAGCAATTTATGTTTCAGACATTCACATCTCAGAAGATAACGATGAAAACAAAAATGAGCTTCGCGATACCGCTTATCTTTGGGATGCCGCACTTGACGAAGCAGTTCTTCAGGCAGCATCAAACGGCAACACCCTTGATGTAATCCTTTCAGGCGGCGACCAGGCTTCAGAAGGTCTTCGCAATGAATTTGAAGGACTCAGCGCATCAAATGTTGTAAAATCCGTTCCCTTTGCAATCACTGTCGGCAACCACGACAGAAAGAGTGTAGGCTACAAATATTACACCGCTTACCCCAACGAGCCTGACCAGACCTTCAGATCATATATCGGTACCGACTACTGGTTCCGTTACGGCAATGCCCTTTTCCTTATGCTTGACTCCTGCAATGTTTCAATGAGAGAGCATTATAATTTTTTGAAGGAAGCAACCGAAGCAAACTCCGACGCAACCTGGATTATTGCTTCAATGCACCACGATATGTTCGGCGGCAGAGAACCCTGGCTTGACAGTGAAAACACCCTTCTTCGTCTTCTCTGGGTTCCCTTCTTTGATGAATTCGGTGTTGATATGGTGCTCACCGGCCACAGCCACTATTACAGCATTTCAAATGTAATCTACGGCGGCAAGACCGTTGAAAAGACAGGCCACGATGCAGAGCTTACAGATCCCGAAGGTACAATCTATATGGCATCAGGCTCAATCAGCCGTCACGCTCCCCTTCTTGACGACGAAGGAAATACTCCTCCCGTAGGTGAAAATGCAGGCTATGTATGGCTTGAGGAGAAAACAGTATATACCCTCATGGACTTCACCGAAGATACTCTCACCTTCAAATCCTACACCGTTGAAAGCGGCAAGGAATTCAACCGCCTTACAATTACAAAAACTTCAAAGGAAGGCGGCCATAATTATGAAAACTCAGCCTGGTATCTTAAGTACATTGCCTTCTTTGCAGGCAGAATCGTAAACATTATCAACAACATTGATATGTATAACAGATACAAGGAACAGGGCTTTGAGGTTTCACTTATGGAAGGCCTTATCGGCAGCTGATAAAAACAGATAAAAAAAATATCGGAGCTTTCGCTCCGATATTTTTTTATTATTTATTAACCAAGGAATCTTTCAACGTTAGCCTCATAGTGACCTGTATTCTGGAAGCCTGTCTTTGTGTTAAGTCTTTCTGCACTCCATGCTTCAAGAATATCCTCATATGATCCTGATGCAATCTTTGCTCTGTGGAAGCCGTCTTTAGCACCGTACATACACCAGTCTGATTCCCACATACCATGGTTTGCAGCCTTATATGTCCACAGGAACCAATGATAGCCGAAGGTGTTGAGAGTTCTGAAGCAGTTTGCCCAGGTAGTCTTTTCTCGGGGATAAAATTCACCCATCATCATAGGTACATTGAAGTGCCACAGTTTAGCCATCATACAGAAGAATGTGAACACAAAGTCAGAGGTTTCATAAAAATGCACCTGATAAACAACATTGTTCCAGTTTTTGAGGTATGAGTGGGGAAGACCGAGGCCTGTCCATATAGATTCAAGTGTAATGATATGCTCTGAGTCAACCTCACGCACTGCATTATAAAGGCGGGTGTAAATAGCAGAATTATTAGCACGACGTTCAAATTCACTTGCTGCAACCTCACACATAGGCTCATTAAGAAGGTCATACATAGCAACAGCAGGGTTGCCCTTGAACCTTGCAGCAATGCCAGCCCAAAGCTCTTCTGTCATCTGACGGTAGTATTCGCCCTCATCGGTGTCATCGTAAAGGGTGCAGGAGTTAAGCTTGCCTGCGTGACCTGCATTACCCTGGAAGCCGGGGGCACCGTGCATATCAAGAACAACATAAATTTCTCTCTCTGAGCATTCCTCAACTACCCACTCAAGGATTGAGAAATCCCATTCGCCGTTTTCGTCAAGGATTTTTGTATCCTTTGTATCACCGTAGTAGAAGTTGCGGTACCAGAAGGGAACACGCACACAGTTAAAGCCCATTTCCTTGATGTTGTCAAGGTCTTCTTCGGTTATCCAGTTTCTGTAATACTGATCGAGGGCAGCATAAGCCTTTTCAACACCGAAGCGCTCAATAAGAATTTCGATAACCTCATAGTTATCGGCAGCTTCTTCTGTTTCGTAGGGTGTAAGCCAGTCTTCAAAAATAAGCCATGCACCAAGATTGATACCTCTGAGAGTGATTTTCTCACCCTTCTGATTTACGATTTTAGTACCTTTTACCCTGAGCATATCCTCCTGCGTAAAGCCTGTAACCTCGTTGGTATCCTCAGCACTGACAATAATCATTGACGAGAAAGCCATAACAAGACAGAGCACAAGGCAAAGTATTCTTCTGATTGATTTCATAATATTTTTCTCCCTTTTTATTTTTGTTTGCTTTTTCATTATACAGCAATATAATTAAAAGTCAATATTTACCTCTTCTGCAGTAAATAAAAATCCTGACATTTTTTGCTTCTGTTTGCATTTGTAACCTTGAAATAAATGCTGCATAGTGATACAATAGGATACAGTGCAAAAGAATTAAGGTGGTGCTTTTATGGAAAAATATCTTATCGTCGGTGCCGGCAGAAGCGGTATCTGCTCAGCCAATATGCTTTTTGAACTCGGAAAAGATTTTGTTATATATGACAGCAAAACCGACCTGGACACCGACAGCGTTATTGAAAGGCTCGATAAAAAAGAAAATGTGCAGTTTATTCTCGGTGATATTACAGACAGTGACCTTCAGGACATATTTGTATGTGTTGTATCTCCCGGTGTGCCTCTCACTACTCCCGTAATGAAGGCGGTTATAGATAAAGATATTCCCGTGTGGAGTGAAATTGAGCTTGCCTACCGCTACGATAAAGGTGACGTTATAGGCATTACGGGTACTAACGGTAAAACCACAACCACTGCCCTTACCTATGAAATAGTAAAAAAATGGAACAGTGATACCCTTCTTGTGGGCAATATAGAAATACCTTATACGGGGCTCGCTCTCACCTCAAAGCCTGAGGGTGCCACCGTGGCAGAAATCAGCTCCTTCCAGCTTGAAACAATGCTCACCTTCAAGCCTAAGGTAAGTGCAATTCTTAACATTACCCCCGACCATCTTGACAGACACGGCTCAATGGAATGCTATGCCGATGTAAAAAAATCTATTGCAAGAAATCAGGGTGAAAGAGATTTCTGTATTCTCAATTACGAGGATGAGGTGCTCCGTGAATTCGGTAGAACACTTAAATGCAATGTTGTTTACTTCTCCTCACAAAGAAGGCTCGCTGACGGCTTATATTATGAGGATGGCGGAATATATATTGCAGAAAATGGAAAAAACACCCTTTTTCTTAATACCGACGAAACAAACCTTGTAGGTCTTCATAACTTTGAAAACATTATGGCTGCCGTAGCAATGACAAAAAGCTTCGGTGTACCCCTTGATACAATCAGAGAAGCTGTGAAGTCTTTTGTAGCCGTTGAGCACAGAATTGAATTTGTTTGTGAGAAAAACGGTGTTAAATATTATAACGATTCAAAGGGCACCAACACTGACGCCGCAATAAAGGCCATTGACGCTATGCCCTCAAAAACCGTGCTTATTGCAGGCGGATACGATAAAAAAAGCGAATATGACGAATGGGTAAGCCGCTTCCCCGAAAAGGTGAGAAAGCTTGTTCTTATCGGTCAGACAAAGGAAAATATTGCCGCTGCCTGCAATAAAATCGGCTTTACCGATTATGTTTTTGCCGAGACTCTGGAAGATGCCGTTGCAATCTGCGCAAAAGAGGCAAAGGACGGCGACTGCTGCCTTCTTTCTCCCGCCTGTGCATCATGGGGTATGTTCAAGAATTACCAGCAGAGGGGAACTATGTTTAAGGAGCTTGTGAAAAAGCTTTAAGAGCAGTCAGTATTTAGTAGTCAGGATTTTTCTTTTACAAATCAAAATAAAAAAGACTCAGCATTCAAGTTTTAGGATGCTGAGTTTTTTTATTCAAATGTAACCGAGCTTTTAATATTCTGACTACTAACTACTGACTACTGAAAAATCACGCAAATGATTTTTCAAGATTTTCTTTAACGGCAAGAATAAACTCCTCTGTTGTAAGAGCTACTGCTTCACTGCCTTCCCAGAGCCCTACAAGGTCCTTGGTCATTTTGCCGCTTTCAATGGTATCAAGGGATGCTTTTTCAAGCTTGTTTGCAAAATCAATGAGAGCTTCGTTGCCGTCCATTTCGCCGCGCTTTCTGAGTGCTCCTGTCCATGCAAAAATTGTTGCAATGGGGTTGGTTGAGGTCTTTTCACCTTCAAGGTAGCGGTAATAGTGGCGGGTAACGGTACCGTGAGCTGCCTCGTATTCATAGTTTCCGTCAGGTGACACAAGCACGCTTGTCATCATCGCAAGTGAGCCGAAGGCGGTTGATACCATATCGCTCATAACGTCTCCGTCATAGTTTTTGCAAGCCCAGATATAACCGCCCTTTGAACGGATAACTCTTGCAACGGCATCGTCAATAAGGGTATAGAAATATTCTATGCCCAATTCTTCAAAATTTTCTTTATATTCTTTATCGTAAATTTCCTGAAAAATGTGCTTGAAGGTCTGGTCATACTTCTTTGAAATTGTATCCTTTGTGGAGAACCAGAGATCCTGCTTTGTATCAATTGCATATTTGAAGCAGGAATGTGCGAAGGAACGGATTGAACTATCCTTGTTATACATACCCTGAAGTACACCGCCGCATTCAAAGTCATAAATAGTTGCTCTTTCAACCTCACCGTCCTCTGAGGTAAAAACAAGCTCAGCCTTTCCGGGCTTTGTGGGACGGAATTCTGTTGCCTTGTAAACATCGCCGTAAGCGTGACGGGCAATTGTGATAGGCTCCTTCCAGGTTCTTACGGTAGGCTTGATACCGCTCACAAGAATAGGTGTTCTGAAAACAGTACCGTCAAGAATTGCACGGATTGTACCGTTAGGGCTTTTCCACATTTCCTTAAGTCCATACTCCTCCACTCGCTGAGCGTTGGGGGTAATTGTTGCACATTTAACGGCAACACCGTATTTTTTTGTAGCCTCAGCGGCATCAATGCTCACCTGATCGTTTGTCTCGTCACGGTGAGGAAGACCTAAGTCATAGTATTCTGTATTAAGCTCCACAAAGGGAGAAAGAAGCTCATCCTTAATCATCTTCCAGATGATTCTTGTCATTTCGTCGCCGTCCATTTCGACGATTTTCCCCATTCTGATTTTTTCCATTTTTATGTACTCCTTGGTGATTAGTTTTCTTTTTTGCTTTCAATGGCTGCTTTGACCATTGAGGGGTACCTTGTGGTGATATTATCAACACCTAAGGGCAGAACCTTTTTCATGGCTCTCTCGCTGTTTATTGTCCACACGGAAACAAGAAGACCCTTGCTGTGGAAAACCTCCACAAGTCTTTTTGAGCATTTTGTGTATTTCATATTTATACCGACTGCACCGAGGTTTTTAATCTTATCAGCCAGAGCGGAAAGTGACCTTTCATTTCTGCCGATTTCTTTTTTGGGTACATTAAGGTAATATTCAACATCGGGCGTCTGCTCTTTTACGGCAGGAACATTCTTTTCTTCAATACCCGTGTAAAAAATTCTGTCACGGATGCCGTATTTTTCGCTCAGAGCAACAACTGATCTGAGATCATCGGTTTTCTTGCAGTCAACATTTACCTTAAGGCTGTCATATTCTGCAATAAGCTTAAAAGCCTCTTCAACGCTGACAGTGTCCTCTTTAGGCTCATCGTGAGATAAAACCGGATTGCCTGAAGAATTAAAGTTCAGGTCAAACTCAACTATATCGGCATCCTTTTCATAGCCCATTGTAATAGCTTCAAGGGAGTTATCAGCCGTGCCCTCACATCCTGTATGAGCAGTCAGGGTAAAGCCATCAGCCAGAAAGACATTTTTATTTTTTGCTGCAAAAGTCAAATTAAAAAAAGACTTGATCTTACTTATCACAATTCACACCACCAAACTTAATGATGTAAAACATTATATCAAACATATTATATAAGGTCAATATTAATTGAAAAAAACAAAGGACGGTTCATACGAACCGTCCGAATTATTTTATTTTGTGCCGAACTCAGCTTTTCCTTCGGGTGTATCTCTGTAATACTGTGTTTTGGGGTTGGGATGCTTATTTGTTTTCCAGATTTCCTCTGCCTTGGGTGCCCATTCCTTAGCGAATTTGTCACACTTGCTGCAAAGCATTTCTGCAGTTTCCTCGCGGATAAGGTTAGTGGATTTAACACCCGTTCTTGAGCAGATATCTCTGAGCTTTTCGGGATTTTCAAGCATTGGACAGGGCCTTAAGTGGTTATCGTTAAAGGGCTGATCATGTCTGAAAGCCATAAATAAAGGATTGCGGAGACCTTCAAGGAGGGTATGAGTTCTGATGTTGGAGTCAGAGAAATGTATGAACACGCAGGGCTCCATATCACCGGCTGAGTTGATGTGAAAATAGTTTCTGCCGCCGGCAATACAACCGCCGACATATTCGCCGTCACTCTGGAAATCCATAAAGAACAGAGGCTTGCCTGTTTTGGAATTTCTGAGCTCCTTCATACGGTAGTACATATACTCTCTCTGTTCGGGAGTGGTGATAAGCTCGGGTACTGCATCGTGGCCTACGGGCATATAGTTGAAATAAAGGCCGAACTTCACGCCAAGGTCAACCATATTATCAAGGAATTCATCGCTTGTAACGCTGTAAATGTTGTCCCTTGTGTAGCAGACGGAAATACCGAAAAGGCAACCCTTCTTTTTAAGAAGCTTCATAGCTTCAATTGCCTTCTGATAGTGACCCTCACCGCGGCGTTCATCGCTTACCTTTTCTTCGCCCTCAACAGAAATTGCAACGGCAAAGTTGCCGACTCTTACCATATCATCGCAAAGCTTTTCATCAATAAGTGTTGCATTGGTATAAGCAAGGAAAGCACAGTCGGGATAGGTTTCACAAAGCTTGATAATATCATCTTTTCTGATAAGGGGCTCACCGCCGGTGAACATATAAAGGTGTGTGCCAAGCTCTCTGCCCTGAGACACAATTGATGCCATTTCTTCATAAGTAAGGCTGTTCTTGTGACCGTATTCTGCCGCCCAGCAGCCCTTACATTTCATATTGCAGGCACTTGTTGGGTCCATAAGAAGAAGAAAGGGAATATTACATTTATAAATTTCTCTGTTTTCTCTTACAGCCTTTGTACCCTAACACCTGCACCGAGACCCATTGCAAGAAGCATCTTTTTAAGCATTGTTCTGTCAAGGTCTGAAAGCACATTCATTGCAAGCTGATAATATACATTATCGCCGTCCTTGATAGCTTCTCTTGTTGCATCAAGATATTTTTTAGGGAAGGTACCTCCGAGAAGCTTTTCGGCTATATCTAAAAGTCTTGTAAGGTTTTTCTTCGGATTTTTGTCAACATATTTCAGAAGTCCTTCAAGAGTTGCACCAACGGCAGCTCTTTCTGCTTTTTCTTTAATTGTCATAGCTACACCTCACTGAAAACGGTATAAAAATTATATCACTATAATATAACATATATAAAAATAAAAGTCCATACTTAAATTTTGTTTATTATAAAACATTTTATTACTTAAATAAATATTTATTCTTTTTTTCTTGTAAAACCGGATAAAAATGTATATAATATGATAATTGTGTATATAAAAACTGAGAGGTTAGTTTATGAATTATAAAACCAAAGCCACCCTTTTAGCTCTTTTGAGAGTTGCTGTTGCAATGACGATTTTTGTCCTTGCCGTTATGAATTACGAAAAGCTGAAGAACATTGACATAAGAGCTATTGTTGACGGGAGTGCAAATATGGCCGTTGCCGTAGGCACAATATGGGGCGTATATCTTGTCAAAAGCGTTCTTTTTATCATACCCGCTTCCCTTATTTATATTTCAATCGGCATGGCTTTTGATACTCCCGTTGCCTGCCTTATCAGCCTTGTGGGCATCATTCTTGAGGTCACCGTTACTTATTACCTCGGACTTTTCCTCGGCGGTGACTATGTAAACAAGCAGCTTGCAAAAACAAAGGGCGGCAAAAAAATTCTTGATATGAAGCTCAACGAAAACTTCCCGACTCTTCTGGGCATCCGTGCCCTGCCCGTTTTCCCCATTGACTTTGTAAGCCTTTTCTGGGGTGCTTCAAAATGCTGCTTCCCACGTTATTTTATTGCATCAGTTGTGGGAATTATGCCGAGAGTTATCCTCTTTACTATTTTAGGCGACGGAATTTACGATTATATCCCAATCCATCTGATTATTAAAATTGTTATTATCTGCATTCCTATAGGGGCTGTAATTTACCTTATCAGGCATTTTATGAAACTGAAAAAAGGTGAAATAAAAGAAAAAGAATAAAAAATATCGGAGCTCTCAGCTCCGATATTTTTTATGTTAATTCTAAATTCAATCAGATTCCGCCGCCAACAGAGCCGTCCCATGTATCAACGGTCGTAGCCTTCATTTCTTCTTCGTCAAACCAACGGGTTGTTACAGCCTTTGTTTCGGTGAAGAAACGGAATGCATCCTTACCGAGGCAGTGAAGGTTACCGAAGAATGAAAGCTTATGGCCTGTGAAGGGGAATACACCAACGGGCACGGGAATACCAACGTTAACACCAACCATACCGCCGTCAGTTCTCTTTGCGAACTCTCTTGCATAGTAGCCGCTCTGAGTGAAGATAACTGAGCCGTTTGCATAGGGATTGCGGTTCATAAGAGCAAGACCTTCTTCAAAGTTCTTAACTCTCTTTATGCAAAGCACGGGTCCGAAGATTTCCTGAGTACCTACAGTCATATCCTCTGTAACATTATCAAGAATTGTGGGACCTACATAGAAGCCCTTTTCATAGCCTTCCACAACTGCATCTCTACCGTCAAGAACTACAGTTGCACCTTCTTCAATACCCTTGTTGATCCAGTTGATAACAGAAGCCTTATGCTCTGCAGTTACAACGGGGCCGAGAGTTGATTCCTTTTCATATGCGGGGCCGAGCTTAAGCTCTGATGCATACTGCTTTAAAAGTGCAACAAGCTTATCTGCAATGCTTTCCTGAGCCACAACAACGGGAAGAGCCATACATCTTTCACCTGCACAGCCGAAGGATGAGTTGATAATACCTCTTGCAGAGCGCTCAAGTGCTGCATCCTCAAGAACAAGTGCGTGGTTCTTAGCTTCGCAAAGAGCCTGAACTCTCTTACCTGTTGCAGAAGCTTCCTTATAAACGTGAAGACCAACCTTTGTTGAGCCAACAAAGGTAATACCCTTAACATCCTCGTGCTTGAGAAGGATGTCAGCCTCAACTCTTGAGCAGGTAACAAGGTTTACAACGCCCTTGGGAAGACCTGCTTCAATAAGAAGCTCGTTAAGTCTCATAGCGGTCATGGGAGTCATTGAAGCAAGCTTGAGAACAATTGTGTTACCGCAAGCGATACAGCAGGGAACCATCCAGCCCATGGGAATCATACCGGGGAAGTTAAAGGGAACGATGCCTGCAAAAACACCGACGGGTTCATAATAAAGAGTTGTATCATAGCCGTTTGAGGTATCTCTCATAGCGTCACCCATTGTAAGTGAGGGAGCACTGAGTGCATGCTCAACAGGCTCCTTAACCTTGAGAATGTCGCCCTTTGCTTCTGAAAGCACCTTGCCGTGCTCAAGAGCACAAAGCTCTGCGAGCTCATCCATATGCTCAATAAGAAGCTCACGGAATTTATAAAGCACCTGAACTCTTTTCATAACAGGAGTGTTTGACCATGCGGGGAAGGCTGCCTTTGCAGATGCAATTGCTGATTCAACCTCTTCTGCAGTACAGCAGGGAGTTTCTGCAATTACTTCACCTGTGCTGGGATTATAAACGGGCATATACTTTTCTGTTTTTGATGTGAGCCACTGGCCGTCAACAAAATATTTGAGTCTTTTGATTTCACTCATTTTTTATTGCTCCTTTACAATTTCTTTTTCAAATTTATTACCAAACTATATTAAGCCACAAATCACAAAATAAATCAAGTGAATTTAAGGATTTTCTTCTTTTAAAGCTGTATTTTTTTTGCAGCTTCTGCCAGCATTTCCTCTGCTTTATGCTTTATTTGGTCAAAAGGCAGGTGCAGTGGGTTGGTTTCAATAATTGAAGCTATCCCTTTTTCGTTTGCAGAAACCAAATCAATATCACTCACGCCCACAATTGCAACAACCTTTTTACCGCCGCTTTTCCGGGCCACACCGAAGGGCACCTTACCCATAAGGCTCTGAGAATCCATTTTACCTTCACCGGTAATAATAAGATCGGCTTTTTGTGCTTTTTCGGTAAAGCTTGCTACCGAAAGCACACATTCAATCCCCGGCATAAGCCTTGCACCGCAGAAAGCAACAAGTCCGAAGCCCAGTCCCCCTGCTGCACCTGCACCCTCATAAGAGGAATAATCCGTACCGAGCGTTTTTTCTGTAACAACTGCAAGTCTCTTAAGTCCTTCATCGAGAATGCTGACAGCTTCTTCATCAGCACCCTTCTGAGGTGCATAAACATATGCTGCACCCATTTTGCCGTACAAGGGATTTTTCACATCGCAAAGAACGGTTATCTCACTTTCAGAAAGTCGTTTATCAAGACCTGAGAGGTCAATTTTATGTAAAGCTGAAAGACCTTTTCCGCAAAGAGCTATACTTTCATTTGCTTCGTTCAGGAATCTTCCGCCCAAAGCACTGATACATCCCACTCCGCCGTCAGTTGTGGCACTGCCACCGATTCCGATAAGAAGCTTGCGGCAGCCCTTGTCAAGAGCGTTACTGATAAGCTCACCCGTACCGAAGGTAGAGGCAAGAAGGGCGTTATTTTCCTTTTCTATTGATATACCCGAAGCCTGAGCCATTTCAATTACGGCAGTACCGTCAGGAAGAATTCCGTAGTAAGCAGTGATGTCACTTCCGAGAGGGCTTTTTACGGTGCAATATATTTTCTCACCGCCGAGAGCATAAAGAAAGGCTTCAACCGTACCCTCACCTCCGTCTGCAACAGGAATTTCCGTTATTTCAATTTCCTTATATTTTTTCCGAAGCACAGTGGATACTGTACGGCAGACATCAACCGAGGAAAGCGTGCCCTTAAAGGAATCAGGCGCAATTACTACCCTTTTCATACCATAACCAGCCCTTCAATTTCACTTATATCTGAAAGCACGGGTGCTCCCGTTGAAAGAAGCTTTTCCTTAGGATTATGCCCCCCGGAAATAAGCACACAGTCACAGCCTATGCTGTCTGCGACCTCTTTATCGTGAACGGTGTCGCCGATAAAAAGCACCTCAGAGGGATCGGCACCGTTTTCCTGCATCCAGTTTTGTGCAACGGCAACCTTACTGCGTGCATAGATATCAGAATTACCTAAAATATCCGTAAAAAGATGCTCCAGCTCAAAATATGTCACCTGACGGGTCAGGTAGCTTTGCTCTGTCTGAGAGACAATAAGCTGCCTTATACCTGCATTTTTGATTATACGCAGTATTCTTTCCGCACCTTCAAAAATCTCTGCCGAAGGGTACATTTCATCGTAAAGGTGGGCGTAACACCTTGCAATATCCTCAAATCTTTCCTTTTCAAGATCAAAGCCAAGGTCACGGTAAAAATCAATAATAGGAAAACGGAACTTTGAAAGATACTCGGAAATGTCCGTCATCTGTCTAAGTCCACGGTCGGAAAGGAGAATATTTTCAATATCGTAATTCATCTGCAAATCATCAAGCAGAGTGCCGTTCCAATCCCACATAATATATTTATATTTCATTTAAACATCCTCTTTCAAGCTATTTTATTCCGTCATTTCGGAAATCACCTTGACAACATCGCCCACGGTACGCACCGATTCAACGGCTTCGTCAGAAATTTCAATGCCGAATTCATCCTCAATAGCCATCACAATTTCAACAACATCAAGGCTGTCTGCATCAAGGTCGCTGAAATGGGTCGACTCATTTACCGTAGCACTTTCACCGAGAGAAAGCTGTTCCTTTATGATATTTATAACGGTTTCAGTAATGTTCATTTTAATCACTCCTTTTTATATTATCCATTGTAAGGCAGTGTTTGTCAATAGATTTCGTATGCCAAATTCCGCCATAATGTGCACTAAGATAGGATAGAAAAGTTTGAATATCTGAGAAAATTTTTCCAATAATATAGCCGAGGTGAAAAAAATGAAAATTAAAGCAATGGAACTTTCCGTTTTTGCAGCTCTGATTATCTGCATTGCTTCTTCAATAAGCTTTGAAAGGGACTGTAAGGATATAAGGCAAAGCCTTCTGCGGCTTCACGTTATCGCTTCTGGAGACACACAGCAGGAGCAGGAAATAAAGCTTAGGGTAAGAGATTCCATACTTACAGCGGGGGCAGATATTTTCAGCCAAAATGACGACCTTACAAAGGCAAAGTCGAAGGCGGAAGAGAATATCGGGATACTTCAAAGCATTGCGGAAAACACCCTCAGAGAAAACGGATGTACATATCCCGTAAAGGTTGAGGTTGCGGAATGTTATTTCCCGACCCGCCAATACGAAAACATCACCCTGCCTGCAGGGAAATACAATGCGGTGAGGGTAATTATTGGTGAGGGAAATGGCAAAAACTGGTGGTGCGTTATGTTTCCGCCAATGTGTCTGCCTGCTGCAAAGGATAATGAGGCAGAGCTTTCAGAAGTGCTCGGTGAAAAGAGCCTTAAGATTGTTGAAAACGCAGACAGATATGAGGTCAGGCTATGGATTGTTGAAAAGTGGTATGAGCTGAGGAAAAGAGTAGCTAGTAGTCAGTAGCCGGTAGTCAGGTAATAATGCACCGAAGGTGCAATTCACGACCGTCAGGTCAATTCATGATAAAATCAATTTATGCCGAAAGGCAATTCATTCAAAAAGGACAGACTGTTTTGAGTCTGTCCTTTTTGAAGTTATTTAACTTTAATACTCTTTACAGGGCTCCATGCACTGAATACTGTTCCGCTGTCAGTTTTCTTGTATGCTCTGACCTTGAAATAGTAGGTTTTGCCCTTTGTGAGTTTACTCTTTGAGCCTTTAAGAACATTTGCTTTATAGGAAGCTACCTTCTTGTAACCGCTGCCCTTTTTAGCTGAATAGTAAACCTGGAAACCGCTTTCACCGCTTACATTTGACCATGTGAAGCTTGCCTTGCCTTTTGATGCGGTAAGCTTGGTGATTGAAGGAGTTTTACACTTTGTTGCGGTTTCGAATGCATCTGTGGAGCTTCCCCAAAGAGTCTTCCCGTTAATCTTTTTATAAGCTTTTATCTTGAATTTATAAACTTTACCTGCTTTTAAATCAGTTACTTTATAACTTCTTGAAGCTGTCGATTTGATTTTTTCATACTTCTTTGTTTTTGAGTTATACTTGTAAACTCTGTAACCGGTTGCACCCGTCACCTTGCTCCAACTTAAAGTAATGGAGTCGGTTGTTTGTGAGGCTGTTATGCTCTTCGGTGTTGCGGGTTCAGTACCGGTCTTTATGCTGACATAATTTGCAGACCAATATGTTTTTCCATTGCTTTTTGTATATGCTTTAACGGCAAAATCATATTCTCTTCCGCTTTTTAATGAAGTTACTTTATATGTATTTTTTGAAGTATCATAAAGCTTTTTCCATTTTCCGTCGACCTTCTGATACACTCTGTATCCCGATGCATTTTTGACCTTGTTCCAACTGAGAGAAACGGTAGATTTAGTCTGAGTGGCAGTTAACTTTGTTACATCGCTTACACTGATACCTGATTCATTTTTTTGATTGTAATATACCTTTCTGCCGTAAACACCATCTTTCCATTCTGAGGGTGCTTTAGTTGCATCAGTATAAATTTCAGTTACAGAATATGCAAAGGCTGACTCCGGTATGGTTTTAACAGTTTTTGGGATAAAAATTTTAGGCAGTTGTGCCTCATAAAAAGCCCACTCACCAATAGCTTCAACAGTTGACGGAACTATATACATCGCTTCAATTTTTCCTTGAGGAAACTTAATAAGAGTCTTCTTATCCTTACTGAAAACAACACCGTTCATACTGTAAAGGTATTTACTGTTTTCATTGATAACAATATTTTCTAACGCACTGCAGCCAACAAGTGTACCGATTTTTTTTACATTTGCCGGTACATTCAAGTTTTTTAATGTCCTGCAAGTGTCAATATCAACATTATCTATACTTTCTAACTTTCCGGATTCAATAGTAATAGTCTGTAAGCCGTAACAACCCTGAACAGCTTGACTTTCCAGTTCTTTTACACTGCCGGGTATTATAAGTGTTTTTATATTATTGTTGTTGGAAAATGCATAACGACCTATTACAGTAACCGCCATTCCCTCAATTTTTGACGGTAATGTATATTTTTCGTAAGTGCCGTTATATTTAGTTATTTTAACTGTCCCGTCTTCAAGTATGCAGTAGCTTAACGGTCCACTGGTGTATTCTTCTGAGTTCTCAGCATGAGACACAAGGGCAAACATAGACATAAGCACTATAAGCAATACGCCTAAAATAATCAGCCTTCTTTTCTTCATAGTTAATCCTCCTTTTAATAAAAATTAAAAAAGTGCACCTCATTTGTTGCCACACAAACTTAACGACACGAAAGGGTATAGTTAATAAGAGATACACTTTTACAGGTATTTCCCCTTTCAGGTCAAATTTATTGTTTGGATACAAATTAAATGTAACATAAGAAATAATAAAAATCAAGCATTAAAATAAAAACAGTACACTATCAACAAATAGTGTACTGTTTTATCATTCCTCAAAGCCGTTTTTCTTAGCCCAAAGCTGTAAAGAATTTGCACTGTAAGCAATTTTTTCAAGGGTATCGAGTATATTTTCAAATTCTGGGCGTTCATTATCCGTAATCTTACCGTCTTCAAGAATAGAATAAATCTTATCCTCAGCATTCTGCAAAAAATGCAATGCAGACATAAGGCGGACCGAGATTTTATCAAGATCGTCGTAAATAAGCGGCTCAGCACTGCAACCGATAGGACACTCCTTTGAGCAGTAATAATTGCGAAGCTCGGGAGCGTCATAATTCTCCGCCATTGAAACGATGTCCTCAGGCTCGGGCGTTTTCTGTCCGTTTTCAATTTTAAGAAGCCTCAGTCGGTCAATATGAAGAACATCCTGAGCAGTTTCAAGGCTGTTGAGAAGGGTGTTATCCTGTGCAGCTTTTTTTCTCAGGGTACGGTATATGTTGTCGCTCATAAAATCACTCCGATTATTATTGTTGTCACTATTTTAACAGATAACATAAAAAAAGGCAAGAAAAAAGACCACTCGTAATTGAGTGGTCAGTTTGTACCTTCAAAACTAAACAAAGGAAGTGAAGAAAGAGGATATTGTAGTATATAGAACCAAGAATATGGTCAAGCCCTCGACCTATTAGTATTGCCTAGCTGAATGCATCACTGCACTTACACATGCAACCTATCAACCTCATAGTCCTTGAGGGGTCTTACTAGCTTATGCTATGGGATATCTTATCTTGGAGGGGGCTTCACGCTTAGATGCTTTCAGCGTTTATCCCGTCCGCACATAGCTACTCTGCGATGCAACTGGCGTTACAACAGATACACCAGAGGTGCGTCCATTCCGGTCCTCTCGTACTAGGAACAGCTCTCCTCAATTTTCCTACGCCCACGACGGATAGGGACCGAACTGTCTCACGACGTTCTGAACCCAGCTCGCGTGCCACTTTAATGGGCGAACAGCCCAACCCTTGGAAGCAACTCCACCTCCAGGATGTGACGAGCCGACATCGAGGTGCCAAACACCACCGTCTATGTGAACTATTGGGTGGTATCAGCCTGTTATCCCCGGGGTAACTTTTATCCGTTAAGCGACGACCATTCCATTCTGAATCGCCTGATCACTATGCCCTGCTTTCGCACCTGCTTGACTTGTAGGTCTCGCAGTCAAACTCCCTTATACCTTTACACTCTACGAATGATTTCCAACCATTCTGAGGGAATCTTTGGGCGCCTCCGTTACTTTTTAGGAGGCGACCGCCCCAGTCAAACTGCCCACCAGACACTGTCCCTGAACCGGATCACGGTCCTAGGTTAGAAATCAAGTAAATTAAGGGTGGTATTCCAAGGTTGACTCCTCTAGAACTAGCGTCCTAGTC